>JAJYFT010000129.1 GCA_021790815.1 Actinomycetes bacterium
CTTAGAGAGCATGGAGACTTTTCTACAAATATTGCAATGGTTTTTGCAAAAAAGCTATCTAAATCACCTAGAGAGCTTGCCGCTGAGCTGATTGCAGATATTAAGAGTAAAGTTGGAGCCAATTCAGCTTCTGATTATTTAGGTGATATTGAAAAAATTGAAATTGCAGGGCCCGGTTTCATTAATTTTTATGTTGGAAATGGTTGGCTTATTAAAGTCTTAATTGAAGTCCTAGAAGACGGATTTAATAGCTTTAGGCGGACTGATTTTGGAAAAGGAGAGTCGATTCAGATTGAGTTTGTGTCAGCTAATCCAACTGGGCCTCTTCATGTTGGAAATGGGTGGTGGGCATCTTATGGGGACTCACTGTCGAGACTTCTTACTAGAGCAGGTTACAAAGTAGAAAAAGAGTACTATGTAAATGATACTGGTGGCCAGATTAGAAATTTAGGAAAGAGTGTAATTGCAAGGAAAAATGGTGAGCTGCCTCCCGATGATGGCTACCAAGGAGAGTACGTAAGCGAACTGGCACGGAAGTATATCGGCAGCGATGATGTTGTTGAAGCTGGTAGATGGGCTGCAGATGAGATACTTCTAGATATCAAAGAAACGCTTTTGAAACTAGGCGTTGCTTTTGACAGCTGGTACTCTCAGGCTTCAATTGAAGAAGGTGGCGCAGTAAAAGAAACAATTGAAGAACTAAAGATGAGAGATGTAATTTATGAGCATGAAGGAGCTCTTTGGCTCAAAAGTGAGAGTTTAGGCGACAGCCGAGATAGGGTGCTAGTAAAGTCTAATGGCGACGTAACGTACACCGGAGGGGACATTGCTTACCACAGAGATAAGTTTATTACCCGGGGTTTTGATCGGGTAATAGATATATTTGGTGCGGATCACCACGGTCAAGTGGCCACACTTAAGGCATCGATGGAAGTTTTAGGGATTGAACCTAATAGGCTTGAAATTAAGCTTGGGCAGATGGTCTCACTTGTCGGATCGAAGATGTCCAAAAGGAGTGGTAATTTCGTCAGATTAAGTACGCTTATTGATGATATTGGAGTTGATGCTACGAGGCTACTTAGTTTGATGAATTCAATCGACCAAGCAACGACTTTAGACATTGACCTTGTTAAGTCGACATCCATGGAAAACCCTGTTTACTATGTACAGTATGCATATGCACGTATATCTTCAATTTTGAGACGAGCATCTGATGCGGGGGTAAATATTAATGAACTTTCAACGCAAAACATAACTTTGAACCATCTAAAGGAACTTGAAATGTTAAGGATTATTGATGAACTTGAAGACGTTTTAGAGGATGCTGTCAAATCTAGAACGCCTTCCAAAGTAACAACATACGTTAGATCTTTAGCTGGAGCGTTTCACAGTTTTTATCATGACTGCCCTGTACTAAACGATAATGAAGAGATTCAAAGAAGTCGTTTAGCACTTGTAGTTGGAGTTAAAACAGTATTTGAAATAACACTCAACTTACTCGGTGTTTCTATGCCAGAAAAGATGTGAATATGAAAAGATCTTTAAAAAATGTGAGTGGAACCAAGAGCGATCCAGTGTCAATTACATTGCTTCCTGACTCAGCCGAAATAAGTTCTAGTGGCAGGCTATTCTTAGCAGACAATGACATTCTAGAAATTGCTGATATCTATGGCACTCCACTTTTTGTCTATGACGAAGATCATATTAGGTCGAGATGTAAAGAAGCAGTTTCAACGTTTGGACCTAATGTTGCTTATGCATCAAAAGCGTTTTTTTGCAAGGAGATGGCAAAGATTGCGTTTGAAGAGGGTATGAAAATCGACGTCTCTACCGCAGGTGAGCTTGCCGTCGCAGTAGCTGCGGGCGTTCCAGGAGAGAAGATTGTTTTTCATGGGAACAACAAGTCGAGTCGAGAGTTAGTTGAAGGTGTAGCTTACAAGGTTGGCAGGATTGTAGTGGACAGTTTTGATGAGATTGAGAAACTTAGAAAAATAGTCACAACGCACAAAAATGATGAAGTTGTCAGTGTCTTGATTCGCGTCACTCCTGGTGTAGAAGCACATACTCATGAGTTCGTTAAGACTGGACAAGAGGATTCGAAGTTTGGTTTTTCTCTATATGGTGGAGAAGCAGAGAAAGCCTACGGCCTTATTAAGGAAATTAATGGATTAGATATTCTTGGGGTTCATATGCACATTGGAAGCCAAATATTTGATTTGGATGGCTTTGAAGCCGCAATTGAAAATATTGCGGAGTTTGTCAAAATGCATAATTGCAAGGAGTTGGTTGTTGGCGGAGGTTTAGGGGTTCCTTACGTAAATGGAGAAACCTCACATTCAATTTCAAATTGGGGAAAGAAGTTAAAGCAATTTGCAAAAAAAAATGGAATAAGATCTGAAATCTCAACTGAACCCGGAAGATCTATTGTTGCCCAAGCAGGTATAACAATATATAGAATAGGCACGATCAAACGTATCGAAGGCATTAGGACCTATGTTGCTGTTGATGGAGGCATGAGTGACAACCCAAGACCTGTTCTTTATGGAAGTGGGTATGAAGCCTTTCTACCTCGTGAGACAGACGCTGAAAGACCGATGAACGCTCGAATAGTAGGAAAGCACTGCGAATCGGGAGACATTTTGGTGGATGAAGCATCTTTGCCTCAAGACACTGTTGTTGGAGACTTCGTGATAACGCCAGTTACCGGAGCGTATGGATACTCGATGGCTTCAAACTACAACAAAGTTCCTCGTCCAGCAGTGGTCTTTGTCAAGGATGGAGACCATAGGTTAGTAATTCGAAGAGAGACGACCGACGACTTGTTACGTCTCGATGTGTAACCTGCATAAATTGATCGAAATTTTCACACACTACCTAAATCTAATATAGCCTCGATATGTGGACAATCGTCGTTCAAAAATTGGGATAGTTGGTTGCGGAACGGTCGGGTCTGCACTCATTGATCTGTTACATGGAGAAGCGGACATTGAAATAGTTGCGCTTGCAGTAAAGGAAATTAATAAAGCACGAAGTACGACTTTAACCGGAATTTCATTGACCGATAAATGGCAAGACGTAGTTAACAATAATGAGATTGAGATTGTCGTTGAACTCGTTGGTGGGTTAGACCCAGCTAAAGATATCGTCGAAACTTCACTTAAAAACAAGAAATCTGTTGTTACTGGCAACAAGGAACTGATTGCTAAATATGGTAACGAACTTGAAGAGTTGGCTTCAAGATCAGGAGTTGATCTATTCTATGAGGCAGCTGTTGCTGGTGCAATCCCAATAGTTAAGGTGTTAAGGGAATCACTTAAAGCGGAAAATATTACTAGATTTTTAGGCATCGTTAACGGAACTACTAACTATATCCTTACTTCCATGTCAATAGATGGCCTTGATTTTGATACCGCTCTTAAACAAGCACAAGATGCTGGATTTGCGGAAAAATCAAGTCCAGAAAAAGATACCGAAGGTTTTGACGCCGCTTCAAAAGCCGCAATCCTGGCAAGTTTAGGATTCTCAACCAAAATAGATGAGAGCCAGGTTTACAGAGAAGGTATATCTCATATCGAGAGGTCAGATATTTTGTATGCCAAATCTATTGGATATGAAATTAAGCTCTTAGCGATCGGTGAGCTACTTAAATCTAAGGGTAATAACGATGAAAAAGAAGTTGCATTACGAGTACACCCTGCGTTAGTTCCAGAAAGTCATCCGCTTGCTTCAGTTCGAGGTGCATACAACGCAATCTTTGTTGAAGGAAGTGCTATTGGCGAAATGATGCTGTATGGAAGAGGGGCAGGTGGGCCACCAACTGCATCAGCTGTATTGGGAGATATTCATGAAGCACGAGTAAATCGGATCTCAAGCTCCTTTACTTTTTCAGACAGGAGAAATAATTTAGCAATTAAAGAGATAGAAGATCTAATATCGCGTTACTATTTGACGCTCGAGGTTTTAGACGAACCAGGCGTGCTTGCAAAAGTTGCAACTATTTTTGGAAGGTTTAATGTTTCAATATCTTCAATGGAGCAAATTGGAGCTGGTGAAGATGCAAAACTTATATTTCTAACTCATGATGCTCAAGAACGAGATATCAGGCAGACGGTTAAAGATCTTGAGCAGTTAAGTCATGTGGTAAAAGTTGGAAGACCTATTAGAATTCTTGAGAGTAATCAATGAATAAGTTAAACGATTGGAGAGGGGTAGTAACTGAGTATTCGGCTTTTCTTGATGTAAAAGATACGGATAAGGTTATTACTCTAAAAGAAGGTGCGACACCGCTTGTTTTGGCAGAGAGGCTTTCTGAAAAGGTTCATGCGGAAGTCTATTTAAAGTTTGAGGGTCTCAATCCAACTGGCTCATTTAAAGATCGTGGAATGACGATGGCTATTACAAAAGCGTACAATGAAGGTGCAAGAGCTGTTGTTTGTGCCTCTACGGGAAATACCTCTGCATCTGCTGCTGCTTATGCTTCAAAAGCTGGGATGACTTCTGCAGTGTTAATTCCTGATGGGTACATTGCTCTTGGAAAGCTTGCACAAGCTTTGATCCATGGAGCTAAAGTGCTCCAGGTCCAAGGAAACTTTGATCAGGCTCTTGAGATTGTTAGGCTGCTGCCGTCCATTGCTCCAGTTGAAGTAGTAAATTCAGTGAACCCTGCACGGATCGAAGGGCAAAAAACAGGAGCGTTTGAAATAGTGGATGTTTTAGGGGATGCTCCAGATTTTCATTTTATTCCTGTTGGCAACGCTGGCAACATAACAGCATATTGGAAAGGATACTTAGAGTACAAGGCTGCAGGATTATCTTCTAGACTTCCAAGGATGTTTGGATTTCAGGCTAAAGGTGCGGCGCCAATAGTTGAAAATAGGAAAATAGATAATCCAGAGACAGTAGCTACAGCAATACGCATAGGAAACCCAGCTTCGTGGTATTCAGCGACTGCCGCAGCCAGTGAGTCTAAGGGAGATATTCAAGCGGTTTCAGATGAAGAGATTCTAGAAGCCTATAAATTTCTAGCAAAAGAGGAGTCAATCTTTTGTGAGCCTGCGTCGGCGGCGAGCGTGGCGGGACTTTTAAAGCAGGATCTTCCACAGGACTCAAAAGTTGTCTGTGTTTTAACTGGTCACGGCTTAAAGGACCCTGATATTGCAATAAGCCAGATTGCAGTTCCGCTCAGGGTAAGAACTGACGTCGATGAGGTTTTAAAAGCTTTAGAACTTAACTAAGATGTTGCAAAATAGTGCAAAAAAACTTGGTATTGGGTGGTATTCATTAAGAAATCTGTCAATCAATGTGAAATCAACACGGGCAGTAATAGTGGACTTATACCAGAAGAAAAGCGTAGGTTTGTCTAAAATAAAGCCTTACCTAACAGAGAAAAAGATAGTAGGACCTTTTAGGTTACAGATATAGAAACAGTGCTTTCTGGCTTTGGAAAGCTACTTTTGCCTGTTGC
>JAJYFT010000130.1 GCA_021790815.1 Actinomycetes bacterium
TAAGAGATCTGTCGCACTAGATATGGATCTTGTTGACTGTATATTACATTCACAAACCAAATTTTCAATCTGACTAGGGCTAAGTTGGAAAATTAGATCAGCAATGTTAAGAGTTTTCACATTTTTGCCTGGAACTTGTATACATTTGATCCAGTTTAGTACCTTCAGCGTTGGCTTGATGAGATCTATTTGGCTTGCGGTTTTTGCCAAGCAAGAGGTTTAATTTGCGGGTTGCCCCATATGTTGGAGACTATTTTACAATGATTGTGCCAGAAACGTCAAAGTGGAGCGTGTCTGAGTAGTGGTAGGTACCTGATTTTTGGAAGGTGTAATAGTAGGTGCCAGATGACTGTGAATTGCTGTGAATACCATTCGAAAACGTGACGTTATGAGTATTCCCACCATCTTCCCATTTCCATTCGACCGTTTCACCAGCGTTTATTATTACTACATTTGGCTCAAAACTATCGTTAACAATGTCAATTTGAACACTGTAAGACTTAAGAGATGTTGCACCACCAGAAATATTTGACAGTGGAGTATTTGGAGGTTGGGTGCAACCAGCTAACACCAAAAGAATCGGAACAATAAAAATGTGATTTCGCCGCATTAAAACCATGATTCTCTATTTTTACACGTAACAACAATGTTGTGGTGCAAATCTCGAAAATTTTTCACCAGGCAAGCTTTTTGGGGTTGAGAGTGTTGTCAAAAAATATCGTGGATGTAATGTTACGTAGCTGGCAATTTGAAATCCGAAAAATACTTTGCCAGTAGCCTATTGAACCTTTTTTAGAGAAGTTATCAGTCACTGTTGATAGCCATTGAGCAAAGATGATTTTTAGGAATAGAGAACTAATGTTAGAGGATAAGACTGTTATTTTCAAAAATTCTGAAACCCATGTTAGATCTTCCGATTTCACAAGTGCCTTAGGCAAGGCAATAATGTTCCTTGGTAATCACCTGGTTTTATTTTTAAAGTTCAGAAAATATAAAAACGAGCTACATAGTTACTCTGAAATATTTACTTAGATGTTAAGCCTTAACGTATCTCTCTAGAGTTTCAATCCATTCAAGAGTTTTAAATGTTACAAATGTCATAAATATCTCAACGATTAGCTCTAATGATGAGTAAGCGTCTAAATCTGCAAATAACGTAGACCCTGAATTAGAAATCGACAATGAAGCAAAAGTTGCTCCCCAAATAAGTATAAGTATAAATGATGTCCATGCTTGGAGCTTAATGGTGACCTTTTTTTGGCTGAACGTTGACGTTATCCCGATGAGGGTAGTTAAGGCCCCAGAAATTACGTAGACCGGTTCGTATCCGTTTGACGTTGCACTTAGAGCAAGAGCTAAAGTTGCGAGACCAATACACATGTTTATGGTTGAAATGAGGTACAACCTATAATGGAAATGATTTCGTAAGTTTAGATTTAGAGTGCCAATTCCTTCCATGCCAGTACTTTGTCGCGGAAAGATGAGGAAACAGTTAGTGAATTGTTATGATTCTATTAAAATGATGGTTTTGGTGGAGATATTGACTCAAACGATAAATGGCTAACTTTTTAAAGCCTTCGAGAATTGAAAATAGTGTAAAGTAAATTGGCACTGTGCGAAATTGAGCATGGCTAATTTTGAGTTGAATTTTGCGTTATTAGTTATTTTTACCGCCAGCGGTGTTTTTGTTTTCAGTACTGTTTGTGTTTGCGTACTTTACTTCGAGCCACCGTTTTAGGCCACTTGCATTTGAGTGAATTCCGCTAAGAGTCTCCATCCGGGCCTTATGTTTTGGGTCTACGTTATCAAAGCTTCCGCCAAATGCAGTAGTTAGGGCGTCGGTAATGTCAGATTGGTTAAGAAATGCTCTTTCTGCGACTTCAGCCCATTTGGTAACAATCTCAATTGCTTCATCTAAAAGTTCTTGAGGGTCAATAGCTACTAGGCCATAGTGGGCAAGCGCAATTTTATAAGGATTGTTCTCCTTGAATTTATTTAAAGAGTTGACTGCCTTTATGAGATCAAAATCACTTGGGGGTGAAGAGGGTCTCAGTATCCCTATGTCAGGTAGTCTAACGCCGACAGCATCTCCTGCAAAAAGGATCTCCGAACTAGAATCTAAGAGTGCCAAGTGGTGCTTTGCGTGTCCAGGTGAGTCGACCGTTTTAAGTGTTCTCGTTTTAAGGTCTATGATCTCGCTATCTTCCAAAACTTTTATTCTATCTTTTTCAGTTGGAAGTAGTCTGCCATAGAGAGAGTCTAAGAGCGGCCCATAGACTCGCGAGGCCGAGTCAATTAGTCGAGTGGGATCGACCAAGTGTTTTGCACCTAGAGGGTGGACGTAAACGGTTGCTTTTGGGAAAAGTTCTGAAACGTCACCAACGCCACCAGCGTGATCGAGATGAATATGGGTAACAGCGACGCCATATAGATCATTTGGGCTAAGTGATAACTTTGTAAACGCTTTTTTAAGTGTTGGCATAGATGACCTACTTCCAGTTTCAACAAGAAATGGCCGTTCACCAGTGAGTAAGTAACCAGCTGTTACATGTTCCCATCCTCCAAGCTTTGTATCAATCTCAAGTACTCCAGGAGCAATCTCAGTAATTGTTGGATCAAGATCACTGCCGTCAGCGATGCTATCTTCATGTTTGTGTGGAGCTAGTTCAATTGCAATTTGCTCGCCTTTCTTAGCGTTTTTTCGATTAAAATCTGCTGAGTGGGTGTTATGTGTGTGCCCATTATTTGTCATGTGCGTTCTTTCTCTGTCTTTTTGAGTGAGTGTGAAACCACATCTGTTTTCTAGGATCTCTCTGTCTTAAAAGTCTTTGGGTCGGGACAGATTTCACCTCTTCAGAGTAGCTAAGAATTTGACCAGATTGGGATAAGTTACAGGCCGAGTTCACTAGTGATATATGACTAAAAGCCTGTGGGAAGTTCCCTACTTGGCGTTTGAGTACTGGGTCATACTCTTCAGATAAGAGACCGACGTCGTTTTTAAGTGATAAGAGGTTTTCAAAAAGCTGTACTGCTTCTACCATTTTCCCACACATTGCAAGTGCATCTACAAGCCAAAATGAGCACGCTAAAAAGGCTCCTTCACGCCCTGTAAGGCCATCTACCTCGCCACTTTCAGAGACTTTATATCTAAGTACAAACCCATCGACTTTAAGTTCTTTTTCAATCGCTTCAACAGTTGTCATAACCCTTGAATCATGAGGTGGCAAAAATCCCATTAGTGGAATCATCAAGACACTTGCATCTAAGTTATCTGAGCCGTAGTACTGGGTAAACGCTTTCTTCGATGGGTTCCACCCTTTTTCAAGGACTTCTTTGTGGATTTCATCTCTCGCAGATTTCCATTTATCAATAGGTCCTTCTAAGTTAGATTCTTCCAGTGTTTTTACTGCTCTATCAAGTGCTACCCAAGCCATTACCTTTGAATGAGTAAAGTGTCTTCGTGGGCCTCTCACCTCCCAAATACCATCATCAGGTTGTCTCCATCCACTTTCGACAAAGTCGATGAGGGCAGTCTGAAGTTCCCAGGATGCACCCCCATCGTCGAGTCCAGACATTCTTGCATCGTAAAGTGCAGCCATAACTTCACCGTAGACATCTAATTGGAATTGCCCGGCCGCAGCGTTACCAACTCTTACAGGCGCAGAGTTTTCATAACCACTTAGCCACGGAACTTCGTACTCGTCGAGTCTTCTTTCACCTGCTACTCCATACATAATCTGTAACTTTGATGGGTCTCCGGCAATTGCCCGAAGCAACCAGTCGCGCCAACTCAGTGCTTCCTCGTAGTAACCTCCACGCATCAGTGCATCAAGGCTCAGCGTAGCATCTCTCAACCAACAGTATCGATAATCCCAGTTTCTCGAGCCTCCAATTGATTCAGGCAAAGATGTCGTAGGAGCAGCTACAATTCCACCCGTGGGATGGTATGTAAGGGCCTTAAGTACCATTAGTGACCTTATTACCTCGTCCTTGTATAGCCCATTATAGGTAGATGAATTTGCGAACGATCTCCAATACTTTTCTGTCTCTTTTATCGCAAAGATAGGATCGACTGGTCTTGGAGCTGGTTCATGAGATGGGTGATGAACTAATGTAAATGGCACTTTCATGCCAGTTGTCATTTTAAATCTACTTTTTGTAGAGAAATCTTCGCCGAATGTTTCTATAGGAGTCCACAAACTTAGTGCATCGGGCCCAGCTACAGCATGGAGATACTCATCACTGTTTACTACCCACGGTATGCTGGAACCGTAATCAAATCTTATAACAAGTGTCATTTCCATGTTCACTGATCCCTTGATGCACTCAACTTCCCGAATGACTTGAGGAAATTCTTCTCTAATTGGCATAAAATCTCTTAAGACTACTGATCCATTTTTTGTGGTAAAGGTAGTTTCGAGAATCAATGTATCTTCGGCGTAGCATCTCTCGACTTTAATTATTTCATCTTTTGGGGCTATTTTCCAAAACCCATTGTGTTCATCTCCTAGAAGTTTCGAAAAACATGCAGGAGCATCAAACCTTGGCAGGCAAAGCCAATCTATAGATCCGTCAATTCCAACAAGAGCCCCAGTATGAGTATCTCCGATAAGTGCGTAGTCTTCAATTCTTAAACCTGTCATAACTGTCCGATCTCTTTTGATAGTTAATTTTTCTATTACTAGTAATTAATTAGCAGTAACAATGTCTAGGAGTAATAGTATCTTGCAATTTTCATTAACCTCAGCTTACTAAGAGATTATATGTTTTGGCCATCGCAGCACTCCGTCGAGCTCAACCATATACATTGGCCAGCTTTACATGTCATCTCAGTTGCAACCACGCCTTAAGAAATAAAAGTAGGTCAATTTAAAAGTTGGGTTCGGCTTACAGACTTTGGTCTCTGCTTACAAGTTTTCAGAGTAAGTTCTCTTCAGCTAATTAGGCAATAAATTTAAATGCGTTAAGCGAACTTTAATTGTGCTAGGACGCTGCTCATTTAATCGAAGTCAATACTCGCGATTTTCTTTTAGTTATGGGAATATAGATTATGGCTATAGGACTCCTTTCAAAACAAGCTCAATTTAATGATCCTGCAAGTCTTTTAGAAGATCGTTTAAATGAGACCTCCATCTACAGATTTTTAGCAAATCATGGCGGTGCTCTCTTTCCTGATGACTACTTCGCTGATCTCTACTTGGATTCAAATAGAGGAAGGCCGACAATTCCGGCAAGAATTCTTGCCACCATCATGTTGCTCCAGTCTTTAGAGGGATTATCTGATAGAGAGGCTGTAGATACTTTTGCCTTTGACTTAAGGTGGCAGGGAACAGCTGGGTGTGAACTGGGCAACCTACCCCTCCGAGTTCAACCGTATTGGTGGGACTCAGGAATCGTCTCAGAGCATCTAAGAGACCCAGGAGGCTCTTTGAAGACACGGTTTCAGTAGCTAAATCATCAGGA
>JAJYFT010000032.1 GCA_021790815.1 Actinomycetes bacterium
TATGACAACGGCAAGGAGTTCGCAGGTCACAGGGAAATTGCCGAAAGGACCAGTTCCAAGAGCTACTTCGCATATCCCTACCACTCCTGGGAAAGGGGAACCAACGAAAACACTAATGGGCTACTGCGCCAGTTCTTTCCAAAAGGGAGTGACTTGAGATCAATTGACCCTAAAGACTTATGTGCAGCAACCGAAAACCTCAACCACAGGCCCAGGAAAGTCCTTGGAGGCAAGAGTCCCTACGAAGTCCACTATGGGGTACAAATGTATTATACTCGATCAGGTTAGATTGGATTGCACTTCGTATTAGAATCCAAGATAAAAATCAACAATGAATATAGAAAATAACATAAAAATAATGAAGTTAAGTCCTAAATTAATTACAAATTCTCAAATACAAAATTATTTTCAGAATTATTGGTTGATTTTCATCAATAATTCTTATAACTCTAATGCCACATTTTCAAAATTGCCATTTAACACCACCCACCTAGCCGCACATCTCGGTCTGGATAACTATCAGGCGGGCTTGCTCCCCGAAGATAAGACCGCAGCGGTCCGCCGGCTGAAAACCGGGAACGCCACGGTCGCCATGGTTGGCGACGGTGTGAACGATGCCCCCGCCCTCGCCACTGCGGATGTGGCCATTGCCATGGGGACCGCCGGCACCGACGTTGCGCTGGAGACCGCTGATGTTGCGCTCATGACCGATGACCTCACCCGACTTCCCGCCGCCATCCAGCTGGCACGGCGGGCTCGCACCAATGTTCGTCAAAACATCGCGATGAGTCTGGTGAGCGTCGCCGTCCTGATCTTCGCCGCTCTCGTAGGCTGGCTGAACCTCACCGGGGGAGTGGTGCTCAACGAGGGCACCGCCATCCTGATCATCGCCAACGGGCTGCGAATGCTCCGCCACCCCGCAACCGAGGAGACGACCTGATGTCCAGGCGCGTCCAAGCCAAGCAACAAGCACGCGAACAGGCACGACGCATCCGCGAAGAACAGGAACGCCAGCACCGGCGCGTCGTGCGCACGGTCTGGGTCTTTGCCATCATCGTTGTGGCTGGCATCGGTACGTGGATCGGTGTCGCCGTCGGTACAGGCGGTACCTCCAACACGGTTGCGACACCCGGATCCGTCGTACAGTTGAGCGATTTTCAAGGTCTGCAGTCGACGCCGGCGCCGTGGCAACCCGAATACGGGTCGCTCCCCCAGCGGCTTGGGGCGCTCACGTCCCTAGGCCTCCCACCCAACGGCGACGAGAGCTACCACATCCACGCCCACCTCGCGATTTTCGTGGATGGAAAACCCGTTACGGTTCCAGCCAATGTGGCGATCAGTGCCGCCGAAGGAATTGAGGCGCCCATGCACACTCACGACACCAGCGGAATCATCCACATCGAAGCCGCACAGCCCTCCAATGCGTTCACGTTAGGCGCGTTCTTCGACCTCTGGGGGGTGACGTTTAGCGCCGATCAGATCGGCAGCTACCACAATGCCGGTAGTTCCATGGTCCAGGTATACGTCAACGGGCACCGCGTCACAGATCCCGCTCGATACGTCCTTCAGCCTCACGACGAAGTTGTGGTCGGCTACGGCACCCTTGGCTCGTTCCCCCATGCCGTCCCCTTCAGTTGGTCACCGGGCTTCTAGGTCGAACTTACCCCTTGCAAAATATTACGCAAGGTAACCGATGATTCTCATCTAAGGTAGACTTGCAAAATATTACGCAAAGTAACCGATGATTCTCATCCAAAGTAACCGGTAATTATTACGCAAAGTAACCGACGATTCTCATCCAAAGTACCCGGCGAGGGAGAGGGGCGAAACGTCGTCACTATCAATCAGATGCCCTGTCATCCTGAAAGCATGAACGAAGACACATGTGAAGGAGGATGGCATGGCGAACAGGAGAAAACGAATGTTACAGATACGAGAGATTATAACTCATACAACCATCCACCTTTGGTGGCATATAACACAGTATACTACTGTGTTATGCAAGCAAATAGCCATCCAGGGTTAGCTATTGAAAGCTGGGCTCCGAGGTTATACAGTCCAGCCGTTGCCGACTTCACCAAGAAGGTAGTTTCTTCCTGTAAGGGGATTAGTTATAGTCGGGCAAAAGCACTCATTTTTGCAGTGGCTAAGTTAGCGGCTTTTGCTGAAAGTAGAGGATTGGCACTGACCACTGAGGTGGTTTTGCAAACGTCAGTAATAAATCGTTACCTCTCAAGTGATCCAAAGAATTTCAACCCGGCAACGCTTCGAACAATTGCTACTAACCTGCGCTCGGTGCGCTTAAATCTCACTCAAGAGAGCCCGCCCGATTCAATCCGCTTTGAACGTGAGCGAGCCAAGGCGCCCTACACAGTAAATGAGATCGACGCCTTTTTAACCCTCGCCCAGCACCAACCAACAGTTTCTCGTCGCCATCGAGCAAATGCACTTATTTCCCTCGGTGTAGGTGCGGGACTCTCAGGAGCAGATCTGCGTTATGTTCGAGGCTCTGACATCTCACATGTCTCAGGTGGACTTGTAGTCCATGTTGGTGGTTCTCATCCAAGAGTTGTCCCAGTGTTACGGAAATTCCACGAACTATTGGATTTTGCTGCAGATTATGCTGGGGAAGCATACATTGTTGGTGGAGTTGATAGGGCTAGAAAGAACATCACTTCGGGACTAGTAGCCTCTCTAGCCGGAGGGATAGACCTTCCTCCGCTTGATTTGAGGCGAATGCGCTCAACCTGGCTTATATTTGTAGCTGAAGTAATTGGACTACAGGCATTTATGGCGGCAGCCGGTGTGAACTGTTCCCAGAGGTTGGGAGATATCGTGAGTTTCCTTCCACCGGTTGGAGAGGAAGATTCGGTGCGATTGCTTTCGGGTAGACGATGCTAGAAGCCAACTATCTTACCCGTATTGAAGAAGTGATCGACGCCTCGGGGATAACGTCACGAATTGAAGAGTCACTTAGCATCGGTCCCCGTCCACGGCAACTTTGCGTGCGCACATTATTTATTGGAATCATGGCAGCACTTGGCGACAACCGTCCTGGCCATCTCACCCGGGTACACGAGGCGCTCACAGGTTTGTCCCAATACGATCAGCGTCGTTTAGGTGTTCTTATTGAAGTAAATGGTCTGGATCATCTTCTAACATATCGGCAGGTGGAATACACCACCCACCGTGTCGTGGTCACGCTTTCTAATGGAGCTGAAAACGGTTTCCTTCCAGGGGATATGTCAACTGTAGTAGACGCTCTCACCGAAGCCTCGATTCCGGCTCTTTACAAGAAATCCTCGACCTCTCTAGCGGTGGATTGGACCGACGTGGAAAGCTACGCTAATCCGGTCTCAGCCAAGGAGCTTGCGGCCGGAGCTCTACCATCGGCCGATCCCGACGCCTCTTGGGGACATCGTCGTGGTGACAACCCAGGCCAGTCTGACGAGGTGTTCTTCGGCTACTACTTGTCTCTGGCCACCATGGTTCAAGACGAGGGAAAATCAAAGGTTCCCGAAGTCGTCCGGCGGGCGAATCTGACTACATGTTCAGTCGATCCAGTACCTGCATTCGTGCCGGTGTTAAGAAACCTTCGAGCCTCTGGTGTTGTGATCGGTGACATCCTGGCCGATTCCGGATATGCCCACCGGATTGCTAACAACTGGGCGCTCCCGCTTCGGATAATGGGCGCCAATATCGTAACGGACCTTCACCCAAGTGACCGAGGATGCCAGGGAACCTTTGGCGGGGCTATCTTGTTCAATGGCAATCTATATTGCCCCGCCACTCCTCAAGCACTTTTTAGTATTGGTCCTCTTCCACGACAAGCGAGCCATCAAGACACTGTAGAAAATGACGAAAAGTCCACCGAACTTGCCAATTATAAAATCAGTCCCATAACCTCAGATGACCAAGACGGATACTACCGCGCAAGCTGCCCCGCCACACAGGGGCGGGTTCGTTGCCCGCTCAAGGAGAAATCTATGACACTTGGATTTAACTGTCCAGAGATCTCTCAACCACCCGAACATCAACCGACTTGCTGTACACAAGCAACACTGACCGTTCCACCATCAGTCAACGCGAAGACGCGTCAGAAGCATGACTATCCCTCGGCAGCCCACCGACTGTCCTATAGTCGGAGAACTGCTGTTGAGCGCTCGAACTCAAGGATTAAGGATGCAGCTACAATCAACATCTCCAAAGGCTTCTGCCGCCTCACTGGACAGGTCCCTCTCATGCTATTTCTTGTCTGTGCCATTGTCGTTCGCAACCTGGCAGTTATTGATGCCTTCGAAATACACCAACAAGAAAATTCGAGACGTGCGGCTGAGGGGAAAGCACCGCTCATCCGCAAGAAACGAAGACGAAGTTTGACCGATCTTGTAACAGAGGTCGCTTCTTCTGGCTAAGCCAGCATCAAGGATCTAAGAAACCCGGGAATAACCGGCATGCCCGAAAACGGCCCTACCTAACAAAGGCAACCGATTGCGCCTGTTACACCGACACACTATGATGGACCACAGCCCAAACGTGAATCGATGATGTCTCCAATTGTGAAGACGTCTGTTCGCACATAGCCGCTCGGCGTCCTCCCAGGAGCATCCCGTCACGAGGCGCACGAGGATCACCTCGAAGCAGTTCCGGTTCGACTTGCGTAGGCGGTGACGGCCCAGGGGATGGGTGTCGACGGGAACCGGGATGAGCGGTTCAAGGCCAGCCCAGACGGTATCTACCACTTCAGGATCGAGAGCGCGCATAATAACGGTACCTCCCCATTCGGTTGTTGGTTGGTGGATTGCACCCCCTATTCTATCAGCGTACGACCAACCACCGGTGGATGGTCAGCGGGTTTCCGGCACCCCTCCGGACGATAAAAGTCCTGCTAAATGACCCTGTTTCCTATCCGCGCGGCCTCTGAATCAATTGTCCCGGTTATATCTAAAAGTTCATTTAACTTTGCAACAAGATGTAGTCCTGCTCGTGATGTGATGCGACTATCTGGTGTGGAAAGCACCACTTTTGTCTACTTTTTTGCTAAACTTTTCTGCATCTAATTGGTGCCTTTCACTATGGACTTTTTAATGGTCTTAATACTCAATTATCCCAGATGAAAGGCACTTCTTGGTGGACAGTCACGAGATATCAGTTTTCTTACTCGCCGATTTAGGTCTGATGGCTTTAATTTGCGCCTCGCATGCAGTTTTAGATTAAACAGCTACCTCACAGAACTCAAAATATTATTAGGCGGATTTCCGTTAGCAATTTTACTTAGGATTGAACTAGGTGAATCTTGTGTGTCTAATCCTGCCTATTCCGGAGGTGTAAACCTACCTATTTCGCTACTCTCGCGTCGCATTTCGATATTGAGTACCAATCCAACAAGTACAAAAAATACGACTGTCGAAGTACCTCCATAACTTAAAAAAGGAAGCGGTATTCCAGTAATCGGCATAATTCCAAGGGTCATACCAATGTTTTCAAACACTGAAAATGAGAGAACGCCTAGAGTCCCAGCTGCGATAACTTTTCCATAGCTATCTCTTGCTAGCATCACCGCACGCAAGAGTCTCCACGCCATAAGAGCAAAAACTCCTATTACCGAGACCGTCCCAACGAATCCGAGTTGCTCACCAACTGATGTAAAAATGAAATCAGTCTGTTGTTCCGGAACAAAAGCAAGGTTAGTTTCAAGCCCCTGCCCATATCCCTTGCCCCAAAATCCTCCTGATCCAATTGCATTTTCTGACTGTTGCAAGCTATATACAGTTGCTGCAGGTGCATTCTTAGGGTGTAAAAATGCTGTTAAGCGTTCCACCTGATACTGTTTCAAGATGCCAAAGTGAAGTACCAAAAGTATCGCAAATAACAAAATAGATATAAGAACTGCAAGGTAACGTGCCCTAACACCGGCAAGCACAAGCATTACTAAAAGAGTCACCCCGAGAATGATTGCGGTTCCAAGATCTGGTTGCAAATAGACAAGTCCTATCGGGATACCTGCAGCTACTAAGGTTAGAACAAATATTTTGGGATTCTCAATATCTCTTCTTGAACAAATAAAGGCAACTATCAAGATTAATCCGACGATAGCAAGTTCAGATGGCTGAAGTTGAATTGGACCTATCTGAAACCAACGCTGTCCACCTAAAACGTTTTTCCCAATTGGTGACAGGACCACAAGAAGCAAAAATATGACTCCCGCATATACCAACAACCCAAACTCTTCAAAATAACGGTAATCAATTGCCATAGTGACAAACATGAGAACAATCCCAATCACAACAAAAATCGCCTGTCGGATCAAAAAGTGATGGGTTCCCACTCCCAAATAAATCGATTGCGGCTTCGTCACGGCATAAATCATCAGAACTCCGAGCACAGAAAGTGCTACTGTCGACGCAAGCAGGAGTACATCGATATGCCAAAAAACTGACTTCTTTTTAGTTGGGTTAGAATAGTCGTGATGTCTCGGCACAACAGATTAAACTTACCACAATTAACGGCCCAACAGTTACTCGTCCACGAACTATTACCACCCATTCAGATTAAATTCATTGCAGCAAGAGGTTAAGGATGCACTTCACTCGATTTGCCAAAGCCAAAATATACGATTTTAAAATATACAGGTACCGGTTGCTTGTTCCTCATAATTACCTTAAATGCTGCCATCTATAAAGTTCAACCTAACACAGTTTCCATTCCAGGCTCAGTCAACCGGATTCATCTACAATGCGGTTAAAGACTTTGGAGGCTCAAGTTCACTAGCACAAAAAATAGAATCCTTGGTCGACAAACCTCTTTCTATCATTTTTATTTGTATATTTGCATTTTTAATAGGTCATATAGGAAAAATTACACAACGAAAAATTATCCGAAGTTACTCAAATAAAGCAAGTTCAACAACAAATCCCACCGAGCTTTTAAAGCGAATTACGACTCTTCTAACTGCACTTTTGCACCTTTGGACTGCATCTATTTGGGGAATTGCGTTCCTCTTAATCTTGAGTGTACTTGGTCTTAATTTAGCTCCTCTACTAACGGGTGCAACAATTCTTGGTGCAACTTTGGCTTTTGGTGCACAAAATATTGTTAAAGACTACCTAGGTGGATTTTTTCTAATTGCCGAAAATCAAATTGCAATTGGTGAAAATATCCAAGTTCTCGACGTAACGGGGAAGGTTGAAAGCATTTCACTAAGGACAACAGTCTTACGTGATAGCGACGGAGTCTTGTGGTACTTTGCAAATGGAGACATTAGAAAAGTAGGAAAGAAACCACTAGATAGTGCTTAACATTCTTACCATAGATTTGAAATATGCCACACCAGGTATGTAGTCTGTACTTTAAATCCCCAGAATAACAACCCAGCTGCAGGCACTACTGCGAGTATGCTCTCTCAGAATGAATCCTAATGTCGAGACCTTGAGATTCGACATCATCAGGAACTCTGAGTCCTATCGTTGCATCAATTACCTTTGCGATAATCATTGTGACAACGAAAGAGAACACTACAGTTACTACTGCGGCCAATATCTCAACTGAAAAGAAATGGAGGCCTCCGCCGTAGAAAAGCCCATTTGCTCCACCAGCATTAACAGAAATAGTTGCAAAAAGACCTAACAAGACCATGCCAGTTAATCCTCCAACTCCATGCACTCCAAGAACATCGAGAGAATCATCAAATCGGTACTTAAATTTCAGACGAACGGCTAACGAACAAAGCACCCCAGCTAACAGTCCAACCAAAAGCGATGGCATTGGACCTATAAAACCAGCACAAGGCGTAATTGCTACCATCCCAGCTACTGCACCCGATGCAGCGCCTAAAGTAGTCGGAGCATTTTCTCTTATCCACTCCGAAATCATCCAACCTAGAAGGCCCATAGCTGCAGCAAGCTGAGTGTTTACAAATGCATGAACGGCAACGCTATTCGCACCTAAAGCTGAGCCTGCATTAAATCCGAACCAGCCAAACCATAAAATACCTGCACCCAGGAGAGAAAGTGGTACTGAATGAGGCATCATAGCTTCATCTGGCCAGTTTTTTCGTCTCTTTAGAGCGATTGCAAGCGCTAAAGATGAAAAACCTGAATTTATTTCTACGACTGTACCCCCGGCAAAATCAAGTACACCTTTTTTCGCAAGCCATCCTGTTGGCGAGAATACCCAGTGGGCAAGTGGAATGTAAACAAGGATGACCCAAATGACAATAAAAATAAGAAACGATGAAAACTTCATTCGATCAGCTGCAGCTCCACTCAGAAGAGCTGCCGTAATTATTGCGAACATCATTTGGAAAATCATGACAGTGTTACCATCTACATGAAGCCCCTTGAAACCTGCCACACCCCCGCTTGTGTTGCTTAATCCAATATAATGCAGGTTTCCAATTAGACCGTGACTTAGGTCTGGGCCAAATGAAAGACTAAATCCAAAAGTTGCCCAAATCAACGTAACAACCCCTATGCAGACAAATGATTGCATCATGATCGACAAAACATTTTTTGAGCGCACCATTCCACCATAGAAAATTGCTAAACCTGGTGTCATAAATAAAACCAGCCCCGCACTTACCAATACCCAAGCGGTATCACCAGAATTCAATGTGTACTCCATTCATTGGAAAAGACGAAATATTCATAAATACTTTATCATTCTTGTTAAACCATAAAAGGTTAAAATCTAGATTTTCAGACCGACTTCGTCATACATAGCCTCAATGGGAGCTTCACGGTGCGTAAAGTACTTAAAAGCTAAAGCCGCTTGTTCAATTAACATTGGCAGTCCACCTATTACTGTTGCACCTTTGCTTCGGGCTAACTCCATTAGTTTTGTTTCTCTCGGGTTTACAACAATATCTGCCACTACATGAGATTCACGAATCAATCGTTGGTCTATAATGCTTTGCCCTTCAAGTGTCGTACCTTTCATTCCAAATGGAGTAGTTTGAACTATTAAATCACAGTCGTAAACATCTTCAATCTTCCCAACTCTTCCAAGTTCTTTCGCCAAGTTAGCAACTCTCTTGCCACTTTCTTCACTACGGTTGATTACACAAATCGACTTAGCTTCTTCATTGCTAAGTGCATAAACTATCGCTCTCGCAGCGCCTCCCGCACCAATGACTGCTACATTCATGCCCTTCACATCTAGTCCTAAAATGCGGTTTAAAGAACGCACGAACCCCTCACCATCTGTGTTAGCTCCGACTAGTTGATCGTGGACATTCGGTCCATAATCTGCAGGGAAAACGGCGTTTGAGGCACCAATAAGTTTGGACTGTTCATCTACATTAACGTAACGCTCTACGATATCCTTTAAGGGCATAGTCACCGATGCACCTATCAAATAAGCACTTTTCATAATATTAAAGAAGGACTCTGAACTTTCTTTAGTTACTCTAAGTGCTATAAACTTTGCGTCAATACCTAACTCTTTATATGCTCTATTGTGAATTACAGGCGACAATGAGCTTGTAATTGGATCTCCGATAACACATGCAAGTTTCGTTTCCGAAGTAACCTTCATGTTTTATGCAGCAAACTTTCTTCCCATGCGTCCACTTTTCAAAAGGGCTCTTGTTTCGAGTAAGGCTTCATCGTGCATCACTTCCGTTACGTCGTTTCTCATTAAGTTAACACCTTGGATTTTACTTGTCCTTGAGCCGGGTCTTATAAGTACGATCTCAATTCCTTTTGCTTTAGCCAATCGGAGTTCGGTTCTAAGCCATTTCATGGGAAGCTCACGTAACATCCTATTTAAAGCATTTCTTGGCGGATCCAGTGGGTCGTATGCCATAGGTACTACAGCTATAATTCTGTCGCAGTCTAAAGCCAAATCTAAGTTTGAGGTTGAATGAACACCTCCATCTACCAATAACATATTCTGTAATTTTATAGGTTGGTAAATTCCAGGTATTGCCGAAGAGGCTTCAGCAGCTAGATAAAACGGAATCGTTGTTGAGCGATCTTGACCTAATGCAACACGTTTTCCCGACACTATGTCGTGCGCAACCAAATATATTTCTGACTTAGGCCACTCTAATCCAAGATCATGTAAAAGCCTGTCATCTCCTTCGCCAATCGAAAACATCCCTCCCGGGAAAAAATGAGATAGACCTTTTGGGATTGTTTTAAGGTTTAATTTTGCTACGCTTTGACCAACCACAAAAAGGGATCCGAGAGTTCTGCGCGCTGCTTCAGATCTTGACGTTACGAGTGGATTAAATACATGAGGTAAGCCTTGTTTTTCTAAAGTTTCCTCCCATAGTTGTTTAGGTGAATACCCTTTTGCAAGGTACGATCCAATTATGCTGCCTGCCGAAGTTCCAACAATCAAGTCAGCATCTGTATATGAAAACCCAAACTCTTCGAGAGCACGCAAAGCTCCCACATGATAACTTAAACCAACTAGTCCCCCAGCACCAAGGACTAAGGCTGTTTTTTTCTCAATCACTTTTCAGCCAATCACTTACTGTTCAATATACGTTCATTTAGTTACGCAATATCTAATTAATTTTCATTTCATACTCTTGCTGCGTAGTTCTAGTTTCACCTTTTAAAATAAAGCCTAGCTGTCTCAGAGTTGCAGTAATAAAAATAATGTTACTTGCCAAGTTTGCCGGCTTGTAGCTCTTCGGTCATAGCCCACCCAAATACAACTAAACTGTCGCCTCTTCCTAAGTCAAGGTCATCAAGCTGACTTGCAATTGTCGGATCTATCTCGACTTTAGGTCCTTCAAAATCCAAAAATCCATCAGTCTCACCGCTTCCTTGTGTTATAAAACTTCTATCATCAAGGTGCGAATCGGCACCAAACCTCTTAGCTAATCGCCTTCCCCAAGCTCTCTCTTCACCGCTTGGTTTGTGCCCTGGGCGTGGAATAATATCATCAAGACCAGACAGACAAATAAACGCTCTCGCATCTCTAATTCGAGTTCCAACAAGAACATCTTCGTCTGGAAATGCTAGAACCGCTTTTTTGTACATTCCACCCAAAAGCGAGAGAAGATACTGCTTGGACTTTGTATTGGATTCAATAAATGCAACACCAATTAGCAGACAGGGTGTGCCACCAATTCTCTCTAGAGAGTAAAATGACCACGCTCTCAACCTGCTCTGTTCCAAGACACAAGTAGACAATACCCAGTGTTCTCTCTGTTTTGAAAGAAAGCCAATTTCAAACCCTCTCTGCCTACAGGCAGCGGTATCAGCCATCTCTACTAGTTCACTGTCGCTAACTGCAGCAGCATCTTTTGTATTGACTTCAAGCGTCATATATCTATTTTACGCCTTTTTTATACTCCGTGCCAAGACATGTCATATATATGCAGATTTATCCATATTAATACATTTTTAGGTTCTGGCTTCAACTACCTCGTCACCAAAGTGAATGCGTATTTCTGCACCAAACTCACTTGACTCACTTACTCTATACTCTTCCGGAAGCTTTATAAGCTTGTTCCCTAATCTTAATCTAACTGGGGTTTCCCCTGGAAATTTTACTAGAACATCTTGCAACTCATTAATTCTTGCACTAGTCATTTTTGTTACTGGAAGCTTCAAAGTTAACGCGCACTTACCCCCCTCAATTGTTTTCAAATCAATCTCTGAAAGCCTTCTTGCAACAAATTTCTCATCACCTTCACGTAAATCAAGTCTTCCTGTTACTCTTACTACGATGTCATCGGACAAAAAGTCTCCACATTCACTCATCACTTTCGGAAATACCATGACATCTATTGTCGATTCAAGGTCCTCCAGCGTAAATGTTGCCATCTGATCTCCTCGTTTTGTATTTCTCTTTAGCAGTCCAGTAACAACTCCAGCTACGGTAAATTCTTTTTCAGCTAAATCCTTCTGAGAAACATCACCACTTAAAAAACTCTCCTTAAGGCTACCTATTGATATGGATGAAACTGCGGCAAGAGCAGATTCAAAACCGATCAAAGGATGATCACTAACATACAGTCCAAGCATCTCTTTTTCAAACTTAAGAAGATCTTGTTTTTCAAACTCAGCTGTCTTTACCAACGTTTTGAGGTCGTCAAAGCTAACATTAGCCTCACCTTCATCACTTCCCATGTCAAAAAGTGACTGAATCCCTTGGTCCCTATCTTTTCTCTTAAGTAAAACCCTCTCGACTATCTCTTCAAATGAAAATAAGAGTCCTTTGCGGCTGTGTCCTAACTTTGAAAATGCTCCCGCTTTAATTAATGATTCTAAGGTCCTTTTATTTAAAACAGATGGATCTGATCTAAAACAAAAGTCGTAAAAGTCATTGTAAGGTCCATTTTTATCTCTATCAATTAAAATGCGATCAACTAAAGCCTCTCCAACATTTCTTACCGCGCTTAGTCCAAATAGAATTTCGCTAACATTTTCATCTACTTTAGGAGAAAAATCCGTTCCCGAAAGATTGATGTCTGGTACTTCTACGGTAATTCCGTGAGCTCTTGCATCTGAGAGGTAGGTTGCAGTCTTATCTTTATCTCCTTTTACAGAACTCAACAAAGAAGCCATGTATTGAACTGGATAGTTCGCCTTAAGGTAGGCGGTTTGATAAGAGACTAGCCCATAACCATATGAGTGGCTTTTATTAAATGCGTAATCTGCGAATGGTTCAATAATATCAAACAGTTGTTCTCCAAGCTGTTTGCCATACCCGACTTTCTCACATCCATCCACAAACTTTTTGCGCTCTCCTTGGATGAGTGCTTTTATCTTTTTCCCACAGGCTTTTCTTAAATTGTCAGCTTCTTCCAGTGTGTATCCAGCAAACTTTTGAGCAACTCGCATGACGGACTCTTGATACATCATAAGTCCATAGGTGTCTCCAACCACTTCTTCCATGTCAGGATGGAGATAAGTGATGGCTTTGCGACCATTTTTAATGTCAGCGTAATCTTTATGCATATTTGCAGCCATTGGACCTGGTCTATAAAGAGCTATCAATGCCGCAACATCGTCAAAACTAGTCGGCGCAAGTTGTCTCATAAGAGTCCTCAATTGCGCACCTTCGAGTTGGAAGACTCCAACTGAATCACCTTTACGCAACATCTCAAAGGTTCTTTCATCGTCAAGAGGTATATCATCAATATTGATTCTCTCGTGAATACTTTCTTCAATCAGATCTAAACATCTCTCTATGATGCTTAAGTTCCTCAGACCTAAAAAGTCCATCTTCAACAGGCCTAAGTCTTCAACTCCGTGCATCTCGTACTGTGTGACTACTGGTGCATCACTTGACTCGTCACTCGAATCTGGCTTTCTTTGAATTGGTAGATAGTCAGTTAAAGGTCCGGCAGAAATTACTACAGCAGCCGCATGAATTCCGTCTTGACGTCTAAGGCCTTCGAGACCCTTTGCAACGTCGATAATCTCCTTCGCCTGAGGATCATCATTATAAATTTCTCTTAACTCTTTGGCTGATTTGTACCCCTCTTCGAGGCCTTCAACTTGAGTAAAGCAAGCAGCTAGCGGTGTATCTCTTCCCGAGATAAGAGGCGGCATTGCTTTTGCAATCTTGTCACCCAAAGTATATGGAAGTCCAAGCACTCTTGCTGCATCTCTAACTGCGGCTCGTGCTTTAATTGTTGAGAAGGTGACAATCTGAGCGACATGGTCATTCCCGTAGCGTGAAGCAGCGTACTTAATCATGTCACCTCTGTAGCGTTCATCAAAATCCATGTCAATGTCAGGCATTTGTTTTCGCCCAGGGTTTAAGAATCTTTCAAAAATTAAGCCATACTTAAGTGGGTCAACATCGACAATTTTCAAGCAGTAAGCAACACAGCATCCAGCTGCTGAGCCTCGACCAGGTCCTACTCTTATTCCTTCATCTCTGGCATACTTTATTAAATCCCAGACCACAAGAAAGTAATCATCGAACCCCATCTCTTTTATAACCCTTAACTCGTACTCTAATCGCTCAATGGTTTGTGTGCTTAAATTATCTCCCCATCGCTCCTTTGCACCCTCAAAAGCAAGATAACGTAAATATTTCGTAGAAGCAACTGAATGATCTGCGTCATCAAACTCACTTGGGATTGGAAATTGAGGAAGCTTTGCATTTCCAAGCTGAATATCAACATTAGATCTTTCTGCAATAAGTAAAGACGAATCACACGCCTGAGGTATCTCTCTGAAAAGATCTCTCATCTCCTGCGATGATTTAAGGTAATGTTCAGAACCTTCAAACTTAAATCTTTTAGGATCCGAAAGCATTGAGCCAGTCTGAACGCATAAAAGAGCTTCGTGAGCATGAGAGTCTTCTCGTTTTGTGTAGTGCGAATCATTTGTAGCTAAAAGGGGCAATCCCAGTTCACTTGCCAACTTCACAAGCTGTGGGTTCGTCCTTTTTTGCTCAGCTAACCCATGATCTTGTACCTCAACAAAAAGGTTATCTTCCCCAAAGATCTCCTTTAACTTGCCAGCGTAATTTAACGCGGAGTTGTAGTCGTCTTTCAGTAGTGACTGAAGAACAAGACCACCTAAACAACCAGTTGTAACAATTAATCCTTTCTTATACGTCTCTAGAAGTTCAAAATCTACTCGAGGCTTATAGTAGTAGCCCTCGAGAAAAGCTTGAGATGATAATTTCATCAAGTTGTGGTAGCCTTCAGTTGACTCAGCAAGTACGGTTAAATGGTAATAGAGCTTTTCACCAGACTCTCCTTCTCCTCCTGTATCATCAATTTTACCTTTTCGCTGAGGTCTATCGTATCTTGATCCTCTGGACATATAAGCCTCAGTGCCAATTATCGGATTAATTCCTGCGTTCTTGCACTCTTTATAAAAATCCAACACCCCATACATGTTTCCGTGGTCTGTAATACCAAGCGCTGTTTGACCATCTTGAACAGCACTTTTTACCAGATCTTTGACACGGGCAGCGCCGTCTAACATCGAATATTCGGTATGGGTGTGGAGGTGGACAAAACTACTTTTCTTTGTTTCAGACATTTTCACCTCCAGAAAAATTAAACCCTACGATTTGAGCATGACAAATTGAGTATCTAATGTCAACGATCACTCTAAATATCACTGTCACCATGAGTTTTCTAGGAGTATACGTCGTAAAAAATCAAGAGTGCTCATGGATGCGATTTCACGGATCTGTCGCCTTCCCCCAAAAAGTTGCAATTTTACGGTTTTTACATAGGCGTTCGTATTCGGTTCGATCTCAAAACTGTCCGCCTGAGATGAACTCTTTATAGATAACAAACTTCCTGGGCTAGAGCCATCCTTAAGCGAATCGGCAACATTTCTGCTGGCAACATTTCTGCTGGCAACATTTCTGCTGGCAACATTTTTACTGGCATTATTTCCGGAATTACCCTTCAAATTAGCTATGACTCTATCTCTTAAAGCTATCGCGATAAATACCGTACCAATCTCTTTATCGTTTACTCGATCTGGGCCAGCAATACCAGTAGTTGAAAGAGCTATATCTGACTTGAACAGTGTCATTGCGCCAATAGCCATTTCTTTTGCAGCTTCAACGGTAACAACGTCTTCTGATTTAACACTTAAGAGTTCGTGTTTAATGTCATCTTGATAAGACACGATACTACCTTTAAACCATTTTGATGCGCCTCTAACATTGACTAGCCGATCTGACACTATGCCGCCCGTCAGTGATTCAGCTATAGAAACAGATAGCTCCTTTTCAACCAAAAGCCGTGCAACTACCTCTTCCATCTCTTCACCGTCTGAAGAAAATACCGCACTTCCAAGCTTCGAAATTAAGAACGCCTCCTCATTATCTAAAAGTGATTTAGCGACAGTTTCATTTTCTGCTTTAACACCTAACCGTAAACGTATTCCACGTCTAATATTTGCTTGAAATGCAACAGTAACAATTCCATCACTCCCAAGACTGTTAGCAAGACTTTGATCTAGATCAAGTAAATGATCTTTCAAAATGTCTGCAAGTTGCGACTCAGGTATCCCCCAAGAAACAAGGTCACGTAGATAAATCTTCTTTCCTGTTGGAAAGCGGTTAAGAATATCAGGCACAACCGCTCTTTGTAACATTTCATACATTTCTGTTGGTACACCTGGCATTGCATAAATAACTTTGTTGCCAACTTCACATATCAATCCTGGCGCAGTACCTCTTCGCTGCTCAATAATCTTGCCTCCAGAGGGCACATAAGCTTGTTTCAAATTGCTTTCTGGCATTTCGCGTGATCTTGACTTAAAAAACTCTCTCGTAAGTTCTAATGCACGCGCATCCACCTCTAATGAAACATTCATTACCGTTGCAATTGCTTCTCTAGTTATGTCGTCTTGAGTAGGCCCTAATCCGCCTGTGATAATTACAGCATCTGCTTTCGATAACGAGTTTCGAATAGCGCCTACAATTCTTTCGACATTATCTCCAACACTAGATCTAGAAAAACAGTCGATTCCATTTAAGACTAATTCCCTTGCAATATAAGAGCTATTAGTATCTTCAATCTCACCTAAAAGAATCTCGGTTCCAACTGTTAAAATTTCAACTCTCATGAATACTTGCCATTACTTTTCTGCCGTCGATCAAGTACTGAAAACCAGTAAAAAGTGTGAGACCAACAGCAATCCAAACTGTAACATCAAGCCACATTTCATGGCTCTTTGACCAGGGAAGACATGCGAACCCAATGCTTAGGTCCTGAAATACCGTCTTTATCTTCGCTGATAATCTAGCTGGTATTGACACTCCCCTGCGGGCGGCATACGATCGAAATACACTCATGGAAATCTCTCTAAGAGC
Organism: Actinomycetes bacterium; assembly: GCA_021790815.1. Taxonomy (GTDB): domain Bacteria; phylum Actinomycetota; class Acidimicrobiia; order Acidimicrobiales; family JABEUL01; genus JAJYFT01. Next base: position 16,765 of record JAJYFT010000032.1, read on the forward strand.
AATGAGTAGCAGTGCAATTATTGCCACTCTCCTGGCGAAAACTAATCCTGTCATAGCAATTAACACTGCAACTTTATCCGCTAGAGGATCTAGAAATGCGCCAGAGGTGGTCGCTCCCATTTTTCTTGCTACAAAACCGTCTACACCATCTGATGCAGATACAACAAACCACAAAATAACAACCAACCAGCTAGGACCATTATTGTAGAGAAGGTATCCAACAAAAGGAGCCCCCGCCATTCGACCTAATGTTACAAGATTCGCAGGGGTTAATATTGCAGTAGGTCCAAAGTTTGTAGACAAATTAAACTGCCTCTCCTATGAGATCTGGGCCTATTGAATCGACTATTTTTACTTTTGCAAACTCACCTTGTCGTCCAATATTCGTTGGTATTTTGACAATACCATCTATCTCAGGCGCCTCAAACGTACTTCGAGATTTACCTTTGCTATCAATTAATACTTCTAACGTTTTGCCAATAAGGTCACCTCTTTTTTTGGCTGTAATTTCATCTTGGATTTGACTTACCTCTCTAAACCTTTCCTTCACAATGTCTTCATCCAAACCATTTTCCAGTTGAGATGCGTATGTACCGTCTTCGCTTGAGAACATGAAGAATCCTGCAAAATCAAGTTGAGCATGCTTTAAAAAGTCTACAAGTACATCAAAGTCATCTTCACTTTCGCCAGGGTAGCCAACCATAAAAGAGGACCTCATAGATGCATTCTGTGCCTTCTCTCTTATCATCTCAATTTTTTTTATGAATAGCTCATGGCTCCCGTAACGCTTCATTGCCTTTAAGACATTCCGAGACGCATGCTGCAGCGAGAGATCAAAGTACGGCACTCCCGTATCTACAATCTCATCAACCAAACGCTCATTTAAAGATGAAGGATACAGATATAACAGCCTTACCCAACTTACTCTCTTCTTAACCTCTTTAATTAAAGTAATTAATCCATCTTTTAGGCCAATATCAGAGCCATAAGAAGCCAGATCCTGAGCTACAAGTACAACTTCCTGAACGTCTAATGCCTCAACCTCATCTAAAATTGACCTAACCGTTCGTGATCTTTGTTTCCCTCGAAACGACGGTATTGCACAGAATCCACACTTTCTATCGCATCCCTCGGCAACCTTTACGTATGCATAGCTAGCATAAATAGGCGGTCGAGGAAGGTTCAAGAGATCGAAATCTGGAATTCGACGGTTTTTCTTTCTAATTTCAACCGCAACCTTATCCCCAGACACACCATCGCCAGATTCTGAGCCATCAACGTTAAAATTAAATCCAGCGACAATATCGATCTCAGGTATCAAAGTTTTCAACTCATCACCATATCTTTCAGCCAAACACCCTGTAACGCTCAGCATTGCCGAATTACTCTTTGAGTCATATAAATCTAAAATCGTATTTATCGACTCTTCTTTAGCTGCATCAATAAATGCACATGTATTGACAACCAAAAGATCTGCGTTTTTAGGTGATTTGACCTGGTTGTATCCATCTTTCTCAAGTTTCATGCCGATTTTATCTGAATCAACTTGATTCTTCGGACATCCAAGAGTTGTCAAAAAGTAGGATTTTTTGGGCACAAACTAATCGTAGACGGAATTTGGAATGTAAAACACACTTTCACTGCAACTTTCTTTCTCAAAATATGACTTCCAGCAAAATCGTGTTGTTTAATTCAGGGCACATCAGTTTGATTAATCCGCCAAATATTTGAAATTTAACATCATCATCACTTCACTGCTGGATAGTACATTTTTCTTACAGCAAAAATCTGCGGTCGCTAGGCGACAGAACCACTCTTCTTTAATTCGCTGACCTTGTCGTCGCTATACCCTAGAAGTTTTAGGACTTCATCACTGTGTTCTCCTGATGCTGGCGGAGGAAGTCTAAGTTTGCCTGGAGTCTTTGAAAACCGAGGTGCTGGATTCGGCTGAACAATACCTGAAAATACCTCGAATGATCTTCTAGAAGAAAGGTGATCATTGTCCATCACTTCATTAACTTCAATTACCGGAAATACACAAGCATCAGAACCGTCAAACGTTTCAGTCCACTCATCTCTACTCTTTTCTAAAAAACGAGCAGCAGTTTTCTCTTTTAGAACTGGCCACATTGACCTGTTCATCTGATTTGAAAAGTCAAGATCTTCACCTAAACCACTCAACTCAAGAAACTCCTTGTAGAACTGAGGTTCTATCGCTCCAACTGACATATACTTGCCATCTTTTGTCTCATAGACCTCGTAAAAATGAGCACCTGAGTCAAGAAGATTAACTCCTCTTGTGTCATTCCAAAACCCTGCATTCCTTAGCCCATAGATAAAAGTTGAAAGTAAAGCAGAGCCGTCAACCATTGCTGCGTCAACTACCTGACCCTCTCCAGATCTTGCCGCTTCAAAAATACCGCACATAATACCAAACGCAAGGATAAGACCTCCTCCACCAAAGTCACCTACTAAATTTAACGGTGGAACTGGTTTCTCTCCTTGCCGGCCAATCAACGAAAGTGCACCCGAAATAGAAATGTAGTTAATATCATGTCCTGCGCGATCCTTTAAAGGACCATCTTGACCAAAACCTGTCATTCGACCATAAATCAATTTCTTATTCACTTTAAAACAGTCCTCAGGTCCAATTCCAAGTCTCTCCGCTACGCCCGGCCTAAATCCCTCGAT
>JAJYFT010000033.1 GCA_021790815.1 Actinomycetes bacterium
TCTTTGACGACAGTTCTTCAGAAGGTGAGCCATGAAAAGCTCTCTGGTAGGCCCACAACAAATATACCGCTGAAAGTATGACTCCACCTAAAGCAACTACGGCCCACCATCTATGAGTCACAAAGGTGCCTAGGAGAATAAGAAACTCACCGACAAACCCGTTCAACCCTGGTAGACCTAATCCCGCAAGAACTACGATCATCATCGCACCTGCAAGAACTGGAGCTACTCTTTGAATTCCCTTAAGCCTAGTTAATTGCCACGTCCCTGTTCTTTTAGCGATGAAACCTATTATCAAAAACATGCCGGCAGTAACTATCCCATGGTTGAACATTTGCAGTACTCCACCAGAAAGTCCCTGACTAGAAAATGCAAATATTCCAAGAATAATAAATCCAAGATGTGAAAGTGACGAATAAGCAACTAATCTCTTAAAATCTTTTTGCCCGGCTGCAACTACCGCGCCGTAAATTATGCCAATCACAGCTAGCGTAAGAAGGAGAGGTGCCAAATTCCAGCTTGCTTTTGGAAATAAGTTCAAATCAAATCTCAGAATCCCATAAGTACCAAGTTTTGCCATAACTCCTGACATAATAATTGCACCTGCTATAGGAGATTCACTGTAGGCATCTGGAGACCAGGTGTGAAAAGGAAACACTGGAGTCTTGACTAAGAAAGCAACCGTAAAACTCAAAAATAGTAGAACCTGAGTCGTATAACTCATGTGTGTAGTGGCAAGTTGAGAAATATCAAAAGTTAGTATTCCGGTCTGCTGATAGTGCATTGCTGCAATCACAAGAATCCCAACAAAAAGAAACGCTGATCCAAAAAGAGTATAAATAAAGAACTTTACCGCTGCAGCATTTCTCTTAGCCCCTCCCCATCCAACAACAATAAAGTAAGTCGGGATCAATGTTAGTTCAAAGTATATAAAGAACTCAAATGCATCCAATGACAAGAAACTTCCCAGGCAAGCCCCTTCTAATATTAAAAGCCACGAAACAAAACTCGCCTTATTCGCTTTCGGAATTGCACCTACAAACACAATTGGGAAAAGGACTGTAACAAGTATTACTAAAAATAAAGAAACTCCATCAATGCCAAGACTCCAGGATATTCCAAGCGTCCCCATCCATTCATGGCGTGAAACAAGCTGGTATGAAGCATCTCCAGTTTTAAACATGCCCAATATTGCGACGGCAAAAACCACCTCAACGAGCGATACCGCTAAGGCTAATGATCGTGCCAACTTATCTCGCGATGTTGGAACGAATGCGAGCACAAGTCCCGATATCAATGGCAATAATACAATTATGGTCAGAAACGGAAAACTAGATGTAGATGTGACTGTTCCTACCTCCATTACCAACCCCCTCTAATTCCAGCGAATATAATAAGCGCTACTGTTCCACCAGCAATAATAAGTGCCTCTCTTCTAACAAACCCAGAGGCTAGTTTTCTAAATCCCCTGCCAACAGCTAAAGTCGCAACTGCGATCCCTCTTACGGTTCCATCAATTATTTTAGGATCAATAACTGTCGCACTAAAGTTTGCAACCTTTGTTCCTGATTTCGCAACAACTGTGTCCAAACTTTTATCGAGATACCATGCGTTAGCTAAAAACTCAGGCTCAAGATTGGGATTAAACGCATCTTTGGACCATATTCGATATGCTAAAAAGCCACCGCCAACTGCGACCACAGCGTCTACTATGCCAAGGACCCACTGCACCGTGCCTGACGCAACTTTATAATGAGGAATGTTTGATCCGATCACTGGAGAAAGAAAATGCTCTAAAATATGCAGTGAAGATGCAAAAGGAAGGTTCAACACTCCTCCCAAGATGGCAAGAACAGCTAACCCTTGAATTGGGAAAAGCATCTTATAAGTTGGGTCATGTGGATGTGGTACGTGCTCATCCAATGAAATTTCGAACTTTTTAGCTTTTTTCTTGGCCTTTTTTGAAGCCATGTACTTCCATCTCTCATCGCCTAAAAACGCTAAAGAATACTCTCTTCCCATGTAGTAGGAGGTAAGGCCGGCGGTTGCAACACCAAAAAACCAAAGGATTGGAGATTCTTCAAACGCGTGCAAAAGAACATCTCCCTTTGACCAAAAACCCGCAAAAGGTGGAACCCCTGCTATAGCCATCCAACCTACAAAAAAAGCAACTGCGGTAACGGGCATTAATTTACGAAGTGCTCCCATTAGTTTAAGGTTCTGCTCGTCGTTCATTCCGTGTATAACTGATCCGGATGAAAGGAAAAGAAGCGCTTTATAAAACGCATGCGTAACCATAAGAAATATAGCGCCAACGTAATCGCCAGTTCCAACACCTATAAACATATAGCCCAACTGAGATACCGTAGAATAGGCAAGAACCTTCTTAATGTCATCTTGTGAAGTACCAGCCGCAGCAGCAACAAATGCAGTAATAATTCCAACAATTGCAATCACGTGAGACGCGTCTGGTGAAAGCTCCAAAAGCGGATTAAGTCTAACCATGAGGTAGACACCTGCAGTCACCATAGTTGCTGCGTGTATTAATGCACTGACTGGAGTTGGACCCTCCATTGCATCTGCAAGCCACCCAAATAATGGAAACTGAGCAGACTTTCCCATCGCACCCAAGAAAGCTAATAAAACTATTGCTGTTACAGTCCCCTTAGTAGCCAAGTTAGTCGAAGCAAAAATTACCTTGTAGTCAAGACTCCCAAAGGACTTTACACACAAGAACATTGCGAGAATAAATCCAACGTCAGCAATTCTATTAACGATCATTGCCTTCTTACCTGCTGATGCCGCACTTGGGCGCTCAAACCAAAACGAGATTAAAAAGTACGAACAAACTCCAACGCCTTCCCAGCCAACAAAAGTCATTAGCAAACTGCTGCCTAAAACTAATACAAGCATTGAAGTTACAAACAGGTTCAAGTACATGAAGAATTTAGGAAAGTCCTTATCTTTGTGCATGTACTCTATCGAATACAGATGGATAAGTGCAGATACACCAGTTACAAATAGTGCCATCGTAAGGGATAAAGGATCCGCTAAAAACCCGACATTAACGTGGAATGTACCCACATTCATCCAGGTAAAGAGATTTTCATCAAACGATCTATTAATCCCTTTAGAATCTAAAAGTCCAATATACGTAACCACCGTTGCAACGAAAGATCCAAAAACGCAAAGCGTCGCAAACCACCCAGCTTTTGGCTCGCCAATCTTTCTGCCGAATATCGCTAACGTAAAAGCACCAAATAAAGGTAGTAACGGAATTAAAACTACTGCGTGCAACATTTATTAAACTTTAACCCTTCAAAGACGAAATGTCATCTGCGGTCGCATTAAGTCTCTTTCTAAAAATCGACACAACGATCGCAAGCCCAACTACAACTTCAGCAGCTGCAACTACCAAAACAAAAAATACATCAACCTGCCCACCTATATCTTTGAGCTGTCTTGCATAAGAGACTAAGGTCAAGTTTGACGCGTTAAGCATTAACTCAACACACATAAGCATTATAAGCACATTTCTGCGAATTAATACCCCAACAAAACCTATTGAAAACAGTATTGCACCGAGTCCTACGTACCAACCAACTGAAACGGTCATATAGCCTCCGCACTTTCACTGTCTTCACCTTCAACAATAGGTGTTTCAACTAAATCGCTACTATTTGAACTATCGGTCGCTAAACCGTCATCCCCAGGTTCCACAATCCTTGATTCGTCCTCATCTTCTAAATCTTCAGTGTCAAAAGGGCCTTCGCGTCTCACCAAAATAACAGCTCCAACTACAGCAATTATTAATAAAAGAGATGTGGATTCAAAAGGAAGCAAGTAGTTTGTAAACGTAGCTTGTGCTAGTTGAACAATTCCTTTATCACCACCAGATGCAGTGCCAACAACTGAGTTTTGCCCCATTGAAAAATGATTGTGGCCAAAGATCATAATTAACGCCAAAAACCCAAGGCCAAAGAGAAGAGCAAAAATTCTCTGACCTTTTAATGGTTCCTTCGCAATCTTTTCAACTTTGTCAACCCCTAAAAGCATAATTACAAACAAGAAGAGCACCACAATGGCACCTGCATAGACAATTACTTGCACTGCTGCTAAAAAATCAGCTTGCTGCTCAACAAAAAGAACAGCAACGCCAAAAAGTGTCATTACTAAACTTAGAGCAGCCCTAACTGGATGATTTGAGAGAACTACGCCGAGTGCACCAATTACACAAATTAGCCCAGCTAAAAAGAAGGTTAGAACGTCAGGAAGTGCTGCGCCAATTAAGTAACTATTCACCTAACCCGACCTCCATCATTCTTAAATATATGATCTTTCCTAGTTTCACGCAAAGAGATATTGCCAGTAGCTTCATCGTCACGATTATCCCCCTGCCCTCCCTCAGGGTGTCTTATCCCATGCCCAAGTTCTGAGGACCAGGCAACTACCCCTTCGTAATCTTTTGAGCCTTGAGGGGAAGTTGCCCTCATCCAAGCCGAAGTATTTCGATCATCACCTTCACGCCAGTCTTCCCAAGGTTGAGCTTTTGGTTTCCCATCATCATCGACGAGTAGTTCTCTCTTAGTGTAGATTGCATCTGCACGACTGGTGAAGGAAAACTCGAACATCTTTGACTCTGTAATTGCCTCGGTTGGGCAAGCTTCAACGCATAAATCACAGTGAATACAACGTAAAAAATTTATCTCATAAACATAACCGTAGCGTTCGCCAGGAGACACTGGGTCGTCCATTGGATTGTCTAATCCCCTTACGTAGATACAGTCAGCAGGACATACACCAGCGCACAGTTCACACCCAATGCACTTTTCCATCCCATCTTCATATCGATTTAATACGTGCCGTCCGTGCGCCCTAGGAGGCTTCGGCTTCTTTTCCTTAGGGTATTCAGTAGTTACCCTTGGTTCAGAAATCTGTTTAAAACTTACTTTAAACCCACCAAAAAAGTTTGTTGCCATTACTCGCCATCCTCAATACTCAACAAATGTTTTGGCGTCAGTACAGGACCAACTGCAAAGTCGTCATCTTCGGCTGAATCTGGCAAATCAAATATTCTTCCACCAACGACATCTTCATCTTCTAGGTCAAACCTTCCAACTTCAACGCCTGCAAGTGAAGTCTTTCGCACATCAAAGCTTCTTGACCTACCAACCTTAATTGCTCTCGACAGGAGCAAGTACGCTAACAAGCAGCCAACTAGTATCCCAATTCCCCAGAGAAATGCCGGAACAACTTTATTCGTGGAAATAATCGCACCTATTACAAGCAGCCAACCCAATGAGAAGGGGATTAACACCTTCCATCCCAAATCCATTAGTTGATCGTATCTAAGTCTTGGCAGTGCGGCTCTTACCCATACGTAGCAGAACAAAAAGATAAGCGTCTTCCCGACAAACCATAGAATTGGCCACAGCCATGTCAGGAAATGAAACCCTGGGCCATCTGGACCGCCAAAGAAAAATGTAACTGCAATTGCACTCATCGTGATCGTATTCATGAACTCAGCTAAAAAGAAGAGTGCAAAACGAATTGATGAGTACTCAGTATGGAATCCACCCACTAGTTCTTGCTCTGCTTCCACTAAGTCAAAAGGAGGCCTGTTAAGTTCTGCAGTTATTGCAATCATAAATATTACAAAAGGTACAATCCCCGACCGAAATAAGTTCCAATGAAATATGTTTGAAGCTTGTGACACTACTATCCCGCGAGTTGACAAAGTACCAAAACTCGCTCCACTTAGAACCGAAACAAGCACCACTGTCGCAACACTCAATGAAACAGCAGCTTCGTAGGAGATCATCTGAGCTGTCGCTCTAATTGATCCAATTAGCGGATACTTTGATCCTGACGACCAACCAGCAAGCATAACACCATAAACCGAAATTGAAGACATTGCAAGCACGAACAACACCCCCATAGGTGGATCTGCAACTTGGAGCTCAAATGTGTGATGGGCAATAGTTACGACACCACCAATTGGAACAATAGCAAATGTAAGAAATGCGGGAATAGTAGCCAGATAAGGTGCCAACTTAAAGACAAATCTGTCTGATCTCTCAGGTACTAAATCCTCTTTAAAGAAGAGTTTTATTCCATCGGCCAAAGATTGCAGTAGTCCATAAGGTCCAGCCCTATTAGGTCCTATCCTATTTTGCATATCTGAGATTACTTTACGTTCGAACCAAATCATTAACATAACAGCAACCATCAAAACGCCAAACGCTACCAGCGCTCTTATGGCAACAATTATAAATACTGCTAAGCCGACACTTTGGCTAAACAGTGGGTCTGTCGCTAACATTATCTCTCCACCTCTACAATATTAACATTGTCCAAGGAAATTAATTCTCTTGAATCAGCTGAGTTCTGATTCCAGCTAGCAACTACTACTGCGACACTAACCAAGCTATCCGCAACAACTCTACCTTTTACTTTGACACTCTCTTTTGAAACAGTAATCATGTCGCCTTCGTTGACACCTAGCTCAGCTAAGAGTACTGGATTAAGCTTAAAGTAGCTCTCTCTCGCCGAGTTTTCAAATGATTTTGACTCTCTCAACAAGGTGCCATTATCATAAAGAGACTTCTCTAGTACAAGGTAAAAACTAGATTCCCGCTTTTCCTCTAAAAGTTTATAACTAACGGTAGAGTTCAAATCGAACATGCTGTTATCAAAGGAAATCTGCGATTCGCTACCAACCTTAGCGACACTTGATGGTAGTGAATTTCCAGATCTTATTGGAGAACCTTGACGTTCAATTGAACTTAAGCCTGGGACTTCAATTGGATCAGATTTTCTCGCCCGAATAGAGACAGGAACTTGAGCAATAGGAACAACTACCCCGTCTCCAAAATCATTGCCAGAGATAAAATACTTTTCAGTTGAACGGTATGCAGGTGCAAATGAACAAATTTCGCTCCCAATGTCTTCTCTAGAATTGAATCCAAGATCATCACCGAGTTCAGCACTTATCAAAGACGCAATAACCCAGTCATCAAACGATGCGCCACTTGCTGTAACTTTATCGCCTGCATGCGTTACTCTACCCTCTAAATTAGTTACCGTTCCCGCTCGTTCATGGTCCATTGATGCAGGAAGAATAACTTGAGCGTACTTTGTTGACTCATTCATAATACTTTCAACACAAATGATATTTTTTGCTTTCTCAAATGCTTTTAACACTAAATTTTTATCAGGAAAATCACTAATTGGATCAGAACCCAACAGTATCAAGGTATCCATTGTTCCATCAATTACTGATTGAAGCATCTCTTTTGTATTCTTGCCAACTTTTTCAGGAACACAAACCCATTTATCACCAAAGAATGATCCATGAGACTTTAGTGTAACTCTACCGGGCAGCAACCCAGGGGAGAGACCCATATCGAGTGCACCAAAGATGTTGCCTCTTCTTAGGGCTGGCAAAAACTTTGCATTTGGGAATGACTTTGCAAGGGCTCTAATTGAGTGTTCAATCTCTAGTCCATCTATTCCAATCCCAGGATTACCAACTACAAAAACTATCCCGCCATCTTTTTGCTCGAAATCATCACGTCCAAAACTGCTTAAAAATGAATCTTTCAACTCTTCTAATAAATTTTGGACTTTGCCAGGTACAAGTGACCGCCTAAATGCAGCGTACTGACTCAGTGGCGTCTCGCCTATGGAAAACTCCGCAAGTAAGAGAGCTTCATTGGCGACAAGTGTTCTTAAGCGCAGAAACAGAACAGGCAACTCTTCGCGTAAATCGCCACAAAGTGTTACTACAATTTCTGCTTGGTCCAGATCATTTATAGTTGCTCTTCTAAGACCAAAAATAAGATTTGGGTCAATTCCATCGCTAAGCTGCGCATCAACGTTATCAGTACCAATTACGCCTTTTGCTAGCTTTGAAAATGCATATGCACCCTCGTTATTTAACCGTGCTCCACCAATGAAACCAATCGAATCAGGTCCATTTGCGATTTTAGCAACTGAAAGTGCTCTTGCAACTTCTTCAACTGCCTCTGGCCATGACACATCTATGAATTCACCATCTTTTTTAATTTTTGGAGAGTTGACTCTGTTGGAGGAATAAATTGCTTCAAAACCAAATCTTCCTCTATCGCACAACCATGACTGATTTACCGCATCGCTATCAATGCCGAGGGTTCTAAGAATCTCATTTTGACTTGATTGAACAGATAACTTACACTGAACAGCACAAAACTGACATGTCGATTCAATCTGTTCTAAATCCCATGGGCGGGACTTAAATCTATACGGAACTGCTGTTAGCGCTCCTACAGGACATATCTGAACAGTGTTTAAAGAAAAGTACGAGTCGAACTCTTTTCCTGGGAATATTGCTACTTCAGTGTCTTCGCCTCGCCCCGCAAAATCTATCTCTGCCTCGCCAGAGATCTCCTTTGCAAATCTAATACATCTTCCACATTGGATACAACGTTCACGATCGAGTTCGACAAGTGATGATATCTTTAGAGGCTTTAAAAAGTGGCGCTTTTCTTCAATGAAACGTGACTCACCAGGCCCATATGACAGAGTTTGGTCTTGAAGAGGACACTCACCCCCTTTGTCACACACTGGACAGTCCAAAGGATGGTTCAAAAGAAGATACTCCAATACTCCATCTTGAGCTTTTTTTACAGGGTCCGACTGTGTATTGACTTCCATTCCATTTTGAATTTCGACATAACATGATGGTTGCAAAGATGGACCTCTAGGCGAAGAAACTTCGACTAGGCACATTCTGCACATCCCAACTGGCTTCATCCTTGGGTGGTAACAGAAACGAGGGATGAACTCACCATTTTTTTCACAAGCTTCTATTATGAGCTCACCTTTAACAGCAGTTTTCTCCTCACCGTTTAGAGTGAAGGTAACTGTTTCCTCATTAGTTAATTTTTCCGTCATAGCTGCACCCCCCTTCTTTTATGTGTGTCAAAAAGTCATCTCTAAACATCGTAATTGCTGAGTGAATTGAGGACGGGATTGATGGACCAAGAACACAGATCGTAGTCTGCTTGGGAGGCCAAGTAAGACCTGGAGCAATATTGTCACAAGCGTCTAAAACTAGCTCTATGTCCTCTTCGCGCCCTAACCCCATCTCAATTCTGTGCATAATGCGTTCAATCCAACCGGAACCTTCTCTACATGGTGTGCACTGACCACATGACTCTCTTGAGAAAAACTTAGAAATTCTCCAAGCTGCCCTTACTGGACAAGTCGTCTCATCCATAACAACCACTGAACCCGAACCTAACATAGATCCTTTTTGAGCTACTGCATCCTGACTTAAAGGTAGGTCCATTTCATCGGGTCCGAACCAAGGCGCTGAAACACCTCCTGGAATAAAAGCTTTAAGTTTTCTTCCGTTACGTACTCCACCACCAAGTTCTGGGTTTTCAATTAAATCTCGAAATGTAGTTTTTGCCATCTCAATCTCATACCATCCCGGTCTATTGACGTGCCCAGAAAGAGCAAAAAGTCTGCTACCCGCAGATGAACCTTCACCAAGACTAGCAAACGCCTTTCCTCCATTTAAGACAATCCAAGGCAGATTTGAAACAGTCTCCATGTTGTTAACCACTGTTGGCATGCCGTAGAGTCCAATTACCGCCGGAAAGTAAGGAGGCTTGATGCGTGGATAACCGCGCTTACCCTCTAAACTCTCTAACAACGCAGTTTCCTCACCACATATGTAAGCTCCTGCACCTGGGTGGATTACAAGATCGATCGAAAAACCCGAATTAAAGATATCACTCCCTACCGCACCGTAAGCATATGCTTCATTTAGTGCAGCTTCAAGTCTCTCAAGGCCTAAGGCAAATTCACCTCTACAAAATATAAATGCCTGCCTAGCCCCTAGAGCATAAGAAGCAATCAACGTACCTTCGATTATCTGGTGGGGATCTCTTTCTACTAGTTCATGATCCTTAAATGTTGCAGGTTCACTTTCATCCCCGTTTACGACCAAGTATCGTACAGGGCTTGGTTTTAGCATCGACCACTTACGTCCAGCTGGAAATCCAGCACCACCTCTTCCTAAAAGACTAGCGTCCATCACTTCAGCCGAAACATCTTCGGGATTCATTTGGAGTGCTTTTTTGAGACCGTCGTATCCGCCTGTAGCAAGGTACTGCTCTAATGTGTAGCTATTTTCAAGCTTAAGTCTCTTAGAAACTATTTTCTCAAAGGTAGTTAGTGCCACTAGCTATCCTTCCCAACTGTTGCATTATTCGCTGCCTCTAGTTTTAACTTGCGTTCCTTAATTGCTGCGTCTATCTCAACTCTTTCAGCATCAATTGCCTCATAGTTAACTTTTCTTTTGTGCTCTCTGTCAATTCGAATCAAGACTCCATGTGGGGGAACTACATCGGCTAACTTGCCACTCTTCAAATCAGCAAGCAGTGTATCAAAAGAAGCATTGTCCATTGGCCCAAAAAATCTGTGGTTAACCTGGATGCAGGGGGCTTTATCACATCCCGCTAAACATTCTGACTCTTCAAGGGTAAACTCTTTATCGGTTGTAGTCCCGCCTGGACTCACTCCAAGTTTTTCTTGAGCGTGTTCTAGGAGTTCGTAAGCACCAGCAAGCATACAAGCAATATTTGTACACATCGCAATTACGTGTTTTCCAACTGGCTCTAAGTGGAACATATCATAAAAACTTGCAGTTCCTCTGACTTCAGCAGGAGACACTCCAACTAAAGAAGCCACGTCTTCAATCGCTTCAGGAGTTAACCAGCCATTTTGACCTTGAGCGATGTGACAAAGAGGTATCAGAGCTGATCTTTTCGATGGATACAGCTCCACAACTTTTTTGCATTTTTCTACCAACTCTGCGGATAAATGTGTCACTATCTATCAACCTCTCCCATAACTGGGTCAACAGATGAAATTATCGCAACTGCATCCGCCATTAACGACCCACTCAACATAGGTGGAAGTGCCTGCAAGTTTACAAATGAAGGTGCTCTTATGTGCATTCTTAATGGTTTTGCGCTTCCATCAGATACCATGTAGCACCCTAGCTCACCACGCGGGGACTCAACGGCGACATATACCTCACCTGGTGGAACCCTAAAACCTTCTGTGAAAATTTTAAAATGATGAATAAGTGCCTCCATTGACTCATCAATTCTTAATCGTGGAGGTGGTGTAACCTTTGTGTCTTGTGACTTATAATCACCTTCAGGAATCTTGTCCAAACACTGTCTAACAATCTTAATTGACTCTCGAATTTCATTTATCCTGACAGCGTATCGGTCAAATGTGTCTCCTACGGTGCCTACTATGACATCAAAATCGACTTCATCGTATGCGAGATATGGCATGCTTTTACGGAGATCCCAAGGCACCCCACAAGCCCTCAAAAGAGGACCAGTAATTGAAAGCTCTATTGCAGTTTCAGCAGATAGTGTGCCAACTCCTTCAACCCTTTTGCGAAAAATTGGTTGACCGGTAAAAAACTCATCATACTCTACAAGACGCTTTTCAACGGTGTCACAAATTACAGCAACATCATCTTCGTAACCATCAGGAAAATCGCAAGCAACTCCGCCAGGTCGAATATAGTTGTGATTCATCCTTAACCCAGTCGTCTTCTCAAAAAATGCCAGGATTAGCTCACGTTCACGAAATCCGAATATCATCATCGTAGTAGCACCAAGGTCCATGCCATTAGTCGCAAGCCACATTAAGTGACTAGACATTCTATTGAGTTCGCACATGATCATTCGGATCCAAGTTGCTCTCTCAGGAATTTCAATATTCAGCAAAGACTCAGTAGCTAAAGAAAAAACTAACTCATTGGATAAAGGAGATAGATAATCCATTCTCGTGACGTTTGTTGCCCCTTGAACGTAGGTCAACTCCTCGCCTGTCTTCTCCATTCCTGTGTGGAGGTAGCCAATTATTGGTTTTGATCTTAAAACTGTCTCGCCATCTAGTTCAAGCATTACACGCAATACTCCGTGGGTTGATGGGTGTTGCGGTCCCATATTAACAATCATTTTCTCACCAGGACCTAATATCTGGTCTTCTGATAGATCGATTGCTGAACTTTCTGGAAGCCTCAAAAATGATGAGTGTCCGTACGTCATCGCGGTTGCGGCGCCTCCTTGAACTGTACTGGAACTCGTCCAACTGAGTAATCTTTTCTTAAGGGATGCCCCTCCCAGCCTTCTGGCATTAGAATCCTTGTCATGTCAGGGTGTGAATCAAAAACAATCCCAAACATATCAAAAGCTTCGCGCTCCATATTTTCCACTCCAGGATAGAGATCTACAACGCTTGGCAAATGGGGACTGTCACTTTCGACTTGCACTCTCACCTTTACTCGTCTTGCCAACCCGTGAGACAAGAGGTTTAACACTATTTCAAATCGTTGCGGCGAAAGATTTGTAGGCAGTACCCTTTCCATGTAATCTAAATAGTCCACCGCACATAGATCGCTTGCAAAATTATAACCATCTAACTTTAAAGCAGCAACGATATCGTGATACTTTCTTTTCTCAGGGAAAACAGTAACTGGCCCTGTAGCATCGCTCAAAGCTACTGCATTTTTATATTTGGATTCAAGAAGTTCTTCAGCCATCAACGAGGTTTACCTACATACACCGGTGTAACTGCAACATCTCTCCGTGCAAAGCCTAGCTCTTCATTTAAGCTAACTTCAGCGCCGCTTCCGGTAGATTGCCGTCTTTTCATTATTTCACCGGTGCGGATTTTTTCATGAAGTGTCAAAATTGCATGTATTAGAGTCTGAGGTCCAGGAGGGCATCCTGGGGCATAGACATCTACAGGCACAACTTGATCTACTCCTTGAATAATCGCGTAGTTGTTGAACATTCCCCCAGTTGAAGCACAAACCCCCATGGAAATTACCCATTTCGGCTCCATCATTTGATCGTAGACTTGCCTTAAAATAGGCGCCATCTTTTGAGAAACTCTGCCGGCAACAATCATCAGATCCGCTTGCCTTGGCGACGCTCTAAAAACTTCCATCCCAAATCTTGAAAGGTCAAAGTCGGCCGCACCTGCTGCCATCATTTCAATAGCACAACATGCCAGTCCAAAAGTTGCTGGCCACACGCTTTGTCTGCGTGCCCACCTTACAAGGTCTTCTAATTGTCCAGTCACAAAATTGTGGGGGAAGGCCTCAATACCCATTTATATGCACTCTTTCATGCAGCATCACCTGAACTATCACTAGCCACTTCGTGAGTACTAGAGACTGTTGAAGGTACAACTTTAATTCTTTGCACAGTGGAATTCGTAGTTCTCTCCTCATTTAGAGTCTGAGGATTAGCTCGCTTGATTGGTCCCCAGTCAAGTGCGCCATGTGAGATCAAATAAGCAAATGGGATAATAACCACTCCAGCAAAAGTAATCATTTCTACTAGGCCAAACGTCGAAAGTTCTTTTGCGGCAAGGGCCCAAGGGAAGACAAAAATAACCTCAATATCAAATACGATAAAAATCATTGCAACTAGATAAAATCTGACTGGAAATCTCTCAGCAGGTTCTTTCGTGGGAACTATTCCGCACTCGTAAGGTGCGATTTTAGCTGCCGTTTTTCGTTTAGGCGCAAGAAGGCCTGACGCCGCAAAAGATAGCGACGCGAACAAAAATGCTAATACAATCAAAATTAAGATAGGTAAGTAATTTGCCATAGCTTCTTGCTATAGTTTCTATCACGTTTTTAGCACTCGGTGCGTATCGTCGACATAGATTATTGTATCTTAAAAATCACAACTCAGCCGAAATTATATGATCTAAGTGGATATTTTCAAAAAACATGTGCGGATTTTACGGTTCAGTTATTTGCAAAATTTTTTCGGCAACTACGCTCAAAATGTATTTTTTTACAAGTCAGTTCAATCAAAGCACCGATCTTACTATGAACACATCAAAAATCTGGTAAAAATACTCGAAGTTTGACATTTCAGATGTTAACCTGCTATTACTAGGTATGAAAATTAATAAATCGAAGCCAATTCAAGTTAAGGGATGAAAAAATGCACGGTCTTCTAATAGCTACGACCTCCTCTAAAGGAACTTTTTCTGGTATTTTTCAAACCTACGGCTACTACGGTGTATTTTTTATGATTTTTCTGGAAAGCGTTGGAATACCTGTACCAGGTGAAATAACTTTGGTCGCTGCTGGAATCTATGCTTCTACTAATCCCAGCACATCACCGTATTTGATCGTGATTGCTTCAATTCTTGGTGGCGGTTTAGGTAGCGTAGTTGGGTACATAATTGGATCAAGCGGTGGCTTTAGACTGGTTAGAAAATACGGGAAAAGGATCGGTTTGAATGATGAAAGACTCAAAGTTGGTCATTACGTATTTAACAAACGTGGTTTAGTGGTTGTCATAGCAGGAAGATTTGTGTCTGTGCTGAGAGCTTTTCTAGGCATTTTTGCAGGCATAAACAAGATGAACTTCAAAAAATTTATAGTTGCGAACTTTGTTGGGGCAGTATTGTGGTCGCTATTTTACGGAATTGGGTCATACAAACTTGGAGCCACAATTAATAAAGTTTCATCGGTTATGACATACATACTTGTTCCAGTTGCAGTAATTGCTATTGTCGGGGCAATCATTTTCATTAAAAAGAATGAATCTAAACTTATTAAAAGAGCTGAAGAAGCTTATCCTGGTTCGATTGATGAAATTATGTCAAATCACCTGAATAAAAATATGCAGGGGTATACTGATCATTTTTAATACTGATTACTACTAAATAAGGGTGGCTCTAAGATTTTACGGGAAGAATTTACGGGAAGAATTTAAATGCCAATACTGCAAACTCTGTTTATACATCGACTTCCTTTGCTGGAACTGTTCCAAGCTTTCCAGATTCATAGTCTTCAAATGCTTGTTTGATTTCATCTCTTGTATTCATCACAAATGGACCATACTGAACAACAGGTTCATTTATCGGCTCACCTGAAAGTAGTAAAAATTCTAGGTTTTCTCCCTTTGAACCAAACAAGGTAACATAATCACCACCAGAAAACGTTACTAATTGACCACTTTTAACCGCAACTCGCTTTGTTGACGCAAAACCACTTCCACTTAAAACATAGATTAGAGCATTGTAAGTTGAATTAGTTGGAATCTCTACCATAGAATCCTCAAAGAGAGTGCCATGAGCTAGAACAATAGGTGTGTGGGTTAGTCCTGGACCACCGTGCCCATCAATCTCACCTGCTATCACACGCATCAAGGAGTCCTCTCGATCTGTTGAAAACAGGGAAACCTTTTCTGCTCTAATGTCCTGATACCTTGGAGGTGCAAACTTTTTTGACTTTGGTAAGTTAACCCAAAGCTGGATACCGTGAAATAACCCACCACTGACCACCAACTCTTCCGGTGGGGTTTCAATATGCAAAATGCCACTGCCGGCTGTCATCCACTGGGTATCGCCATTAGTTATCCTCCCGCCTCCCCCATTTGAATCTTGGTGCACAAAAGTACCGTCCATAATATAGGTCACCGTCTCAAATCCACGGTGAGGATGCCACGGTGTACCCTTTGGTTCACCCGGCCTATAGTTCACTTGCCCCATCTGGTCCATATGAACAAATGGATCGAGTTTTGAGATTGGAACCCCATAAAAAGCCCTTTTTACAGGAAATCCTTCTCCTTCAAAGCCAGATGGGGCAGTCGTCAACGTTGAAACTTGCCGCTCTAACTTATTTAAAGCCTCAAATCTTATTTTCTCCAATAATGAGAGTTTGTCAACGTAAACTGCAGGCATGGGATTTCACTTTCTGATGACTAGTTTCGCCTTTATACCGTCAAAAGTTACTTCTAACTAATCACCTCATTTAGATACAGTGTTATAACACTGTATGCTTGCACTATTAAAACACAAATGTGTTTAAATTATTCCTGGTTTTACGAAGACTCAATCCTTGACTAGTATTAAGTTAATGGCTAACGAAGAAGAAAAAGACTATTCTTCCATCGACGCATTGATAGTAGGTGGCGGTCCCTCTGGGTCAAGTTGCGCATACTGGCTCGCAAAATCGGGATGGAACGTTGTCGTTGTTGAAAAAAAATCATTTCCAAGAGAAAAGACTTGCGGAGATGGTTTAACTCCACGCTCTGTAAAACAACTTCAAGATATGGGCCTAAATTCAGATTTAGATTTACACCATAAGTACAGCGGGCTCAGAGCAGTTGCCTTTGGAAAGACTTTGGAGCTGAACTGGCCTGAAACTCCTAATTTTCCAACCTATGGATACTGTGTGACGCGGTACAATCTCGATCAAATGGTCGCAGATAACGCAGTAAAGTCAGGTGCTGCGTTACTTGTTCAGACTGAAGCCCTCGAGCCAATATTTGCAAAATCTGTCAAAGAAAATAACCAATCAAGAGTAGTTGGCGTCAGAACTAAGTCAAAATCAGGGGAAACTAAAGATCTATATGCAAAGTTTTTAGTTGTAGCCGATGGAGCGAATTCAAGAATAGGTCGGAGCCTAGGCATGCAACGTGACAAGTCTCTTCCAATGGGTATGGCAATCCGAGGATACTTTAACTCTCCAAGGTCTGATGACCCCTGGATTGAATCTCATTTAGACATTCGTGATGAAAACAATCGTGTAATTCCAGGCTACGGCTGGATCTTCCCGCTTGGCGATGGAAGAGTCAATGTTGGTGCAGGTCTATTAAATGTTAATGACAGATGGAAAGGCTTTAATACCACCAAGTTAATGGAGGCCTTCGTAAGACAGACTCCAAAGTCATGGGGAATATCTCAAGAGTCAAGTCTGGGTGCGCCAACGGGCGGAAGACTACCTATGGGCCTTTCAATAGGACCCAGATCTGGGGCTGGCTGGTTATCAATTGGAGATTCACAAGGATCAATTAACCCATTTAATGGCGAAGGAATTGCTTATGGATACGAAACTGGAAGATTGGCCGCAACATACCTCGATAAAGCCTTACGACTTAGCGACGATTTAAAAGTCATAACAACGGAACTAACAGATGATGTATTAAACTTTAAAATCTGCGATCAAGTACTTAAAGAGTATGACTTAGCTCTTGAAGAAAACTACCGCTCTTATTACAGAGTCGCGTCGTTCTTTGTGGAAATAATATCTCATCCTTCCGTAATGAAAGTTCTCGTCGGTACTGGCATGAGAAGTAAAACAATAATGACATGGGTCTTGCGAATTATGGCGAACTTGACTAGGGAGAATGAGCATGGACCAGCAGAATTGATTCTCTCTACTTCAGAGTGGTTTACTTCTAAAACTCGCAAAAAGACGCCGTCTACCCTTAAATTCTAACCAGTTTTTTGAATTGTCTTATTTCACATGATTGAATCAAGTTAATCTTGATTTATTACCACTGCTTTGCCTCAAGATGTGCCATTTTCGAAGCAGCACTATCTGCAGATTCAATAGTTTTTGCAATATCATGATCGCTGTGAGATGAAGTCAGAAACATCGCTTCATACGGACCTGGGGCGAGTGCAACCTTTTCTTTTAATAGTAGGTTAAAAAACTGCTTGTACCGTCCCGTGTCACAAGATTCTTTTGCCTGAATGAAGTTAGTAACGGGTGTATCAGAAAAGAAAATCCCAAGCAATGGACCGACTTGTGGGACTCTAACTGCAATTCCTCTCTGACCAATTCCACTTTCTAAACCCTCTTTAAGCAATGACGCTTTCTTAGTCAAATCTACGTAGAACTTGTCATCAAGCTTTTCTAAGACTTTCAAACCGGCAGTTGCAGCAATTGGATTTCCTGAAAGTGTTCCTGCCTGGTAAACGGGTCCTGCTGGTGCCAACAATTCCATAAGGTCTTTTCTCCCAGCAAGTGCTGCTAGAGGAAACCCGCCTCCAATAATTTTTCCAAAACACCACAGATCTGGTTGAATGCCAAAGTATGAACTCGCTCCTCCTCTGGAGAGCCTAAACCCTGTTATAACTTCATCAAATATCAACAAAGCTCCAACTAGATCACAAGATTTTTTCAAGCTCATTAACCAACCATCATTTGGAAGTACCACTCCCATATTTGCGGCAACTGGTTCGACTACAACGCAGGCTACATCTGCATCGATCGTAGGAACGGTGTTATAGGGAAGCACCAAAGTTTCCTTAACCGCTTCGGGAGTTACTCCTAACGTGGAAGGCATCCCGAATGTTGCGATTCCTGAACCTCCTGTTGCTAAAAGACCATCTGAATGGCCGTGGTAGCAACCCTCAAATACAACTACCTTTTTGCGATGCGTTGCTGCTCTTGCTACTCTCACAGCAGTCATCACAGCTTCAGTTCCAGAACTTACAAACCTCACAAGATCAACGCCTTTAACCCTCTTGACAATCTCTTCGGCAAGTTCAATCTCAGGCTTAGTTGGTGCACCAAAGGTAGTACCAAGAGCCAACGCTTCTTGGGTCGCTCTTACAACATCATCGTCTGCATGGCCAAGTATCGATGCCCCGTAAGACTGAACATAGTCCAGATACCTTTTCCCTTCAACGTCATATACATAGGCACCCTTTCCATGTTCAACTATGTAAGGAGTTCCTCCCACAGATCTAAACGATCTAACTGGAGAACTCACACCACCTGGCATTGACTTTGTTGCTCTTTCAAACCACGCACTGTTCGAAAATCTATCTTCAACCATTTAGCCCCTCTGCAATCTCTGAAGCAAAGTACGTTACCACTATGTCGGCACCTGCTCTAAATATCGAATGAACCGATTCAATAATAACACCTTCTCTATCAATCCAGCCTTTTTCACTAGCCGCTACTATCATTGAGTACTCTCCGCTCACTTGGTAGCACGCAAGTGGAACATTTACCTTTTCTCTTATCCTTGCTACCAAATCCAAATTCGTTGAGGCAGGTTTAACCATCACAATATCGGCCCCTTGCGCAACGTCTTCATAGACTTCGTCTAAAGACTCGTGCCAACTCCTCCTGAAATCTTGTTGATATGTAGATCTATTTCCACCTTTAAGATCGACGCTTACTGCCTCTCTGAAAGGACCGTAAAGTGACGAAGCAAACTTCACGCTGTATGCGAAAATTCCACAGTCAATTAATCCCTCTTCATCAAGAGCCGCTCGTACAACCCCAACTTGGCCATCCATCATCCCTGAAGGAGCTACAAAATCTGCACCAGATCTGCCCAAACATTT
>JAJYFT010000131.1 GCA_021790815.1 Actinomycetes bacterium
ATGGCGTTTTTGGTTTAGAAGTTGTAGTAGTGGATGGGACAACATTAGCTACCCCTTCTACAGATTTTGGGCTGCCAAATATTATTAAAAATGAGGTTCCAATACCAAAAAGAACAAACATAGATAGTACAATTATCCATATTTTCTTCGCAGTAGAACTTTTACTGTGTTTTGCCAATTTACCTCGTTTAAAACCGTTCTTTTGTACATTTTAGTAGGAAAAATAGCTAATGTAGCATCAATGAATCAAATATTATGAAAAATTAATTTAACCTTCTAAACGCGAGAGAATTGACATCTCGATGTTTTCAATTTGTGCTTGTTTCTCAATTTTGTTTCCAGTGGCATCGGTTACATAAAATACATCGACAACTTCATGACCAAGAGTGGAGACAATTGCAGAACGTATATTTACATCGTTTTCGCTTAAAGTTGAAGCTAATTTGTACAAAAGGCTTGATGCGTCGGCTGTTCTTACCTCTATAACAGTTGCTCGAGATGACGCCTGGTTGTCAACAATAACGCGAGCCTTAGGAACGGATGCTGCTTGTATTCTGGCTTTGGAAGCGTACGTATTGGTCCGTTGATTAAGCTTTAAGTCAAGATCTATCTCTTCAAATATCGCAGAAAGTATGTCAGATTTCAGTCTGTCAAGTTCAATTTCTTTGTTAAAACGACTTTCTATTTGAAAAGTGTCAATTACCATTCCCTCTTTGGCGCTAGTTACCGTAGCTTTTATGATGTTAAAAGAGTTCATTGATAGGGCTCCAGCGATCTTTGCCAGCAACCCCTTCGTATCTTTTGAGACTACAATGATTGTTGAGGAATCAAGTGAAATGGATGTGCTTTTGGAATCAATTTCACTCGCAAAGCGCTTAAGGATCTGATCTGTTGGAGAAGGTTCCAATGTGTGACCTTCTAGTTTTCTTCGAGTTTTGCTGACCAACTCAGCTACTAAGTTCGCTTTCCAATTCCCCCATGCTGCAGGTCCTGTTGCGAGGCTGTCAGCTTCAGTTAGAGCTTGGAGCAAGTCAAGTAAGTCAGAATTAGCAATTTTTTCGGCAGTTAGTTCAATAGTTTTGGGATCGTCTAAGTCTCTTCTCGTTGCCACATCAGGGAGAAGCAGATGAAACTCAACCATTTGCCCAAGAATATCGGTATCTTCGTCATTGAAACCCACATGTCTTGCCCAGGTTTTAACTATCGAAATACCCTCTTTGCTGTGGTCACCTGGGTAACCTTTCCCAATATCGTGGAATAATGTTCCTATGAGGAGAAGGTCTGGCCTGGAAACATTCCGGACAAGTTGTGCAGCGTTTGCACAAGCTTCGAACAGGTGTCTATCAACGGTGTAGCGATGATAAGCATTTCTCTGAGGTTTGTTTCTAACGTGTTGCCACATTGGAATAAACCTTACTAAAATGTTGTGTTGGTCCAAAGTCTCGAGTTGAGTTATTGCATTTTTACCAAGACCAAGCAGTCTAATAAAGCTATTTAAAGTGTGAGAGTCGAAAATCGCAGGATCGTTAACGTATTGCTTAAGAAATTCCAAAAGCTCGCGTGACAGTCTTGTTGATGTTTCTGTGGCAACACACGCAGCGCGAAATGCAAGGGAAGTATCCAGATAAGTCTTGTCAGTAATCTTTAAAACTACTTCATCATCCTTAATTCCGATGCTTTCCTCAATCTCCTCAATGTTATGCAGTCGCGCTTTTTTTGTAATTTTGCGCTCAGCTAAAAAGGTAAGTTCTTCTAGATTAAATGCGACAGTCCTACCGCATCTTGCAACGTCTGCCATAAGTGCGTCCGCATCGATATAATCTAGACGCTTCGCGATTTTATCTTGCTCTTGAAGCAGTAAGCGGTCTACTGGCTTAATTTTCGAGCGGTGCAGTTCAACTCTAATAGAACCTAAAACGGTTGAAGCTTCAATAAATTCATCCTTCAGGTTAGTTGAAATGCTTACAAGCTGTGATTTTTCCAGTCCGCTAATTACTGTTAAATCCCTCAGGCCGCCATGTGATTCCTTTAAGTCGGGCTCGAGCAAAAATGCAAGTTCACCGTGTTGTTCGGTTCTTGTGCGAGTACTCTTTATTAACTCTGGAACGTAGGTTTCTCTAAGTTTTACCCATTGCTTATGGGCATTTTCGATTAAGCTATTTGCCAAGGTGGTATCGCCAGCAACTAAGCGAGCGTCGAGAAGACCAAGTGCAACTCTTAGGTCTGTCTTAGCAGCCGCTAAGGCTTCTTTGACTGTTCTTACGCTATGGTCAATTTTGATATTTTGATCCCAAATTGGATACAAAATTGAATCAGCAATTTTAGAGATATTCTTACACTTGTCATGAACTAATGTAACATCTAGATCACTTGAAGGTGCGAGTTGGCTTCTTCCGTATCCGCCTACAGCGATTAGAGCAATCTTTCCATCTATGCCAGCAATTTTTTCCAAGAACAGACTTTTCAACCAAGCATCAACATTTTGAGACCACGTTGAAAGAAATTCTTCTCCTTTTAAGGAGAGATCTAAGACAAGCGATTCATTGAGACTTCTTAAGGAAAATTGTGTAAATTCCGGTTCGTCTACCATTATCTAAACAATACTGCATTTAAAGTGCAAAGTGGACATGCAAATAATTCCGGGGAAGGAAGTTAGATTTAAATTATAAGCGCTTGCCAGTATTTGTACCAAGGTATCCAAATATTAAGATAAATTGCCTCGATATGTAGTGAATTTATATATCTTAAGGAATTAGAGCCATGGTAGGTTTGGTAGATTAGAACTATGACTGTTCCAGTTATAGAAGTTAAAGGTCTAAAAAAACAGTATGGGTCACTTGAAGCAGTTAGAGGTGTAGATTTTAAAATCGAGCCAGGTGAAGTTGTTTCAATTTTAGGACCAAATGGCGCAGGTAAGACGACTACCGTTGAAATGTTAGAAGGATATCTAAAGCCTTCTGAGGGTTTTATCTCTGTTTTTGGTGAGGACCCATTTAAGGCAAAGGCGGCGTTTAAGAAAAAAATTGGAATTGTTCTTCAAGAAAGTGGAGCAGAACCATTCATGAAAGTTCGAGAGATATTAAACCAACGCTCCCGTTACTACGATGAAAAGATTGAAGTTGACGACTTGTTAGGTAATGTTGGGCTTACACATAAGGCAAATTCTCGCATAGCGAAACTTTCAGGAGGGGAGAGGCGCAGACTTGACGTCGCTCTTGCGCTAATTGGAAAGCCTGATTTAATTTATCTTGATGAACCAACAACTGGTTTTGATCCCAGTGCGAGACACGCTAGTTGGGATATTTTCAAAAAACTTAGGACTGAAGGACGAACGATTCTCCTGACAACCCATTATATGGATGAAGCTGAGAATCTAAGTGACAGAGTAATAGTTATGTCAAAGGGCAAGGTTATAGCCAATGGTTCTCCTCAGAATATAGGCAATCAGGAAGGATACCTCACATGGATTAGCTTTACGGCATCTCAGTGCATAGATCTTCCATTTGAGATTGAAGAAGAAAATGGACGTTTTAGTTTCAAAAGCAAGGAAGTTGTAAAAGACCTTAATCGGTTAACAACGATTGCTCTTGAATTAAACTTAGATTTGATTGATTTAGAGGTTAAAAGACCGAGTCTTGAGGATGTATTCCTTGAGTTGATTAATGAAGATGGAAAGTATTAATGTCGCAAACTGTAGTTAAAGGATGAAATGGTAAATAATGCGTGAGGTAGAGAAGAAAAAGTTTGGTTGGTTGCACGCCTTAGTTGTAGTTATTGCGGTGATAGCGGTAGTATACGTAGCATTTTCACTTGTAGCTTTTGTGATGTCGCTTGTCTGGACGTTGGTAAGAATTGGGATACTTATTTTGGTAGTAGCTGTTATTTGGTGGCTATTCTTTAAGAAGAGTTGAGATAGGAATTACTTAAATGCGAATACTTATGGTTGCTCCTCCATGGACCCCAATACCCCCAACAAAGTATGGAGGCATCGAGTTTGTAGTAAGCGAACTTATCAAGGGTTTAACAGCGTTGGGACATGAGGTGGTTTTAGTGGCATCAGGTGACTCAAAGGTTGACGTAGAGCTAAGGAGTGTAATCAAGGATGCGGAAGGAATGAGAATTGGAATGGCCGTCCCTGAGTTAAGACACGTTCTTTTCGCTAGGTTACAAATGAACGGCTTCGATATCGTTCACGACCATACCGTTGCGGGACCAGTAATGGCTGCATTTTGTAATAATTCGTGTCCAGTTGTCACAACCATCCATGGTCCATTTAATGAAGAACTAAATGATATTTATTCACAGACTTCTTCGAAAGTTCCGTTGATTGCCATCTCGAATTCTCAAGCAAATTCAGCTTTAAACGTTGAAATTGGTGACATTATCCATCACGGAATTGATGTAACAACATTCCCCTTTGGGGCTGGTGACGGCAACTATTTGTTTTGCTTAGGGCGCATGAGCGAAAGCAAAGGTATTCATAGAGCGATTAAAGTTGCAAATATGTTGAATATGGAACTTCGTATCGCTGCAAAGATGAGGGAGACCCATGAGATCGAATATTTCAATCGCTATATTGAACCAGAGTTGTCGGAAACAATTATCTATGAAGGTGAAGTTTCGCATGCTAGAAAACTTGAACTTTTAAGAGACGCAAGAGCATTGCTGTTTCCAATTAGATGGAATGAACCATTTGGCATGGTCATGTTAGAGGCTATGGCTAGTGGCACGCCGGTTATTGCATTCAAAGAAGGAGCTGCCGTTGAAGTTGTCAACGACGGAGTGAGCGGTTTCCTTGTTGACGATGAGGTTGATATGGCAAGTGCTGTAGAAAAAAGTTCAAAACTCGATCGAGCACTAGTTCGGAGTTATGTTGAAAGTGAATTTTCGGTAGAGAAGATGGCTCAAAGACATATTGACTTTTATAAACGAACTATTGCGAACTTTAACAATAATTGATATGAATTAATAACCCATTGCTTTATTTGAAAAAGTACTAAATAAATTTCGCAAGGTATTCAAATGCAGCAACTGGACGGTATAAAACCTTTGCGTATTTGGTGGGTGAATTTAAAATGTGGATTGTTAAATGGTATTTGATCTACACTTTGCCATCCACCAATTATTGTTCAGAAGATTCATAAAATATCATAAACTAATGCACAGAATCGTAAAACTTGCTTTCCGCACATAGGTTAGTCGTTTTGCACTCCCCATCCCTCGGCTCGTTCGACGCTAGTGATCTCGAGGTTTTCAAGCTGAGAAAGTAGTTTGCGTAGTTTAATTCCATCTTCTATTCGTGGTCAGTAAAGCACTTGTTGCTCAGTATTG
>JAJYFT010000034.1 GCA_021790815.1 Actinomycetes bacterium
CACAGTTTTGCTACCTCGATCGAGCTGGAGACTCAATGACTTCATCGCAGGGTTGTCCGGGGAATGCCTATACCCGCGCTTACGCCTCTAGTGCTGCAATCGCAGCCTGTACAGTTGCGGTGACTCTTCAAATGCGGTTAGCTGCTGGACCGGATCAAGGTCCATTGAGTGGCGAGATTGGAGTAGGACTTAAGAACCAAACTGTTGAAGATGTGCTTACTAATGTAACTCTTCCAAATCCACCAGGAGGAAATGTGTCATGTTAATAAAACTTAGAGAAGAAGAAAGCGAGCAAGGGAGCTTGGTTGTCGCAATAATCATAATTAGTATAATTATGGTTTTAGCGCTTGCAATTATGATGGATATAGTCCAATCTAGCGACATAAGCTTAAATACCGAATATTCAGCTAAATCAGTCCAAACTGCAAATGCTGGTGTTGCCGATGCAATTTATCAACTTGATCAGTATGATCCATCTAAATCACAGGTACCACCAAACAATTTTTGTGCTAGTGATGCAACGCCAACTCCTGTTAACTGTATTGCTGTTCCAACGCATGGGACTGACACTTGGACATACTACGCGGTCTTGACCCCAGGTGCAAGTCCAGGTGTTATAACCTACAAGATTACATCAACTGGCACAGTTAATGGTCATACGAAAACTGTGGTTGACTACGCAAACAGGCTAATTTCTCACGATGGTCTGACTGGTTTATGGGGTGTAGCTGCAGCAGGGAGTTTGAGTATTGTGCCTACGAACTCGTCAGGGCAGTCGACTGAGGCTACTCCGGATGCAGACGATGCGCCAGGCTGGACGCAAGGAGACACGGACAATGATAACGATGGAGCTTCTGCTGGTGTCAATCAAGGAGCAGTTGCTTGTAGCGGGCTTCTAACAGGAACTATTAACATTTATGGGAAATCCGGATCTGGTACAAACTGTACTGGTACGCCAACTGGTACCCCTCCTCTAAATCCTGGGGAGCCTGTGGAATCTTTATGTCCACCTCCAGTTGCTACAGTTCCTCCAACTCCGTGTTTACCAGCCGATACGGGAAATAATTACGCACCGGGGAATAATCCATCGACACCTACGACATCAACATGTAATAGCGGGAGCTACACCTTTACCGGCGCGATCAATCCAGGAATATACATTTGCAATAGTGCGGTTACTTTCACACCCGGGGTAACTATTGCAACTCCTGACAGTCCCCTCAATAATGGTGTTGTTGAGATCTTTGTATTTATGCCATCAAGCACTCCTCCAGGAAGTAATGACGTGACTATTGGGAGGATTGCTGCTAATCAAGTGGGTGTTAATGCTGCTCCAGCAGGTTCCCCACCGTGGATTGGCAATTCGAATGATCTTTTGATTTATGTTTCTGATCCAAATACGTGTTCGGTCCAAAACGGAAGTATAACTGGAGGTGGAAACATTTACTTTGCTGGTCATGGTAGTAACGTTGCTCCAGTTAGTGGCGAGTTGTTTGCACCAAATGATAGTTTTGGAATAAATGGAGCGCCTTTCAGCTTTTGGACAGGAAACATATTAGTTTGTTTTGCTACATTTAATGGAGGTGGCGGTGGAAGGGCTACTATGAATGACAATGTTCAGTACTCACCAGTGTATGGCAATTGGTATGCAAGTTCTTATAGCGACTAAAAAATTGTGTTCTAGTAAATTGTAAGCCGATTTGTTAATGTACGCTTTTGTCCTTTGTCAATTTTTGGGATTTAGCAAGTGAAACTAGTTCAAGGAAGTGTTCAGGCAAATAGCCTGGAGAAACGCCAAAGGTCTTGTTGTAAATAAAGGTGGATATGTCAACCGCAAGCTTTTGGCGAACATCAATTGGAAGCGTCCATCGACGTTCTAAAAATCTGTTAATGGTTTCAATATCAGTTGAAGTTATCTGAGATAAATCCCAAAGGTCCGCGTCTGAAACTGGCGAAGAAAAGTAGGGGATCGAGCTTGCTTGTGAAAACCAGAAAGATGGATCTTGCCAACTCGTTTGAGCGTTGATTGGTCTAAATCCACCTATCCGCTCTCTAATGACGATGGTTCCAGCTACTAAATCACCAATTCTTTGGTGGTGTTTAGTTGCAAAGATCGAGATGGCGCCTAATAGGTAGGAATTAGGAAGGTAGTCAATGATTCGTACAAAGTTCCGTAAAACTGATCTTCGAAAAGTAACTGATGATCCGTCAATAGACACTACTTTTATCCCAGTCAAAAGTTTTCCTACACTTTTCCCATTCCCTAATATCTCGAAAAATATAAAGTAACCAAAATAAATAAACAAAAGTGACACTATGAGAAAGCCTATTACTAGGGCCGCTATCCAGCTATTTTGATTTGAAAACGTGTTTGCTAGTGAGCTAAAGACGGCGATAAAAGCAAACACAGCACAAAGTTGAATTATAGTATCAACTAAAATAGCCAGAAACCTAGACCCAAGTCCGGCTAAGACTTGCTCTATTTCAACACCTTCAGGGCTAATAGTTATATACTTATCAACTAGTTCCACAATATGAGTTTCGACCGCTTTGTTAAAGAAGAATCAAGTTTATGGGTAGAGTTAGAACGAACGACACGTTCTAATAGGTCTCACCTTTTCAGGCAAAGCTTATCAAATATCTTTGCCTTTGGTAATCTTTATAGACGTAGTTTAGACGATCTTTCAGTTCTACTTCGAGACCAACCCAACTCTTTAGGCACAGAACAGCTAAAGCAAGTCGTATCAAAGGCCCATGGCGCAGTATATGAAAATGTCTCAAGAAAAGAGAGTTTTAAAGAACTTGTTACGTTTAGGGTATGGAGGAGCATAAATAGCGCCCGAGAAATTCTGGGTTTCGTCGTTCTACTAGAAGCTGTAGTCGTAGTTCTAGGGGTGATGTGGGTATATCTCGATCCAACTTCAGCCTACAGTTATGTTGGAATTGGCTCTTCAAAAGCTTTGGGAGGTTCGTCGTATAAAGGTGCATTCTTTGGATTTCCGGTGACCTATAAATTTGACCTTTCGGTTGAAATCTTTGTTCACAATATTGAGGTTTCATTTATTCTTTTTGCAGGTGGAGCGCTATTGGGTGTTCCGACAGTAATTGTTTTAATTATTAATGCTCTTAATTTAGGTTTAATTGGAGCAATTTTCTTTAAGGCTGGAGAAGGAGGCATCTTTTTACGATTGGTACTTCCACACGGAGGTCTTGAACTTTCAGCAATTACAGTTGCTGGAGTTTGCGGAATAAGAATTGCAAAGGCAATTGCCGTTCCTACAAAGTTCCCTAGATCTTATGAACTTTCCCTAATACGAGATCCAATTGTGGATTCTATCGGTGTCTGTTTTTTTACATTGATAATTGCTGGGATTGTTGAAGGGCTTGTCACGACCAATTTTTTTAATTTAGCAATTTCAATCTCTATTAGTCTCTCATTGGTGATCCTATTTTGGCTTTCAGTATTTATCTTTGGCAGGGTAAAGAGATCAGATAGATTCATAGAACTCACGCAGGCTTCTAGTGCCGCATAGCCGTTTAAGTCCATTAAGTTACCGTGAGCGCAGGTAGGAGCGAAGGGCAGTTTTTGCAAAATTGTCGGGTTCAGCTTCAACAACGTTAATATTGTTCATCTTGAACTTTAAAACTGCGTTTTTACGGATTGCAAGATAGTTGTAAGCGACTAACTGCCTGTAGGCGTCATATTTGCGATTTGCGGTGGCAGTTAGTGCGCTTGTGAAATCAACATCAACTGGAATGACAATTGTTAATTTGTGTTTTTTCCGAACTATCTTAGCGGCTTCTAAGAGATGTCTCGAAGAAGATTCGCTTACAATATCGGTAAACAGTATTATGGTAGATTTTTTAAGTTTTTGGGCAAGTTGAAAAGGGATTGCAAAATCACTTTCGATTAACTCTGGCTCTAAGTCAAAGAACGAATTTGTAAAAATTGAAGCCGGCTTTCTTTGAAAAGAGATATTTCGAACTACTCTGTTAGAAAATACAATAGCTCCAAGTCTGTCTAAAAGTGTCTCTGCTGCCGTAGCTAAATAAATGGATGCATCAATAGCCAAGTCAAATCTGGTCCCATTATCCGTTGGAGCTGCCATGAGGCGTCCTGCATCAATTAAACATAGCGCTGTTTTGTTCTCTTCAAGTCGAAAGGTATTCGACATTGGCCTGTCAAATCGAGCGGATGCGATCCAATTAATTTGGCGGTAGTCATCGTTGACGTCGTACTCTCTGATTGCTTCAAATTCAGTCCCTAGACCCAATTTCCCCTTCAAACTACCTAACTCATGTGAGAACCGTCCTCGTTTTCTCAACTCTTCAAAATGTCTCGCTCCAGGAAGATTTGGATAAACATCAATAGTGTTTTGTATCTTGTCTACATGATCGCTTGAAATAAGTCTAAGAGGTCCAACCACACGAGTTGCGGCACTTGGCAATCTATACCGTCCTCGCTTGATTGGAATGAGCACGCTATCTAACTTGTCGTTATTGCTGGTTTCGTTTGCGAGTTCTATTTCTGGTATTGAGGGTTGCCTTATTGCTTTGACAATGGATCTTTCAAGAGTAGCTTCAATTTGAAACGGAACTTTTTCTGTCCTTCCAACCGATTTTGGGAAATGACTCGAAATCTTTATCGCTTTAGTTGCAAAAAAGAAGTCTACTGTTGCTACGGCTAGGAGTGAAATCAAGAGCAACAGTGAGATTTTGATCGAAAACGGTGGGATTGAAGTGGCAATTATTATTACCAAACAAATAATTACCATTGGTTGAGATGGCATGAATCTCAAGGATCGTTTGTTTTCTTTCATAAGTTAATCCAGTGACTTCTTGGATAAAAATATGCAATATGTATGTCTAGATTTGCCATTTAAGTTACTTTGGTACTACTACACTTCTTAAAATAGCGGATACTGCCTTTTGAGATGTGAACTGATCTAGCTCTGCTTCTGGAGTAAGCACAAGGCGGTGAGCCAGAACGGGAACTGCTAGCTGGTAGATGTCATCGGGAATAACAAAATCTCGACCATTTAAAGCGGCTAAAGACTTGCTTGCGCTAAGAAGATGTACTGCAGCCCTTGTTGAGGCACCAAGCAACACGGCAGGCATCGACCTAGAAGCATTTACGATATTCACAACGTAACTTCTAATTGCATCGGATACTTTAGTGTTCCCAACCTCATTAGCGAGTGCCTTAATGTCATCAAGATTTATTACAGGTTGAACAGAGTCAAGTGTTGAGGACTTCAATCCTTGTCTTTCCAAGCCAAGTATATTAAACTCCTCTTCTGGTTGGGGATATGTGACCGAAAGTTTTAAGAGGAATCGGTCTAACTGGGCCTCTGGTAGTGGATATGTTCCCTCGTACTCTATGGGATTTTCCGTTGCTATGACTATAAATGGTGACGGAAGGTTGTGAGACGTACCATCAATAGTAATCTGGCCTTCTTGCATTGCCTCTAATAGTGCTGATTGAGTTTTTGGTGGAGTACGGTTTATCTCATCGGCAAGCACTATATTTGCAAAAATAGGTCCTTGTCTAAATTTAAACTCGCCCTCTTTTAGAGTCATTGTGCCAGTCACATCAGAGGGCAACATATCCGGTGTAAATTGAATCCTCTTGAAATTCCCACCAATAGATCTTGCAATCGCAGCGGCAAGCAATGTCTTTGCAGTTCCAGGAGGCCCTTCTAGCAAGACGTGTCCGCCAACTCCAATTGCAACTAAAATTCCATCCAAAATGGTTTCTTGCCCAAGTACAACTTTTGATATTTCCAATTTCATTTTATCTTTTAATTCAGAAATCAGTGTTGTCAATATTTCTCCTTTTAAAATTAAGTTTTATAATTGTACGATACTCCATTAAACTGTGTAAGTACCTCTTAATACTTGTGATAGCGCTCTGCTTACCTTTAATATTTCATCCTTTGAGTTATTTGAACTGTATGCCGCTTCTACAACCCAATCTGGAAAGTTGCCATTTGTAGTTTGAGGGTCGCCAACAAAAATGTTGTTTGGTCTACGTTTCTCAATCAAGGTTTGAAGTATTATTCTCATTTCTGCAACAACGTTATCTTGGTTCTTTGATTTAGAGATTGTTGTGGCCATTGCATCAAGATATGCTGATCGTTTAGGATGAAGAGTCTCAAGCCTTCTCGAAGCCTTTCCTAGCCGCAAGAAGATTGACCAGATAAATATGAATGCAGCAAACAACAAGAGATAGATTAAATTATGTATTCTAGTGGGAAGAGTTCCGGGCGCAACTGTAATTGGCGTGTAATTCCCGTTAGCAAAGACAATTTGTTTAGTCGCGTCATGGATTAAACTAAGGCCGAATCCCGCGTTGTCAGCTTGAGAAATTTCGCTATTTGATAGTGGGCTTGATGATGGCAAAACGATTACAGTGCCGTTACCTATTGAAATTCTTAAACAGGCAATCCTAGGAGTCCCATTGTAACCTGAAAGCGTTAAAAGTGGCGCAATGTTTTCACCTACGAAATATCCACTGTTACTGCCAAAATACACCAAATAAGAGCCATGACTATTTTTTGTAGAATGAGCATTATAAGGACGCACATAGTTAACGTAAGAGATTTGAGACCTATCAATTGTGTTACTTTGTATCGAGTTTGATCGTATCAGTTTCGGAGTAAGCGTTATTGCACTTGAGCCCATTAGAATGACTGTATTTCCTTTTTTTGCAAATAATAAAAGTTGTTGCAAATCATTTTTGTTAAATGACGTTTCATCAGCCACAATGACTGTCCCGGCTGAGTCAAGATTTGTTAACCCAATAGGTGAATTCGTGCTTGACACATTTAATCCACTTGATGACAAAAGTGATTTGTAAGCTAGTAATCCAGAAGATGTATTGCTTGAAGAGGAACCAGCTGGAGGTGAGTTTGAGGGAGAATATGGTGATGCTAAAAAGCTATTTGTGATCTCAACAAATACTATTAGACCGAAAATTAAAAGAGATGTTCCAAGGAAGAGTCTTGAGACTGTGCTTAGTCGTTGCCACCAATCTCGTAGTTCAATTGCAATTTCTTTTTTCCCATCATTAATATCTTCCATAAAGATACTATTGAAATCAAGGTTATTGGAGTGATTTTTGCTGTCATTTAGATCATAATCAGGCACTGGACTTGACTTATCATGTATTGAGGGTCTTGTCATGACGCTTTCCTTGCATTAACTTCAACTAACACATTTGGCCAGTTTAACTTTGAAAAGTTAGACAGACTTTCTGTAGCAGGCTCATTCCCGTAGACTATAAGCGTTAAATCGTTTGCCAGAGCGCTAAAAGTGTTAGATGGAATTTCACCTGAAAGTTGAAGCAGAGTTTGAGACTGCTGATTTATTATTAGCCCTTGTTTTTCGAGTCGAGTTAAGCCGGCTTTGAACCGAAGTCGAATCGATAGTTTATAGTCTTGATTAAAGTGCGCTTTCTCTGCGAGAGCATCTAGTGTTTCTGGATCTACGTCTGGCAATTCGGCATCTGACGCCTTAAAGAGTTTTTTCCCAGTTGACGGGCGTCTATGGATAATAATTGCGGCAATAATTATTACGAAAAATGCAACGACAACTAAAATGGATGGATACATGTATCCATTTAAAGAACGATTGAGTGGACCATAGATAGAATTGCTAATCCAATGAATGATAGGACTGAGGTATTTATGTATGTATCGAGAAAAGAAGTTTAATATTCCGGCAAATGGGCGGGGTGGCTGAGGCGGATGAAATTGGGGTCCGTTTAGGATTTTTTTTACTGCATTTTTAGCTGCCTCATTAGAGTTTGGAGTTGACGATAATAATTTAGATGTCGCTTGACCTTCGAACAAAGATGAGCATCTTCCATGATCCAAAAAGCTAAAGATAAATTGCAACATCATTACCAATTTGCTATCACGCTGTCGTCAATCATCCCGTTCAAGACGACTTCATTTTCTGTTGGTATCAGTAAAACGCATCTAAGTGTCAGTAGCGTTGCCATCGGAACCTGGTTCGTCACTGTTCTTTCCATCGTGAGGTTGAGGAGAACTGTCGGTATTTTCTTGCATTGAAGGACCTTGAGTCGTATCACCGGTTTCTGTAGTTTCTCTATTGCTAGCTAAAAAGTTTAATTCGTTTGCAGAATTATATGGCGGGGGCCAAGGTGGAGGCAATTGAGCGTCAGTTGGTGGAGTTTGGCCCTGAGGATAGTAGTTTCCAGAGGGGGGATATGGGATATATCCAGAGGGTGGATAGGCAGCTCCGTGCGGGTATCCCTGAGGCTGATAGTACCCCTGTGTTGGGTACCCCTGAGGTGGGTATCCCTGAGGTGGGTATCCATGAGGTGGGTATCCCTGAGGTTGATAGTATCCCTGAATATTGTAGTTCCAGTATGGAGACTGCCAGGGATACTGGCCAACAGGATATTGGCCAACAGGATATTGGCCAACTGGATACTGGCCAACAGGATATTGGCCAACAGGATATTGGCCAACAGGATATTGGCCAACAGGATATTGGCCAACAGGATACTGTAAATGTCTCTGTGGGATGAAAGAGCCGGCCTTCTCTCCAATATTCGAACCAACTTGAGCTGCTAACAACTGAATGTCAAAGGCTTCTTTTCTTACCCTTAAATCAACATATAAAACACCATAACAGGCAGCCTGAAAAGGTGTAACCAAAATACTTATAATTGAAGTCGTAAACCCTGTAATTATTACTTGGATCAAAAGCGACTTGCTAAGAAGTGTTACCACAACAGAAACTATTGAAAGTGGGATCGAAATAATAGTTGCAAGCAAAGTTACTAGAAGAATCAAACCCAAAGTTGGCCAGAATCGATGTCTTACTAAATAAGCAGATCGTTTCAAAGCACTAATCCCGTGGAACTCCTCCGTTAACACTACTGGCGCTCTCAAGATAAAAATTACAAGCGTCCAAATTAAAAAGACCATAAATGCCAAGAAGCTTATAATCCCGAACAGAACCAATAAACCTTTAGAAAAGCTTGAACGTGCCAGCAAAACAAAGAAGGTTACCAGTATCGCAATTGGAACGATTTGAAGCATCGTAACTTCAAATTCAATCCAAAGAAGACTCTTTAATTTCTTAGTTACAAATTCAAATGACGATTTTACGCTTGTTGGAGAGTCCAAATACTTGTCAATTACAATTTTGTAACAAAGAGCAGTTGCAAATGTTGAAACTATGAATTGAAGGAGAAAAATTGTTAACTCACCTGAGAGCTGTTTATATATATCGGTAGGGTTAGGCAGTACGGCAGGTTGCGAAGTATTTAGTGAGTAGGTATTTAGAGATGATGTGTTAGTTGTTAAAGACGATCTTATAAATGCTGTTAAAAAACCTCCAGGGATAACGATAATTGCACAAACCTTTACAAGAAGTGAAAAAGCTGAACGATAAACTTTGATCGAAACATCTATTATCTCGCCAACTCCAAGTGGTCTTAAGTAAGGATAAGCCATGTAATAAAACTACACTAAACAGTAATTCCTAGCTGACTTTAAGCATATTTCCCTATAAGAATGTAGAACTGATTAGCACTATCGCTTAACATATCAAAACAGTATAATTCAAGCAGGCTTTGTTAAACTGATGGAAAATATTGTGAACGAGAAAAATCCAGTAAGTGAAGATAATCGCGGATTATCAGTATGCAGTGTAATGCTAAAGATAAATATTATTCTTGAGAAGTTGCAGATTTTGATTAGTTTAAGGACAAAAAAGTCAGCTTTGGTTTTACTAATATGTGGAGATACTTTCTGAATATTGCGGCAAGAGCGAAAAACTATTTAGTACTGTAGGTGGTGTTTTAAAGATTTCTCAGTTTATTTGTTTACTTTTTACTCGGCTTCGCATGGTTGGATTATTGACTTTCGTGTTTTAAATAAAAGTAATAAATTTGGTATAGTTGGCTTTAGTTCCAGATTTGGAACTTTTAAAAAGTGATAAAATGTTCTATACGCAAGTGAAATTGCGCTCGTAGCCCAATTGGATAGAGCGTCTGATTACGGATCAGAAGGTTGGGGGTTCAAGTCCCTCCGAGCGCGCAAAACAGAAGTCAGTGAAATTTTGTAAGTTTGGACTTGGTATAAAGTGATTTTTGGTCTTGTCCTCAAATGTTGCATTGGCTCTTTCTGTCAATTGTAATCACTTTTTCCAACTTGGTCCAGTACCCAGGAAAGTATCAGTGCTTCTTGACGGTATTTTTCGTAGCGGTCACTTGGTCCAGCGTGTCCAGCTCCCATCTCAATCTTAAGGATTGCGTCATTGTTGACATTTGCATCACGTAGTTTTTGGACAAATTTTGCTGGTTCATGATAACCAACCCGAGGATCGTTCAACCCGGCTGTGACGTAAAGATTAGGGTAAGTTATGACTTCATTTATATTTTCATATGGAGCGTAACTCTTAATTAGCTGGTAGTCATTGATGTTCTCAAGTGGATTGCCCCACTCATCCCACTCCGTAACAGTAAGAGGCAGATTTACGTCAGACATTGTGTTCAGTACGTCGAGGAATGGCACTTCTGCAATCGCTCCTTTAAAAAGATCTGGTGCCATATTGATAGATGCTCCAACGGTCAGCCCTCCCGCAGATCCTCCACGAATGACAAGGCTATTTGGTGCACAAAGGCGTTGATCTAGTAAGTAATTGGCAACTGAGATAAGGTCAAAAAACGTATTTTTTTTGGAACTAAGGCGACCTTCTTCATACCACCCACGCCCTAGCTCTCCTCCACCTCTAACGTGCGCTATTGCGAATGCTACACCACGCTCAAGTAGGCTGAAGCGGGGTTCGGAAAACCATGGATCAATTGATATTTCATATGCACCGTAGGCATAAAGGAGCATAGGACCGTATTCAAAGTCTCTAGGCTTTATGAGACTTATGGGAATGTGTGTCTCATCGTAGGATTTGGCAAAAATTAATTCCTCTTCAAATTTCGAAAAATCAATGTTAAAGACTGGTTTTTCCCATTTGAGTGATGTAGATAGATCTTCTAAATTTATATCGACGATTTTGTCTGGTTCCCCTAAGCACTCTTTTCTGATTCGAATGCTTTGTTGGTAGAAGTCTAAATTTCCTTCAAGACTAACGGCTTGTGTCTTTGTCTCTGGCATAATTACACTTTCGGATAAATCTTTTAACGAGACAACTTTAATTGATTTGCCATTTAAACCTCTCTGTTCAATAACAACGGCATCATAAAGTACATCGAAGTCAACTAATCTGAGATCCTTCTCGTACTTAATGAATTCTTTGAAATCATCAAAGGAACTTGAATGTACTTTACCAATCAGTAGTTTGAAGTTTAAAGCTTCGTGATTGGTAAGTAGGATAAAAGCACCTTTCTCATCGGCGTCTTCAATATGAATACTATTTAGACCTAAGGTTTGATGAAGATTGGGTCGCGAAATATGTTCTATGTGGTACTCAACGCCCGTGGTCCTAGGGATAAGTCTTTGAAAATTATTGAGAGGTAAACTGGAGTCAAGAACCCAGGTTTCACTAGTTGTTTTTGACGAAGAGTCAAGGATTATCCAAGCGTTACTTTTAGAGACTGATACGTTCAGATAAAAAGACTCGTCTGATTCTTCGTACACTAGTGTGTCTTCATTAGTATTCGTTCCGACTTTGTGTCGGTAGAGCTTTGAAGGACGCATTTGATCGTCAGGCTTAAGATAAAATAAAAAGTCTTCATTTTTAGACCAAACTGCCTCGCCAGAAGTCTTTGGAATAAGGTCGGTTAAGTCGGCAAAGGTTTGAAGATCTCTTATTTTTACTGTGTAAAGTTCTCTGCCAGAGATGTCATAGGAATAAATGAGAAAGTTTCCACTGATAGATAGTTCAAAACAACCTAACGAATAGTAATCCTTACCTTCGCTTTCAGTATTTTGGTCAAAGATAACAGTTTCTTGAGGATGTATTGAACTGTGTTCAAGTGTGAGGTTAAGGGTGGCTGGGAATCTAGTAAATATTGGATATGGTTTTGATTTTATCTCCCTTGTAACATACTTGTAGTTGCCTAATACAGTGTCGGGCCCTGCCTTGTTTTCTGATATTCGAGATAAAATCTCCTTAAAAATCTTGTCCTGTAAGGGTGCTAAGTGTGAGGTTCTCTGTTTGAAGTACTCGTTTTCTCTATTGAGATACTCAATTACTTCTGGGTTAGTTTCGTCTTGTAACCAGTGCCAATTGTCAATACGTGATTCGCCAAATGAGGTAATTTCAAAAGGCAGTTTTTTTGCTATTGGCGGAAGTAGTTCGCTCATTTATTGCCTACTTTCTTCTGTACTTGATCAAGTTGGATATTATTTCTAAATATTTTAGGAGCAAGTGTTGTGATCAAAAAGTTTCAGTCGAAACTTTCGGAGTAGACCAGGTCAGAGCCATTATTTTTGTGTAGTTTAAATCTGTGCTTTATGTTATTTTGAAAAGTTGGATCGAACCACCTGACCCTGTAGTAGTAACCATTAATGTCACTGTAGCCAAGTGAAGAAACTTCAATTAATGGGTTTCTGTCATCCAAATCTCCAAGCACTGAACTCTCTATGCTAAATTTCGATCCGGCAAATCTCTCTACAGAAACAATTGGTTCATGCCAAGAAATATTGGAGGGCGCACTATCACGAAATACTAGTTCCCAGTATCCAAACTCATTGTTCTCGGGATCGTGAAAAATTGGATTTGAGATAATTTCTCTTTTGTACTCTCCACTTGGAATCTCTTTTAAAAAATTGCGAATTTTTAGTTTAAAAGATCTCTTCTTTACTGGTGATTGATAGTGACCTGAGTTACACTTTTTTAGAGATTTAGCTAAATCTTTAACAGCTTGAGAAAGAAATGCGGCAGTATTTGGTCCGTAAAGTGTGTGACCACCTTCATAGTATTGAAGAGAGTACTCTTCTGGAGTCGCAACGTAGCCACAGTACTCATTGGCTACACTTGACACGACTATCTTTTCATTTGGGAATTCTAATTTTGCGGCGTTTGCAATTCTTCTACCGCTTTCAACGGTTATTTCAAATGGGAGACCAACGATAACTGTGTTGTCAATTTTTAAAGCATGTAAAGGAATAATTCTAGGAAAACCTGAAAGTGGAAGAAATATTGGCTGAAGCCATTTTGAACCCAATACCCATTTTGCTCCTTGGGAATCGCTAGGGAGATGCGGCTTAGGATAGCCGGCTTTAAACGGCGGAATTTTGTTTATTACAGGGGTCACATTTTCTTTTGCACCTGCTATTAGGGCAGCTCCAACAGCTGGATGGTTTGGAAGTGTCACATTCCCAAGTTTTCGTGTCTTTTCAAGGTTGATCTCTTTAAATCCAGCTTTAAGTTCAATTGTATCTGTAAGTCTTGAATCTAACTCTTGATATAGTTGAAATGCTGCGCTACCAATTTCAATCCCAATTCGTTGGGACTCTACAAATCCTTGAAGGTTTGCTCTTATTGCAGGAGCAACGTCAGCATGTGTACCTTCCATTGCTCCAACTGTGGTAGCTAAACCGTACTCCATTTTGATTTTATTTCGTAGCGATTCTGTTATATATGACCATATATCTGCATTGTATAGGTGCGATTTCATAGAAATTCCGGTTCCGTGCATTGAAAAAATAAGGCCACAACCAAGCGGCGATGTCGTACCGTTTTTCTTATTAACTGCATCTACTCTTATGAGGTTAAGATCTGGGTTAATCGCAAAGAACTTTCGTTGTGCTTCAACCCTCTTATCTTCAATGGTGTTATTTCTAACATGGGGTGCTAATGACCGGTTGCGAGTTAGACCAAATATATCCTTGGACCCAACCGCAATTTTTGCTGGAACTCGAGTTTCGTAGGCCTCAATTACACCATTTGAAATCTGTGAAATCAAAAATTGTGCCCATCTCGGGTCAAAACCTGACTTATTTGAGGCGAAACGGTTGTAGAAATCAGTTCCTAAGTATTGACCAGGACCTGCATGAGTATGCGTTCCTCCTATAAACAGACCAGAGAGCGGAATATCTGTACTGGACTCTACTGTTTTAGCTACTAAGTGTTGAATAATTGAGGATCCACCTAGAAGATCACAGAACACGATCGCGATTGAAGATTCCCCCGTGCGTAGATGGAGAATCCTTGCTTTTAGTCGTGACCGAAAACCTATTCCATTATGGGCATTTGAAGAGTATCCAGCTTTGGGGAGCCCTGGAGGTGGGGTGATATCAACTTCAGCTGCTCCAGCTAGGAGAGCAGGTGAATTTTCGAGGCGAGTGAGTTCAGATGTTTCGAACACAAAATTTATATGAGAGTTTTCAGTCAGTAGTGGGTTGTCTGATTCAAATGTAAATGGCACCATAGAGATCTAGTTTTACACACAATTTTAAGGTATTTTTACAATGAGTTACTAGTCTATATGGATACAAAATTTGGAACAAATTCGTAAGGTATTGACGTATTTTTTGTGATGTGAGACGTATTGATGGCGTTTAACGTCTACGATATAAAAATGACGCGAGTTTTAAGGTTTGGAGGAGTTGTCATTACTTGTCTTTAGTGGTTATTGGTGTTAAGCAGGATGTATTGGATAATGATATTAGAGAGAGTATCGTTGTCACAACAAATGACGCTCCTAAACATCTAATCGACCTTTGTGGGAATTTAGATATCTCGGAGGCGATTATTCTTTCAACGTGCTTGAGAACTGAAGTTTATGCGGTTCTTGATCGTTTCCATCCAGGGGTTAGTGAGATCGAGGCATGGTTTGCGAAGATTTCAAATATCGATTTAGATACGATTTCGAATGCCAGATTTATTTATTTTGATGATGACGCTATTCGACATCTATTTGAGGTGGCTGCAGGGTTAGATTCATTTGTCCTAGGTGAAGGTGAAGTTCTTACTCAAGTAAGAAAAGCTGGTGAAATATCAGCAAAAGAAGGGATGAGTGGACCAATTTTAAAGCAACTATTTAAGCATGCAATTGAGGTTGGTAAACGCATTAGAACTGAAACCAAAATTAGCAATGGAGTAACTTCAGTTGCAAGCGCATCACTGTCTTTGCTAAACGAGCATGTTAAAAGTTTGAGTGAGAAAGAGATTCTCATAGTTGGAGCTGGACAGATGGGTGAAAGTATTGCTTCAAATCTCTCTAAGAAAAGGGAATCTC
This sequence comes from Actinomycetes bacterium, assembly GCA_021790815.1. Classification (GTDB taxonomy): domain Bacteria; phylum Actinomycetota; class Acidimicrobiia; order Acidimicrobiales; family JABEUL01; genus JAJYFT01. The sequence goes on from JAJYFT010000034.1 coordinate 15,182, forward strand.
GAAAGGTGACTATTTCAAATAGGTCACGACTTAAGGGAACCAATGTCGCGAATCGATACGGTTTTGACTACATGAACTGGGCTAATATGAAAAAAGAGTTCAACAAGTTTGACGTGGTCTTTGTGACAACTGCTGCTCTAGAGCCAGTAATTACACTTGAAATGTTGAAATCTGGTAACAGTTCAAAAAGTGGTGGATTGGGAGAATCTGAAGGTAGCCGAGTTCGTTGTTTCGTCGATCTAGGTGTTCCAAAAAATGTGAGCAGTGAAGTTGGGTTGTTAGAGAATGTTCAAGTTTTTGATATGGAGAATTTAAAAAGCTATGTTGATAATAACCGGCTTCGAAAAAACGCTGAAGTTGACAAAGCTAGCAAGATTATTAGTGAAGAGGTAAAACGTTTTAAAGGAGAAGTCGCTGCAAGAGGTGCAGCCCCTTTAGTAGCGTCATTGAGATCTAAAGGTGACCAGATTCGGCTGTCGACATTAAATAAATATGACTCTAAATTGCGTTCGATGAACGAAGACGAAAGAGACTTGGTCGAAAAAATTACTTCTCAAATTGTTGCGACTCTTTTGCATGAGCCTTCAGTGAAACTAAAAGAAACTTCTGGAAGTTCAAAAGGAGAACGACTTAAAGAAGCAGTTAGAGTTCTCTTCGACCTGGCTTGATAGAGTGAAAAGCATAAAATTAGCAACTAGAAAAAGCAATCTAGCACTTTGGCAAGCAAATCGAGTTAAATTTTTACTCGAAAGTAAACTGAAAATTAGGTCGGTTGAACTTGTGTTCGTCAGTACTAAAGGTGATGTCAATGTGACTACTCCAATTTCTCAAGTAAAAGGTCAAGGAATCTTTGTAGGTGAGGTGCGTGATGCAGTGTTGAATCTGGATGCTGACCTGTGTGTTCATTCAGCTAAGGATTTGCCCTCGATGGATCATGAAAAGCTTTTAACTAAATTTGTAGAGCGCGAAGATCCTAGAGATTGTTTAGTGGGACTGAGCCTCGAAGAGTTAAAAAGAGGTACTACGGTACGGACTGGATCAGTAAGAAGGAAAGTTCAACTGGGTTCAATGGTAGAGGGGCTAAATTTTGAAGATTTACGTGGCAATATCGAGACAAGGCTAACTAAGATCCCCGAAGGTGGTGCCATAGTAATGGCAGCTGCAGCGATTAAACGCCTAAAACTTGATAGTGACAAAAACGTAAAATTCTTTCCTCTGGACTTGAGTGAAATGGTGCCTCAAGTCGGTCAAGGTGCAATTGCAGTTGAGTCATTAAGGAGCAATGCTGACCTAGCTCAGATAGTTGATCAAATAAGTGACCCTATTTTGGATTATGAGCTTAGAGCCGAGCGAACGTTCTTAAGCTGTATTGGTGGAGGTTGTGACGCAGCAGTTGGGGCTTTTGCCAAAAAAGTTCAAGGTGACAGTACTTATTTAATTACAACTTTTATGGGAGATGAAAGTACGTTTGATACTAAACGCATAGAAGTACTATCTTTTGATGAGGAGGAGCCGGAGTCGTTTGGTGAAAGGGTGGCAGATATGTTGTTGAGCAAGTTTAAAATTTGACGCCTTTAGGACGTATATTCTTAAATGTGAGATGACGGTTTATATTGTTGGAGCTGGGGTAGGGCGAAAAGATTATATGACGCTGCGAGCTTTTGAAGTGTTGAAATCAGCTCAAATTGTCGTACACGATAGATTAATTGATTTTGATGTCCTAAGTATTGCTCCAAAAGATGCCCAGTTAATTGATGTTGGGAAAGAAAAGGGTAAACCTTTCGACCAAAATGAGATTAACAGTATCTTGGTTCGATATGGAAAATCACACTTACGGGTAGTGCGGCTCAAAGGTGGAGATCCATTTGTGTTTGGCAGAGGTGGTGAAGAGGTTATTGCCTTAAAAGAGGCGGGGATTGATTTTGAGGTGGTCCCTGGAATTAGTTCCGCAATTGCTGCTCCATTAAGTGCTGGAGTACCCGTTACCCACAGAGGCATCTCTAACTCTTTTACTGTCATTACCGGTCATCTTGCGCCTGACTCAACCTATAACTGGAAAGCATTAGCTAGTTCAGGTTCGACGTTGATACTGCTTATGGGAGTAGCCCATAGAGAGGCGATCGCTGAGAAGCTAATTGAAAATGGCAGAAACGAACATGAACCAGTTGCAATTATTGAGTTTGCAACTCGTAGCGGAGAGAACGTTCTGAGGTGTGAACTAAAGGACGTTGGCACCGTTAAGGTTAATTCTCCAGCAACTATTGTAATCGGCGAAGTTGCAGCTCTTGACCTGCGCAGTGTTGTGCCAAAATTCAAAATAGCAATATTAAGAGATGATGAAGGTTCGAGTGAACTAAAAGAACTATTAAATTACTCAGGATTTGATGCTTTAAACATTTCAGTCATTGAAATTGTTGATCCGCTTGACGGTGGAGCAGGCCTTCAAGCAGGGGTTGATTCGATTGATACATTTGATTGGGTTATCTTTACGTCGGCTAACTCGGTTAGGAGATTTACCGCGAACTTAAGAGACGCAAGATCTTTTAAAAATGTTAAGGTTGGCGCGATTGGGCCATCGACCTCAAAGGCACTAAAGTCATTTGGCATAGAACCAGATTTTATTCCAAACAGTAGAAGCGGAGAAGGTTTTATTGAAGAATTCGGGGAGGGAAGCATAACTCAAGTTGAAAGGGTGCTAATTCCTAGATCATCTAAAGCTGCTGACACCATTCCGAAAGGACTTGTTAAATTAGGATATGAAGTAGTTTGTGTTGATGCTTACGGCCTAAAAGAACGATCATTATCGGTGCCAGAATTGGATACTATTGTCAGGTCGAATCTAGTTATTGCGGCCTCTCCTTCTCAATTAGATGTCTTGGTTGATCAAACCAAAAGAAAAGATCTTAAAACATTAACCATCGGAAATACTACCTTTAATTACGCTAAGTATCTAGGCCTTGAGGATGTTCACGTGTCCGATGGGGTTGAGACAGAAAAGTTATTAGAAGCAACTTGCAAGTTGTTGTTAACATGAAGCAACTTGTTTTATTGCTAAGATCAATTTAAGTTGGTAAGTATGACATTTCCGAGTAAGCGACCCAGAAGACTGAGAAATAGCAGCAAGATTAGAAGTTTAGTCGCTTCAAATTCTTTACGGGTAGAAGGTCTTGTTCAGCCAATCTTTATTCGAGAAGGCATTAACGAACCTCAGAAAATTGAATCGATGCCTGGCATATTTGCTTATCCATTAGAAGATTTATGTAGTGCCGTAGAAATGTGCTTAAAAAAAGGCATTGGTACAGTTGCACTTTTTGCGACGCCTGAAAAAAAAGATAGTTTTGGTTCAGAGGCTACCAACGAAGAGGGGATTTTAAACAAATCTGTAAAGCTGGTGAAGGACAAATTTCAAGAAGATATTGTAGTGCTTGCAGATCTTTGTCTCGATGAGTTTACTTCTCATGGACATTGTGGCATTACCCGTGATGGATCCAGTAAAATTGACAACGATTTAACGCTGGTTCGATATGCAGAGACAGCGAAATGTTTGGGCAGATCTGGTGCAGATTTTGTAGCTCCTTCAGGGATGATGGATGGCCAAGTTGGGGTTGTACGAGCGGCTCTTGATGAAGAGGGATTAATTGACTGTGGAATTTTCGCATACAGCG
>JAJYFT010000132.1 GCA_021790815.1 Actinomycetes bacterium
GATCTCTTACATTGTTGCAAATAGAACACACTAAGTGGTGATGGATATTTAGAACATTAGGGTCATAACGCGCTGAGCCAGTGCCAAGATCTAAGCACTTTATCTCTCCGATTTCTTCAAGTTCACTTAAGATTTGATAGATAGTCCTAAGAGAAATAGTTCCCAACTCCCCTCTGACCGACTCAAATATGGCTTCGGCAGTTGGGTGCGCCTCATTATCTGCAAGCGTCTTCCAAACCACAAATCGTTGAGGAGTTACCTTTTTGCCACTAGATCTAAAAGCAGCACTTAACTCTTCTGGAGACTTCATAAAAGTTATCTTACACGTTTTTTTAATCGTTAGCAACATTTATTGTTTTTTACTTATTATTGTCATATAACAACTATTGTTCTTTAGCCTTAGTTCTTCTAAAAGGTAGATAGGGAAATAGCCAAAAAGCAGTTTTAGAACATTAGACCATACAATGCCCAATTTATCTAAATTTAAACTGTACTTTCAAGAGAAATTTGAGCAATCTTCTCACAGAGTCGGGACGATAAGTCATTAGCTTGAACAACCTCTAACTCTGATGAATCAAACTTTGAAAATATTTCTTTTGATACCAAAGAAGCAAGTCTATTTAGATCCTCATAGTTAGTAGGGTCTAGATTAAGTAATCTTGATACCCGATCGGCAAATTCAAAAGCGGTCTCAGAAGATGTCTGTGAAATTTTGAGGCCTCTCAGACTATCTTTAAGTTTTTGCCATGACACCAAAACTGCTCGTATTGGGTTTTGGCTACCTTTTGACTTATTTTTAGTTGCCACAAAGGATTCTAAATCTAATATTTTTGTACTTTTTCGCCTTCTTAATATAAACAAAAACCCTATGACTGCAAAAACTGCGCCAACAAGATAAAGTAACTTATTTGTTAGTTGGAACCCTTTGGTGCCTGACGAGCCAACTGTGCCTTTGCCGTCGGGCAAAGTAGAAGGAACGAAGTTACTAGCTCGTGAACTTGAAGAGGAGTTTGACGTCGATGAAGAGTTGGTTGTGCTTGTACTCTTAGGGGGCAAGGTTGAACCAGTAATCACCGATGATGGTGTTGACTGGATCGGAGCGACATTTCCTGAACTTTGTGTCGCGTTATTGCCACCACCTGCAGGGGTTGGCTCGAAAGAGATCCATCCAAAGCTAGCCCCACCGTAGACTTCAGGCCACGAGTGCACATCGTGAGTTGAGATACTATATGCATTGCTGCCTACGCTCTGACCCGTATCAAAACCAATTGCAACTCTAGTTGGGATTCCTACCACTCTGGCAAGAACCGCAAAAGCTGTCGCATACTGTTGGCAAAAACCAGTTTTTGTTATTGTCAAGAAACTAAGTAACGAGTTGCTACTCTCATTTGCACTAACTAACGAGTACTTGAAGCCATTATTTTCAAAATACTGCTCAATTAAATTTGCCTTTTCAAATAAAGACGATGTCTTTCCAACAATCTTTTTTGCAATATTGATTATTCCTTGTGGGAGTTGAGGCAACTGCAAATAAGGTTTTAGTTGGTCACTGTTAACACCTAGAATTGGTGTGGAATAAGATGGCTGGAATTCAGAAACTACAGACTGCGCACTGTACTTAAAGCCAGAAGGGACTGAAGAAGAATCGTAGCTAAGGTGGCCACCATTAAAAGTCATCCTGCCCCTTGCGTGACTTTGAAAAGATATAGCGCCATTCGCCAATGGAAGTTCACTTCCACCCAGATTTAAAATGTTAAATTGCTGATCTATTGTGATAACATTTTTCGCTTTGCTGCTATCCCATAGACCCGGCAACCTATTCAAATTCGTTGAACTCGACCAAGACGTGCCATTAAAATTATCCAGAGTTGTCAGCGTCCAATAACTTGGGTCATTTGAAACAACATTAAACAGAGCAACATTGTTTCCAGAAAGATCAGAATAAATCGAATCCATCGACACATTATTTGAAACAGATACCTTGCCATTTGTTGTTCCCAAAAGACCACCTACACCGAATTTGGCAAATGTGCCCTTTATGCTTAAGAAATATGCTGGTAGCATTACACTTCCAAGGCATAAGATCAATATTGATAGATACCATCCAACAGTTTTTAAGTAGTGGCTTTCTTTCCCTTTAGTTATCTTCGGGATTGTAAACCCATTATCTAAAACGCGCAACACCTTATCAATCTCACTACGAATATTTGGACGAGACTCTAGAATAACTGCAGTGATAACTAACGTTGCCGAACTAATATAAAACAACGTCGAACTTATTTTGTCGTGTCCTAACGCAATAACTATGATAAACAGCGTAAATAGATCTGTTAGTCCCCTAAATGCGCCTTGGCTTTCCTTTGCTGCCCTCTCATGGAAGAAAGAAGCAATCGAAATAAGATATGAAATAACTATTAAATTGGCTCCCATGAGAAAAGGTTCGATGGTTCTCGAATGAATATCCAACTGTATTTGAGAAAATGATTCTTGAAAAGAACGCCAAGTGGATAACGACGGAATCCCATAGAAATTGTGCTTTGAAACAGCGACGCTAAAAAGTAACATTGCAATCAAAGCGATTAAACTTTGATCACCTTTGCGGAGTCGCGTTTTATCCAGCACTATTGCTAAACAGATTCCTACTGTGCCACTTAGTATAAACACCCCAAAAGCAAAATCCTTCGAAAAAAACAGTGTTGAGTACATATAAGACAGCAAAATTATAAAAGGTAGTGCTATCAACGTTCCTCCATTAATGCAGAACCCAGAGATTGAAGCGACACAGGTATTTCAATTATTCGTTCGCAGAATTTTGCGATGTTATTTATTTGACTCCTGCCACCCATTATGCTAATGACCAAGTCAAACTTCAAGCTATCTGAATTTTCTTCTGAATTTGCGCTACCTGAAGATGCAGTTACTAGAACCATACCACTACTGCTATAGGTTTCAAATTCGCTTATCATATCGCTAAACGAAGTCACTTTCTTATTCTCGACTAAAGCAAAATACCCATAAAGGTCGGTAAAATCAAAGCTATCATTACCTTTAACTACCACTGAAGATCCATCTCTTGACAGTAGAATCGAACTGACTCCATATGCGCTTGCTGAAAGAGCAATTGAACCAGCACATCGCAACATTGCGTTAAATGATTCACTGTCGTTAGCCGAATCAATCAGTATGGCAAGTCCGTTCTCTTTCGCCTCTTCGAATGTCCGAGACATGAGAGTCCCAAATCTAAGTGAGTATGGCCAGTGCACCCGCCCTAGCGAATCTCCAGTTTGATACTTTTTAACGCCAACAGGGACCTCGCCACTTAATGATTCATACATAGTTGACTCAGGGACTTTAAACCTGGCAAGCCGGCTTAATATGCTTGAAGAAAAGTCAAAAAGTTCTAACTCAGGATAGACAAGATACGGTTGAGAAGCAGGAGACATAACGAACTTCGCTGACATCCCAAAGATATCTAATTGCCATATCTCAAGCGAAGGAGTCAGGTGATATCCTCTTTTCCCAACCCGAAATCTTTTCACCACTTGAAGGCTCTTCACAGCCAACACTGGAGACAGAATATTTTTTGGGTTTATAAACCAATCATTTGAAAGATTTTTGTTAAATGGTTCACCAACAATAAAAAGACGACTTACCCTAAAACGAGATCTAGATGTCAGGTTAAGGATCTCAGACACGGTAGATCTTGAAGGGAGAAGTCTGTTTGACAGTAGAATTTCACAATGTAGTTTGGCCTTGCTGAAGCGATTAGTCACATTTGTCGTTATAAGACCAAAGAATACAGCGGAAAATAACATCAGTGAAACCGCGACGAAGTAGGAGTTCGAAGTAACTCTTCCAATCAATAGAAGTAGCAGACCTACAATTAGTGTTCCAATGCCTCTAAGCGTGATCAACGTTTATTCCCATTACGCCCTCTATCCGTTAGGAAGCGGAACCATGGAGGCAATTGCATTTAATACATCATCAGTGTTAATGCCACTTAATCTTGCATTTTGTGAAATTTTTACCCGATGGCTTAAAACCGGTTTAATTAAAACCTTAATATCATCAGGTATTACATAATCTCGTTCATGGATTAGTGCTCTGGCGCGAGCCGCCTTAACTAAAGACACTCCTGCTCTAGGTGACACTCCAATTGCGAAATCTGCTGATTGTCGAGACATGTTAACTAGATCTAGCACGTATTCAAATATGGAATCAGCAACAAATATGGAGCTTACTCTTTTAATAAGTGCACCAAAAAATCCATCATTCACATTTTTGTTTGACAGATCATCCATATCTACTGTTCTAGGTTGTAATTCGACTTGAGTCGCAGTTTCTCTGAGAATTCTATTTTCTGAAAATCTATCAGGATACCCAATAGTCAGTCTCATAATAAACCTGTCCAGCTGATTTTGTGGAAGAGGGAACGTACCATCAATATCTTTTGGATTCTGAGTGGCTATAACAAAAAAGGGATTTGGAAGCGATCTAGTTACCCCATCAACAGTTACACTTCTTTCTTCCATTGCTTCAAGCAGCGCAGACTGAGCTCGTGGGGAGGCTCGATTAAGCTCATCAAACAGTACAATATTTGAGAAAATAGGGCCCTCTCTAAAAACTAGATCTTTGTTCAAAGCAACAAGTGAACCCGTAACATCAGAAGGTAATAAATCCGAGGTGCCTTGAATTCTGTTCCAATTAAGATGAATTGCTTGTGCAAGGGCTTTAGCCAAAGTAGTTTTCCCGACTCCAGGCAGATCCTCAATCAGAATGTGGCCCTCACATAAAAGTCCTATCATCGCAAACTCACTGGCATATGGCGAGCCAAAAAAGCTCTTGCCAACCTCAACTAGTGCATTCTTCAGAAAAAAGCTGGTTTCATCTACCTCAGAATCAACATTGTCCATATTAAGAGAGTAGTAAAAAAAATGACGACTCGCAGGGATTAAAAATAAATTTACGATAAATTTTCGAAAAGTTAGACCTAAAGTTGTTTAAAAAGCTCGCCGTTACTCCTACTCACATCGTCTCACCAATCGGCATCTTCTGCTTTCTAACATTTCGAAAACAAATACAAGATTACCGCGCTCTAATTCAGCAGCATTCACGGAAGGTATTAGTTCAGGTCTCCATCCACTAAATTTGAGCTGATTTAATTAACCCATCAGAAATTGTTTCCAAATATTCGCTTGACCAGCGCGTTTGTAAGTTGGTAATGCTCGCGAT
>JAJYFT010000035.1 GCA_021790815.1 Actinomycetes bacterium
TACACCGTTAAATTGAAACTCCACAAAATAACAATGATTAGGGTTACTGACTCTTTGCCATTGCTAATGCATTAATTTGCCCTTCTGCCTATATGCGATTAGCAATGAGGGTCTGAATGCTTACGATTTATTTAAGGGTAGTCCTTTACTGTAAAGGTGGGTATTTCGGTTAAAACCGCCACCCATTTCGGTTTTAATCCGCCACCCATAAACCACTAATCTATTTTGATAAATTATTCTTAGAATATCGGAAATCTAACCGGTCTTATCGCAAAACTGCACTTTGGAGGCTGAATTGTAAACTTTTGATACTCTCATCAAATGAGTTGCTTTTGGACTCAACCTGAAGATTTAGCAAAATATCGCGATTGTGAGCATTTTCAACAGCCCTACTTTTTATATGCTTAATTTTAAGCTTGATCTAGTTGTATTGTGTTTATTGACTGAGCTTTGTATCGGCTAGAAGTTTAATGTATTATGAAAGATATAGGAAGAAACTTATTGTGATTGAAGTTGCGTTAAAATCTCTGAGAATGGATGTTCAATCGAGCACTCCTGTGGTGTTGTTAAGTGAAATTGGTGGGTTGGAACGAACATTACCAATTTTTATCGGACCTCCTGAAGCCACTGCTATTGCTATGATTATTCAGGAAATTGAGGCTCCTCGACCAATGACACACGATCTTCTACTTAAAAGCGTTGAAGCTCTACAAGGTAGATTAGAAAGAGTACTGATAACTGAGTTAAAAGATCGGATTTTTCTTGCTGAATTAATAATAAAGAATCCCGTAGGAGATGATCTTACCGTGTCAGCGCGTCCAAGTGATGCTATCGCTCTAGCTCTTCGCAGCGAGGTCAAGATATTTGTCAACGATGATTTAATGGAGCAAGAAGGCTTATTTTTGCCGTCCTCAGCATTTGAAGACGATGATAGCGGCGATAGTGCCGACGAGATATTAGGTGAGTTTAAAGAGTTTTTAGATACATTGAAACCCGAGGATTTTTCTTCATAGCAATCCACCACTTCTTTGAGATAGTGCGATAAAATACTTACATGGTTGTAATTATCGTGTCACTCGCAACAGTGCAACAAAGGAGATCAGTGTGAGTATTGGTTTTCGCGGTCCTAAAGTATGCAAGATTGTAGGTATTTCATATCGCCAACTGGATTATTGGGCAAGAACTGGACTTTTAACTCCATCCGTTAAAGATGCTTCAGGTTCAGGTTCGCAAAGATTGTACTCTTATCAAGACCTTCTTGAACTCAAGATCATTAAACAGATTCTGGATGGGGGAGTTTCCCTTCAGCTTGCCAGAAAGGCGCTTGATTTCGTCCGTGAACACGTTGAAGAAGCTCTCAGTGCAATCAATTTAGTCATTGAAAGTGACAAAGTTGTCTTAGCTGATAGTGGAGATGAGCTTATTAATATTTTAATGGGTGGACAAGGCGTTATGAGTGTTGTTCCACTTTTAGGTCTGCGAAATGAGCTTGACAGTCAAATTGGGACAGATATATCTGGTGACATCATTTCTGCTAAAAATCCTATTTCGTCCCGAGAATCAAGAGAAAGCGTATCTACAGCAATTGAAAGTTTGGGTACTGGAAAAAACGATTACTCTGAAAATAGTTCTAACACTATGTTGAATTTGAAGTCAGCACAATAGGTCATTGACGCGATTAACTTCAGAAATTAGATTTGCACATCCCTCAGAAGAGCAACTAGCTAAGTTAATGGACGATTTAGATATACACTGGATCTACGAACCTGTAGAGTTTGTACTTGAAGAAAAATGTGGGCGCACTACATGTGCTTTCAGGCCTGATTTTTACTTACCTGAGTTCGATCTGTTTGTGGAGGTCACCACTGTTAAGCAAAAGAATATAACAATAAAGAATAGGAAAATTCGGCTTTTAAAACAACTATATCCAGATATTAAGATTGAATTACTGCGACGAAGCGAAGTAGAAAGGTTGTTATCAAACTAAATATGCATAATGCACTAAAAGAAACTGCACTTCACGACTACCATGTCAAACTAGGTGCAAAAATGGTTGAATTTGGCGGCTACGAAATGCCGGTAAGCTATCCTCAAGGTACCTTAAAAGAGCACCTAGCATGTCGTAACAATGCAGTTATATTCGATGTGAGCCATTTAGGAACAGTTGAACTAAGTGGCAATGGTGCATTCGATAAGATCCAGAATCTGCTAACTAATAATCTGGCAAAAATTGGAGTTTCTCAAACTCAGTACACGCATCTATTGGACGATAACGGATTTGTAACAGACGATATTATTGTGTGGTGGATAAGTGATGAGACCTTTTTTGTAATGCCAAATGCCACAAATACTGATTCTGTCGTAAGTGTATTAGGGGGAAATGATATAACTGAATCGAGATCAATCTTAGGTGTTCAAGGACCTCGGGCTAAAGAACATCTCGCAAAGATTGAGCCTAAACTTTTAGATGTTAAGTCGAATCACACGTACAAGATGTCGATTGCCGGGGTCGAGTGTCAAATTTCTGGCACTGGCTACACAGGCGAAGACGGTCTGGAAATTCATGTAGAAAATGAGTTTGCGTCAGATATTTTTGAGATGATTATCAATCTTGAAACTATTCTCCCAGCAGGTCTTGGAGCAAGGGATACTCTACGTCTTGAAGCAGGACTTCCGCTTTATGGGCACGAGTTGAGTAGTTCTACGACTCCATATGATGCTCGCCTCGGTTGGGTTGTAGACTTAAACAAGCCTCACTTTAGAGGTCGTGAAGCTCTTTTGGAACTAAAGAATAATAAATCTAGACGTAAGCTTTTTGGATTAGCATCGTCGACGAAGAGACCCTTAAGAGATAACCTTAATGTTTTAAGTGATGGAAGCCTTGTAGGTACTACAACCAGTGGAAACTTTTCACCCGTTCTCAACGTCGGAATTGCAATGGCCTACCTTGACGACGGTGATTATAACGATCTTGATGTAGAAATACGTGGTCAGATAGAGAAGGTAAAGATTACAAAGCTACCATTTGTAAAACACAATAGGACCAAGAATACCAAGAATGAGCGTCAATAAAATTTAGAATAGCTAAACAAAAGCCAAAGTCATTCTTACTGGTTGTTCCTGTATATGCTTGTTATATATGAATAATGAATTTATGTGCTTTTTAAACCCGCTTTTATAAATTTATTTACTTAAAAACATGAAAGAATAATATGTAATGAACTTTTCACCACATACGACTGAAGACGTTCGGTCAATGCTTAACTTTCTTGGCCTCGATGACCTCAGTGATCTCTACGGCCACATACCAAAAGAGCTTCTTTTCCATGGCAAACTCAATTTACCAGACGGTTTAAGTGAGTTTGACGCTAAAACCCACATCCTCGAAATTAGTGGAAAGAATTTGCAACATGGAAATACGTTAGTTTGTTTCGCCGGGGGAGGATCTTACGATCACGATATATCTGCGGCAACTAACAGTTTGGCATCACGGAGTGAATTTGTAACTGCTTATACGCCCTATCAACCTGAAGTTGCCCAAGGCGTTTTACAGGCACTGTTCGAATTCCAAACGTTAGTTACACGGCTGACAGCACTCGATGTTTCTAATGCTTCTCTTTACGATGGTGCTTCAAGTTTAGTAGAAGCAGTAAATCTAGCAACAAGTCATGCAAAAAAAGAGAGAGTTCTACTTTCTGCTGGGATTCATCCTAACTGGAGGCAAGTTGTTGAAACTTTTGCAATTGGTACTGGCCATCAGGTCGAAACTTTACCTCTTAGGAATGGAATAACTGATCTATCTGATGTTGACATGACGAACGTAGCTGCCATTGCTGTCGCAAGTCCTAACGCTTTGGGATTTTTGGAGAGGATTGATAATTTAGCGAATACCGCTAAAGAAAATAAAGCTCTCTTAATACAGGTATTTGATCCGATTGCAGCAAGTGTACTGAAAAGTCCTGGTGCATCTGGAGCCGATATAGCTGTTGGTGAAGGTCAGTCTCTTGGTATGCCCCTCTCCTACGGAGGTCCATATTTAGGTCTGTTCGCAGTCAAGTCTGAGTACGTGAGGTTAATTCCTGGAAGATTAGTTGGTGAAACAGTTGATAAATTAGGTCGAAAAGCTTATGTGACAACACTTCGAAGTCGTGAGCAAGATATAAGGAGAGAGAAAGCATCTTCTAACGTCTGCACCAATCAGACGCTAATAGCAATCAGAGCAGCTATTCAGATGTCGTGGTTAGGTACAAATGGGATCAAAGAAGTTGCCAAGATATCAGCGTCATCTGCGCACTACCTTGCGAATCAACTCGTCCAGGCGGGTTTTGCACTTGCTTATGATTCACCATTCCTCTATGAATTCTCGATCAAAATAAAGATCGATCCGGAAGAGGTTGTGGAAGCTGTATGTTACGAAGGAATGCTTCCAGGGATTGCTAGATATCCACATGAGATTCCGGGTATATCGTCTAACCTTCTCACAATTGCTACAACGGAAAAAAGAACAAAGGATGAAATGGATAGACTTGTGTCGATTTTAAAGAAGATTGCACTTTAAGGTAGAGCGGTGTCAGATATTACTGCATTCTTATTGGCTATAAATTTGGTAACAAGGAGATTTTATGAGTAGTCCTGGTGGCAAGAGTTCCTCAATCCCATTGATGGGAAATGAAGAGGAACCTACGATATTTGAGTTGTCATGTACAGGCAGGAAGTCCTACACCATGAGATCAACTGGTGTTCCAGTAAATGAACTGAAAGATCTTGTTGATGGAATGTTTCTGCGAGACGATGAATTAGATTTAGTTGAAGTATCTGAGCGTGATTTAGTAGCTCACTTCACGCGTCTGTCTCATCGTCAGTTCTCTGTAGATTTAGGATTTTATCCATTGGGTTCATGTACTATGAAGTACAACCCTAAGTTTTGTGATGAGGTAGCTTCATACGAGTCACTTGTTTTAATTCATCCTGCTACTCCCTCAAAGTTTTGTCAAGGCTGGCTTGACCTTTGTTTTAAATTAACTGGTGCACTTAAGGAGATCACAGGGATGGCCGGTGGCACTCTTCAACCTGCTGCTGGAGCACAGGGGGAACTCACTGGTCTTTTGCTAATAAAGGCATATCACGAATCTCGTGGGGAGAGTCGTAAAAAGGTAATAATACCAAATACAGCACATGGAACAAATCCTGCGTCGGTGACGTTGTCTGGATATGAGCCTGTAACAATCGGGACCAATAAAGACGGATTGGTTAACATTGACGAATTAAAGGCCATTCTCGATGATGACGTTGCAGCAATAATGTTAACTAATCCCAATACGTTAGGTTTATTTGAAACAGAGATCGCAGAAATTGCCTCATTGGTTCATAATATTGGAGGCTTGCTTTACTACGATGGCGCTAATTTAAATGCTATATTAGGAGCCGTAAGGCCAGGTGACATGGGATTTGATGTAGTTCATCTTAATCTCCATAAAACTTTTGCTACCCCACATGGTGGTGGTGGGCCCGGAGCAGGACCTGTTTTGGTAAGTAAACGACTTTTAGACTTTCTTCCGTCACCAATCGTAACTCAAGAAGGTGACAGATTTATATTCACCTACCCTAAACATTCAATCGGTCGAATCCACTCTTGGTTTGGGAATGCAGTAGTTTTAGCACGTGCTTATGCCTATATTGTGTTTCACGGAAATGATGGGCTAAAAACAGTAGGTGAGTTGGCAGTACTAAATGCACGGTATCTTAAAGAAAGGTTAAAGGAGTATTTCCCTCCAGCATACGATTCACCACCCATGCATGAAGCTGTGCTCACTGCAGAGAGCGTAACAAAAGAGACTGGAATTAAGGCGCTCGACATCGCAAAAGGTCTCTTAGATCGAGGATTCCATGCCCCTACCATTTACTTCCCATTACTTGTTCATGAAGCTTTGATGATCGAACCGACTGAAACTGAAAGCCTTGAAACGGTAGATTCACTCATCGATAGTCTAGAAGAGATCTACCGTTGTGCATATGAAGACCCTGAGCTTCTAAAAACTGCGCCTATGAATACTCCTGTTTCTAGAGTCGATGAAGCACGAGCTGCCAGGCAACTAAAACCTGTCTACAAAAGGGATACGCCAGCATAGAAGCTGGTTATTACAATTCATGGAAAGGCGCATTTTCGGCATTGAAAATGAATATGGCGTTACTTGTACTTTTCGCGGACAACGTCGCCTCAGCCCGGATGAAGTAGCTCGTTACCTCTTTAGAAGGGTGGTTAGTTGGGGGCGTTCGTCCAATGTATTTCTTGAAAATGGCGCAAGGCTCTACCTTGACGTCGGAAGTCACCCAGAGTATGCAACTCCCGAGTGTGACAAGATTAGCGACGTAGTAGCTCATGACAAAGCAGGTGAAGTTATACTCGATCGACTCGTACTTTCAGCTGAACAAAGACTCAGAGAAGAAGGTATCAGAGGAGTTATCTACTTATTTAAGAATAATACTGATTCAGCTGGAAATTCATACGGCTGTCATGAAAACTATTTAACGTCTCGTAGTGATGATTTAAGTAGGTACTCAGAAGTTTTAATACCGTTTCTTATCAGTAGACAGATATATTCTGGTGCCGGAAAAGTCTTACAGACTACACGAGGTTCATCATTTTCAATAAGCCAACGAGCCGAACATATCTGGGAAGGAATATCTTCGGCAACCACAAGGTCTAGACCAATAATAAATACTAGAGATGAACCACATGCAGACGCTGAAAAATATCGACGTCTCCATGTCATTGTTGGTGATTCAAATATGAGTGAGTATGCAACTTACCTCAAAATTGGAGCAACTGCAATACTTCTCCGTCTGTTAGAAGACCATAATACGATACTTAGAGATATGACCCTTGAAAACCCTATAAGGTCTATTCGTGATATTAGCCATGACTTAACACTTAAGAAGCGTGTTAGGTTGATGAACGGAAGGGAACTCTCAGCATTTGAAATTCAATCTGAATATCTAAATAGAGCAATACGATTTAAAGAGAAACACGGTTTGCCTGAGCAAGAAGATAGAGCGCTTTCGATGTGGAAACACGTTATGGAAGGGCTTGAAAAAGATCCATTTAGTTTGGGCAGAGAGTGTGATTGGGTAATCAAACACAACATAATTGAACACTATAGGCTAAAAAAACATGTATCATTATCCAGTCCGGAAGTGAGCTTGATTGATCTTCAATACCATGACGTCAATCGAGACAGATCGATTTTCTATAGGGCGGAAAAAAGAGATTTAGTTGAGAAAATACTTACTGATAGCGACATCGAAAATGCAGTTGAGTTTGCTCCTCTTACTACTAGAGCGCATTTAAGAGGAGAATTTGTTAGAAAAGCGAAAGAAAAGCAGCGAGATTTTACTGTCGATTGGATCCACTTAAAGTTGAATGATCAAGCTCAACGTACGTTGCTTCTCAAAGACCCATTTAAGAGTTCAGATGAACGTGTGGAGAAGCTGATAGCAGGTCTTTAACGGTAATAGTTGGCTCCTTTCGATGATTTTTGGTTTCGTGGCCAATGAAGGAAATTGGAAGCCTAGCGATTTTGATTTTGTTGAGCTGGGCGCTCCAATTGTAGGATTATTCTTCAATGTTTTGGAAAATGGTGGAGGCAATGGTATTTATTTTTGCAATAGCCGACTAGCAACTATCTATATCAGAGCAGTAATACATGAGTATCGATGGATCATCTCGATTTTAAATAATCAGGGACTCCAGGCATAGATGTGGGTAGTTTTTAAGGATCTGATGTATTCATATTGTTATATGGGGTTACATGTTTTATTGGTCCAAGTGTAAGCATGATTAAACCAAGTGCGGCATTTCTAGAGTGAAAACCATAGGCTCGATTAATAATAAGGCGGACTCTCCGATTGAGTCTTTCGTGATCAACATTGTTTAATCCCAGTCGAATTGTAGCCATTATTCTGGATCAATAGGAATGCATAATTCCAGCCAAATCGCACAGAGAATTAAAGAACAATACATTAGAATTGAGTGCCGCAATGACACTCTAGATGTAAATGGCGTCAGCCTCTGATCCTCTTTGCAACCCCGTAACATGTAAGGTGTCACAGGTTCTCTAATATCACAGATTGACTTTAGCGAAAAAAGTTGTAAACTTGTTTACATAAGTTTTATTTGCACTGGATATGGGTTTGTATGATAATACGGAGGGAACATATTACGATATCTGCTAAACGCAAATATATAGTTCTGCTAGTAACTCTTTTGGTTGCAATGATGTGTGTAGCTATTGTAGCAGGATCTGTAGCTGCATTTGGGTTGCTATCTAAAGCTACTCCACGAACTAGAATAACTAAAGAGAAATGGGGTACAGTTCTCCAAACTAAATTACCATTTCAAATAAAGGGAGATCCGAATTTAGTCGTATCGCCAAACTATGATATAGATCACACAGCAGTTTTAGCTACACAACATGGCGTTTTTGCGACAACCGATGGCGGAAATACTTGGAAAAGTATCGGATTCCAAAACCAAGATATTACCGCAATAGCGATTAGTCCTAATTTTGAAAACAATGTAGCTGGCGCAATTTATGTTGCAACGAGTATTGCCACGACTCCCACAGGTGTGGTGGGGAATGGGTTTTATGGAAACTCTTCACTTTGGTTTATTGAAAATGTAACTGGGGAGGTATGGCTCCCTACGCATGTCTACGAGGCAGACATAGATGCATTGGCAGTAAATTCAAGTGAAAATATCTTTATGAGTGTTCCTTCAAATGGTGGACTTGGTTTCTGGCTTGAATGGACAGTAGGTACAGAAGGTGAACCAACAGTAGATACGGAGTCTCCCGGTCTATATGAATCTGCTAATGCTGGTTTTTCGTGGTCATATAACCTTTCAGACGTAGGCGCGTGTGGACTCGCATTTGATCCATATGGCACCGGATACTTTACAGACAGAAATAACAATCAATTCGTTACGTTTAACTCAGGTCAGAGTTGGGAGCCATCGCCAATTCCGTTCCCGTATGGATCATTGAGTAACTTATCGTTCGCAAGTTGGGCGAGTTCCCAACCCGGATCAAAAGCGGGAAGTTATCTTATGGGAATTGCATCTCCATACTGTGGTGGGACATCTCAGGGTATAAATCTTGTATATCAAGGTCAATCTTTAACTTCCATAAACGATCAAACTATAAGTGATGTTTCAGCTGATTTTTCATTTGCTATACCCGGACATAAGCGAGGCATTGTTTTTATATCGACACAAAAAGGCGTATATGTAGGAGGCGAAGATTCAAATGGTGATTTTTGGACCCTGTTGAGTAGCTCGCCACAAAGTATTGAAACAATTAGTGCAGGTAAAAATTCTGCTGGCGAACCTGTTGTCTTTGCTTTTGATGGCACTTCCGTCTATAAGTTAACCGTATCATGGCCGCTGTCATTACCAAAATTAGAAATTTCAACCAAACCATTTCAAAGTCCTGTTATTGAAGGTCACTCAACATCTGCTTCTTTTGATGTGCAAAGTATTGACGGATGGAGCGGAAATATAAAGTTTGTAAATCCAGATGATCAAAATGGTGAATTTGACATTACAACTCCATCACAAAATTTAGCTTCGAATGCGCGTTTAAATGGCATGTTTACTATGTCAACATCAAATATTTCTCCACCTGGAACTTTTAGTGTTTTCCCAACAGTAGAAGGAGTAAACGATACGAGTTACGCTGGAGCGTTAACAAAGACAGTTAGTGTAATTTCACCACCTATTTATATCACAACAACGCAACTGAGTCCGGAAAATATTGAACTACGAGCTGGACAAAGCGGAACAGCAACTTTTACTGTTTCACGAGGACCAAATTGGACAAGTTCTTTCAGCAATGTCTTTTTTACAACTTCACCACTAAAAAGCGGATTAACAGCGGTATTTTCACCTAGTAATATTTCACTTGCAGTTGCTTCAAGTGCTGTTATTCACTTAACCATACTTTCAAACCAAACTACAATAAGTGCTAATTCATTAATAACGATTGAGGCTAACAGCTCAGGCACATTGTCTAACAGCTCGTTATACATTGATATTGGACCTCCACTGCCAACTGAGTTTAAATTAAATCCACCAAATCCTCCTTCACAATATAGATATCAAACAAACAAAGTTACAGTTGAAGCCCTTGGAGCAAATGGTCAGATATTACAAAACTACTTTGGATATTTAGGTAACCTTAAAGATTCCCAAAATGGATTAGACGGAATAGGAATTGGTTCAATAAGTCTTAACTTCGTAAAAGGAGTTGCAAAGACAAGTTACTTTCTTGCAGCTCCTGGTGTTGATCAGTTGATTGTAGCTGATAAAAGTGGAGCACCTATATCACAAAGCGCGTTATTTAATGTTGAGCTTCCTCCTGTAAAATTTGTAATTGCAAAAATTTCAAATCAAACCGTTGGAACAAGGTTTTTTGTAGCAATTAAAGCGATAGACATAAACGGGCAAGTTGTGACTCTTTATGATGGCAACACATACATACTAGATAAAAGCGGGTTTTTATACCAAAGAACTGGTACTTTTAAAAGTGGAGAATTAACAGTTAGTATATCTATACCTGTTGTCATGAACAATGATACCGTTGAAGTCGGTGATCAATTTGGTGTGCCATATGGTGGTCCATTTTCTGGATCAAGTAATTCATTTGACGTTTCACTTCCAGGCCCAGTCACAAATACAGGCGATTGGGATCAAGCGGGGTACAATGCAGGAAAATCGTACTATAATCCGAACTCATTTCTAGATGAACAAAGCTTTAAACAGGCTAAAGTGGAATTCGTTTTACCATATACTATTCCCAATTCCTGTGCGCCGCCGTATATGCCATATATGAAACCCGTGTGCATGAGATTTAAAACTTTAATTGGTAAGTCAGTTTCAACACATTCTGGAAATATAGTTGTCACAAATGGAGTATTGGTTCCAGCACTTCCTCAGGGATTTAATGCTGAAACCGGACAGTTTTTATGGGGAGATCATTTTGATAGTTCCTCCCGAGTCGTTTTAGATGGAAATAGTTTATATGTATGTACTGAAACCTTAGACAACAATTGGTGGCCAAATCCATATTCCACGCCACCTGCCTCAGGACTAGAATCTTTTTCGGACCTCGGATATACAAATTTTGGACCCGTATCCAATCCTGAACAATGTTCGCACTTAACAGCTCACAACCAAACATTGTACGCTATCGGTGGTGTCAATGGCCCGAATAGTATCAATGGTAAAAATATTACGTATCCTCAGTATCCACTTACGCTTAAGTCATACTCTGAAAATAATGGTGCAGTGCTCACTAGCCTTAACCTCCCGATCAATTTTGGAAAAGAATTTTGGGATCCTGCATTCGGTGGAAGCTATACAAACAGTCCAGTTTTAAGAGTTACCTCTACGCCTAAAGGAGACGTTACAGTCGTAGCAAATTGTGAACAACCGCTCAATTCTACTGAGAGTTGTAGTACAGATGCCAGCTTAATTAGTAATTCATACATTCCCTTAACCCTGTATGCGGCAAGAAAAGGTAAGTGGATTTGGAATAATACCTATTCTAATTTCCCATATGGTTCAACTTTAACTACAAATATTTTCGATAAGAATCTATCAATATTTACGAATTCTGGTAATACATCGCAATTTGTGTCTTTAAATTCAGGTGGCAAATATGCTACTATTTCATCATTAGAACGACATTTAGCTATAAGCGATATTTATGACATCGCGGCATCTGCTGGAATAATTTATTTAAGTGTTGGAATCAAGGCAGATAATGAAGTAAAGAATCAATCAAGTAGCACAATTGCTAATGGAGTAATTGCATTAGATGCTAATAATGGAAAGCTAGTTTGGGATACTATTATTTGGGGACCAATTGGTCTTCAACTAGTTGTTTCTAACTCATCAGTAATTCTCACAAGCCAGGCCTATTCAATGGAAGATATGGTAAATCAATCTACGAGTGTTAGCTCAAAGAACTACAAACCTCTTGGTATTTCAGTTGTGTCTTTAAGTAAAGGCGATGGCAAAATACAGTACATCAAAGACGGGCTTCCGCGTGGGTTATATAATGGACCGCACGCTTCTGCTGGAGGTGAACTGCTATTTCTCGGTGGAGATTTAGTGGTTGACGCAACAGATGGTCAGTTTTTAGGTTACCTTCCAAATACTTCTGACTGTTACAATGTTTCTTCTGATAACTCATATGCTCAGCCGCCCAACGTGCAAGAAGCTGATGCAATCGCAGCTGGTACGGCAGCAGGACAGGCTTCAACTGTGGCGGTTGCAGGTAATTGGATTTATTACTTGGCTTGCGGCAATGAGAAAATAACCGCAGTACAAATGCCAACTGTCAATACGGCATATTTTCTTGCTAAGCAGGCATTCTTAACAGCTAATGATCCGATGTCCATTTCTACTGCTGAAGTATCTAATGAAACAAGTGTTAGGGCCAGATATGCCGAGATTGCCGCACAACTCTTCAAAATAGCAGGAGACACATTGATGGAACAAAAGGCATCTGAATTAGCCAAAAGCCTTGATTATAAAGCGCTTCCAACGGTACTACCAGTTGTCAAACAGGCACCGCCTCTCTCAAAGTCGCTAGTATCAGTAAGCGCGTTACCTATATCAAAGGGTTCTTTCCCATATAAAGTTATTTTGGCTCCTCGCTGTTTTGTGTGGGTATATCCCCCCAACTCGCTGAGTTTTTCACGTAGCCTTTCTAGTAGAAAGAGCTATTGAGGGAGAGAAGATTGTGAATGATTTAGACGTGTTTGGACTATTTGGCTTAGCCTTGGGTCTTACACCACCATGGGCTGTGACGTCGGTGGACTTCGACTACGAAGGCGGGAAGTTGCAAGTCAGGCTCGACTTTGATCGAGGATCTCGATTCTTGTGTCCGTGTGAGGGTTGTACCCAGTCAGCCTGTCCAGTTCACGACACACTTGAGAAGTCTTGGCGGCATCTGGATTTCTTCGAATACCAGGCGTTCTTGATCGCCCGAGTACCAAGAGTAGATTGCGTCACCCACGGAGTCCATCTGGTTGCTGTTCCTTGGGCTCGGACCGGTAGTGGATTTACCCTCTTGATGGAAGTTGCTATGCTCACCTTTGCCAAGCAGATGCCCATTGCCCCCTTGGCCAAAATGGCCCGAGTACACGATACCCGGATCTGGCGGGTATTAGAGCACCATGTCGGCTTGTCCCGTAGTAGCCTCGACTTTTCTGATGTTACCAAGGTCGGCTGTGACGAGACCTCTGCTAAGAGAGGTCACGACTACGTCTCGCTCTTTATGGATCTGGAAAAACGGCGGGTTATGTTCGCTACCCCGGGCAAGGACGCCGACACCGTCAATGCCTTCGCCGATGACCTCGCTGCCCACGGTGGCCATCCAAAGACCCAGGTCCAAGAGGTGTGTTGTGACATGAGCCCCGCCTTCATCAAGGGCATCACAGAGCACTTAGCCGAGCAACCCGAAAAAGAAGCAGTTGATGGGTGCACCAGTGCACACACCACTGTCGAGCCCATCACTGTCGGATCTAATATCCCACCCGTCCTTGATGTTCTATCCACAGAAGGTGACGAAGCTACATTGCCCGTGGTTCATCAACCCCAAATCATCTTTGACCGCTATCACGTGGTCGCCAAGGCCAACGAGGCAGTTGACGAGGTTCGCCGGAACGAGTCAAAGACCCGGCCCGAACTCAAGCGCTCCCGTTATGTCTGGCTAAAGAACGAGACCAACCTCACAGCCAAGCAACGTGAGCAGCTTACGTGGCTCACCCGCCCCTCGATGCGACTTGAGACCGCCCGTGCTGCTCGGTGGCGTGACGACTTTAACGGCTTCTATGACCAGTCCACACCACAAGAGGCCGAGGACTACCTACAAAGCTGGTGCTACGGGGCAAAACGATCACGTCTCCAACCGATCAAAGACTTCGTGGCCACGGTTGAGGCTCACTGGGACGGCATCATCGCCTGGCAGAGAAGCCGACTAAGCAACGGTCTTTTGGAGGGGACTAACTCACTTATTCAAGCAGCCAAAAGAAGGGCCCGTGGATATCGCTCGAATGAAAAGATGATCACGATTATCTACCTCATCGCAGGTAAGCTCCCGCTACCCGAAATCCACACGATATAGCGAGGAGCCGTTATTTTAGAAGTTGGAATAGGAATTTTGGTTTTTATTCCCATAAGAAGAAAGATATGGCGCAAATTTCACGTATAAACCTTATCTGACCTAAATCGGGCGAGTAAGGTTTGTTGGCGTCTAATTTAGAGACCGAAAAGTGTTTGAAAGTTAAAGTTCTCTTTAACAATATTAGCAAACTGGTTTTGAGGCGTTTTCTTACATTTTTATAGATTTCTTGTAATTTAAGTTGACCACTGCATTGGGTTTTATCACTCTTGTACGGTCGTTATTTTCTTGACGTTATGGACTTCTAGCAGTAAGTAGATTATCAAGAGTTCGCCAGGCTGTGCCAAAGCTTCCATCTAAGTCTTGTGGCGTAGTATGAACTTGTAAGCATTTAGAGCGTTTTGTAATCCTAGCTGCAATTGAGATGAGCTCACGACGAAGTCTTTCACTATGTGCTCTACCATCTATACCTTCATCATGACCAGAGATTCCTTGAAGCCACGCTGATATGTTTAAGCCTAGAAATGTTCCAAACATCCACATAGTATTTAACATCGTGATGTAGAGCCATTAGTTCCTCCTCCTAGGTCTACCCACGATGAACCCATGATCGGAACACCATAAATTGAAGAACAAGATGAATTATACCCAACAGAAGGAACAGTGATTTCATCTTTAATAGCCACGTAGGGAGCGGTGCCAGGAACTCCACCTACCGCATTATATCCACCCCATCGAACTGAAGTTGCTGTTGATGAGCCGTTAGTCATGTAATGTTTATTTACAGGTTGACTCATGCTAGCAAAATCAAATGCATCTTGGGTAGACGTTGGAACAGCTTTAGATTTATAGGTTGACATTTGTAGTCGCCAACTGCTTAAATCGACAGAATTTATAGGTTTGGCTGGGAGATCATAATCTTCAAATTGATTAGCACTTGCACTTAATGGATTAAAGTCACTTGGTGGAATAGGAACGTTTAATTGTCTGCCATCACTTAATGTGTGGTTATAGTTTTCTCCTCCATCGGGTAATCGGGTCATAGTATGAGATGACAATGTAACTGAATTTGTAACAGAACTCTTAGTCGTGTTTGCCATCGCTTTTGAGCCATCCATAAAAATAGGAAATGACGAACTTAAAATTAGAAAACAAGGCAAAATAAAGTTCACACAAAATGTTCCTGTACCGAATCTTTCACAAAGACATCTTTTTTTATCAGTAGTCTTATCTAAATCTTAACACGACTAATTTCACGACTAATTTCAAATCGCAATGTAAAAAAGCTAAAATATCAAAAATAATCGGGGACAGTTCAGAGATGCGATAGGCCAGCTGAGATACTGTACTCTTGGGCAGAGGAGTCTAGCTTTGCCACACCAGTTGTTAAATATCAGGAGACGAGAAGCTACGTTGTGGCAACTATTGACTTTAGTGATGAAGTTGATGCTTCAGTAATTTCGAAGGTTCTTCGTGAAAACCAAATCGTAGATACTGAGCATTATCGTAAGTTGGAAAGAAACCAGCTTAGAGTCGCTATGTTTCGAGCTATTGATCCTAATGACATAGCTGTAATATGTGGAGCAATTAACTATATAGTAGGGCAGTTACTTTGAAATTAATAATTCGTGTGCCTATTCATTAGCCGTTGACAACTTAAGAAATTAGGTATAAATTAAGAATATGATGAAGAATATGAAAATTCAGTTCGGGGGGGGGCATCTTCGAAGGTACTCTCATAGAGCTATCGTTTTAGTTTTGCTTGGGCTAGTTTCACTCTCCTCTGTTATTCATATTCATAGTCGTAGAGCGTTAGCACAAGGTGACTCTCCTCAAGTTGGCGGTCAGTACTATCCGATAACGCCAGCTCGAATTGTAGATTCAAGATGTAGTCTAGGACTAGCACCCCTTCTTTCAGGTGTCCCACAGAGGTTAAATGTACTAGCTGCACTCGGCTATGAGCCTCTTGGATCATCATCAAGTACAGCGTCGGACGTCTGTCCAAATTCATCGTCTAACCCAGTGGAAGAATCAACGGGAGTTCCTTCTCACGGCATATCTGCAGTTGTTTTAAATGTTACCGTTATTAATTCTTCAACTATAAATGGTGGATATTTGACAATTTCACCGCAAGACTTGTCAGCTGTTGCACCAATGACTTCTAATATTGATTATTCTGCATCTGAGGTAAAGGCGAGCCAGATAACAGTAGGCGTCTCTTCTACCGGCATTTTAAGTTTTCTAAACACATTGTTTGCTAGTGATGAATCAAGAGTTGATGTTTTAATTGATTTGGAAGGTTGGTACTCTTCATCAACTCTTACTAACTACTCACCTGGAGACACTTATGTACCTCTTTCAACTCCTGCCGTTATGGAAGACTCGTTATTTTCTCCATGTGCTGGTACAGGATATAATCAGTTTTCTTCCTTTCCGACATCTAGCTCCGATAGTGCCCACCTTAATCTAGTTGGCTCTCAATCACTATTAGATACCGGCTCGTCTTGTAGCAATGGAAGTGTACAGATTCCAGTTAGTGGGAGCTACGCTGATGCCGTAGTACTTTCTATAACGGCCCAAGATAGTACTGGGTCAAGTTCCGCATTTCTCTCAGTAAATGGTTCAAGTACATCCTTTTTAAATCTCGCACCAGGTGAAACTGCTTCAAATACCGTCACGGCAAAATTAAGCGGTGGTTCTATTTCCATAGAAGCGCAATCTGCATACGGGGTGGCGGCAACTACTAACAGTATTACAATACAAGTTGACTTAATTGGATACTACACAACCGAGATTACTAATTCAGTTTTTGTTCCACTTGCAAATCCGTCAAGGATTGCAAACTCTATTAACTGTTCTCCTAGCGTACCGTCTGGTTTTAGTTCACTTCCCACAAGCTCTTCATCAGTTAATGAAAGTCTAACTATACAAAATGCATCAACTCTTAATGACTGTAGTCAGCTTTCAGGAGTAATTCCAAACTCAGGTACTATTACATCTCTTGTGAGCCAAATAGCAACTGACAACTCTTCATCAGTTCCAGCGTTATTAGCAGTTCTCCCACAAGCTGGTCAATCTAATGAAGGTAGTGTCTCCTCCGTTTCTCAGGTAAATTCAATTGAGCAAAGTGAAAGTTACGTAAGTGTTCCATCTGGTGGTCAAGTTAATCTTGTAGTTAGTCCACTTGTAGCTGGAACGTCACTTACAAATCTTTCAATTAGTTTAATAGTTGACGTAACGGGTTACTTTATTTCTTCATCAATTTCGCCACCAGTGACTCAAGGTGGTTATTATACCCCTTTAGCTGTTCCTGGACGAATAGCAAATACATCTTGTAGTACCCCATTTGGCCTCACTGGCCCATTCTTAAATAACTCAATTGAAACACTTCAAGTAGGCGGAGCTAATATCTATTCAAGTTGTGGCGGCACGGCTGCTTCGGATGGAGTTCCAACTTCAGGAGTAAATGCGGTTGTACTTAATATAACTTCTGTTTCTCCAAGCTCAACAGGATATTTGACAGTTGCCCCAACGATAGGTTCAACTCCACCCCCAACTTCGACCCTAAACTTTCAATCGGGAGTCCCGTCAGTAGCTGCCGAAGTTACAGTTGAGCTATCTTCTTCTGGATCAATCGATATTTATGCAGGTCTTCCTACTGGAACAGTTAATGTTTTAGTTGATGTATTAGGATTTTACGGAACCACAACTTCTTCTGGAGATCCTTTCACACCTCTAAATTCAATCAGAGTTGTAGATTCTCGTGTTCCTTGTAACATGGATCCAATAGCCTCAAGTGGCACTGAATCTTTAAATTTAGATTCTGTTAAATCCTGCAGCAATGAACTAAATGGACTTCCTGGGACTTCACTAGTAGCAGTTGCATTAAATATTACTGTTGTAGCTGGAAATAGCGGAGGATGGCTTACTATCTATCCATCTAATTTGACATCTACTCAACTTAGTTATGCGCAGGCTAGTTCAACGCTAAATTTTTCTCCCAATCAAATAGTATCTAATCTCTCAGTAGTCACAGTTCCAAATTCTGGATCTCAATCTGGAATAATTACATTTCAAAATAACTCTACAAGTTCGCTACAAATAATTGTTGATCTAGTGGGATACTACTCAACTGGCTCAATTACAGGTGATGCCTTTGTCCCAGTAACGCCTGAGCGCATTGCTGATACCAGAAATAGTTGTCCCTCCTCCTTCTATTCGCCGTCATTTGGCCAGCCATCTACCTTAAAGTTTGATGGATCAACTAGCTATAGTTCTTGTCCAGGTAATTCCACTCCAGGTTCGCTACCATCTAACGGAGTGGAGGCAGTAGCTGCGACTGCTACTGCAATCGATACTTCACCAACCAATCCAGGCTATTTGACTATCTATTCATCACCAGTACCGCCCGTTACTACAAGTTCAACTTTAATAGCAGGCAATATTGCAGTTTCTACACCTTTATTATCTGCTCTTGCACCAAACTCATCACTTGAATTTGATGCTGTATTAAATAGTCAAGATACTTCACAGGTGCAATTAATTATAGACGTTACTGGTTATTTCTTAGGATCCACAAAATCGATTAATGACATAGCAGGATCGGGTAATTACGGAGGTGGTGTTCCAGTTGTAAATAATACAGTTGCAAC
>JAJYFT010000133.1 GCA_021790815.1 Actinomycetes bacterium
TAATTAAGAACCAGTGTGATAGTAGTGGCCCAGAAACTCTTAAAAGTGGTTCGACAATTAATGTAAATGTAACGTCAAGTGGAGTCCCAGCTAATGCAACTGCAGTAGTAGTAAATGTGACTGCAACTAATACTACGTCAAATGGTGGGTTCTTAACTATTTGGCCATCTGGTTCTACAACTCCTCCTAATGCTTCAAATTTGAACTTTAATGCTGGTCAAAGTGTTCCAAATAGAGTCATCGTTCCAATTAATGCAACTACAGGAGATATATCAATCTACAACTATACAGGTAGTGCTGATATAACAGTAGATCTAAATGGATACTTTTCAGGATCTACAAACACAGTTGCTGGGTACACATTTACTCCGCTTACTCCTATCAGAATCTGTGACACAAGAAGCTACAATGGGTCTTCAATTGTTTCAAACCAGTGTGATACAGGTTCAAACCATACCTTAATAAGTGGATCAAAGATACAAATAACATCATCTGGAATTGTTGGGATACCAGTAAATGCAAAAGCTGTTGTATTAAATGTAACAGCAACAGGTACTACTTCAAATGGAGGGTTTGTAACTATATATCCTGCACAAAGTGGATCAGCTCCTATAATTTCAGATCTCAACTTTAATCAAAATGCTACTGTTGCAAACCTTGTAGAAGTTGGAATAGGGAACTCTAGCGCAGTAGATGCTTATAACTACATAGGTTCCACAGACTTAATAGTTGATGTGATGGGGTACTATTCCTAAGTGGTTAGTGCTGGTTCAATTTTCAATGCGTAATTTACGCAACTAGAAACAATATTTATATTGTTCGATATAGACATTGAAGAAGTGTGAACTATGACACTGAAGAAATGGTTGAAGAAATGGGTGAAGAAATGGTTTTTGTGCTTTTTGATCTGCTCAACTTTGGCGGGCTGCTCTTCTGGGAATACCGCAAGTAGCAAAGGATCGAATTCTTCAGTTTCATCGAGTTCAACAAGGCCAAGTCATTCATTAAGCGGCACTATTAACTTTCAGGTCGATAATTACTATAAATTTAATGAGATTAAGTCTTCTAATGTGTCTACCTTGAAAGTTGTTTTTACGAAAGTTTTAGATCACTTTAGAGTAGGTGGTGATGAGTGCGAACCTGTTGAGTACGGTGGAGATCTCTATGTCATTATGTCAGGTGACATCATATATGCTTTTAACGCACTATCAGGCGTGCAACTATGGAGTTTTGCCCCTTCTTTGAGCGATGCACCTGGTTGGGCAGCTGAAACGAGTCGAGGTGTTGCAGTTAGTGGAAGTAATGTGTATATGCTGAGTGCCGATGATTATCTCTATGTCTTAAATAGATTTAACGGTCAGGTATTAAACAAAGTCTCCATTGCACCAGTAAGCGCCGGATATTCAGAGAGTATGGCACCTCTCGTTGTAGGAAGCGATGTAATCATAGGGAGTTCCGGTGGGGACGAGGGCACAAGAGGATTTCTAGAGGCAGTGAGCACGAAAACATGGTCAATAGTATGGACGTGGTATTCTGTTCCACCACCTGGATCATCTTGGAACCAACCACCAAATGGCAATCATGGCGGAGGTAGTATTTGGACTACTCCCATTTATGCAAATGGAAAAATATTTGCCGGAACAGGAAATCCGTCCCCCGACTTTTATGGAAACAGTAGACCAGGTAATGACCCACATACCGATTCGGTAAATGCGTTAACATTAAATAGCGGAACTCTTCAGTGGAGTGGACAAGAAGTAGCTCATGACCTCTGGGACTCTGATGCAGCTTCTCCACCTATAGTATTTCAAAGTGGACAAAATATTGACATAGGCGAAGCGGGCAAGGATGGTTACTTTTATGAATTCAACTCAAATAATGGGAAAGAAGTAGTTAAACCTATTGCATTTGTTAAACAAGATAGAGTGGTACCGACTCTAAGTGGAGTATTAGAGTGGCCCGGATCTGAAGGTGGAGCTAACTATGGCTTGTCTACATATGATCCACAAACTCAAGAAGCTTATGTATCTGGAATGAACTTCCCAACTATTGTAAAATCAAGTCCTACAATGCCACCTAGTGCGAACCCATTGCAAGACCATGAAGACGCTGGATCTACTTCAGTCGCTGAGAGTGGAGTTGTTCCAACTGGTACTATCTCAGCAATTAACGTAAATGGTGGAAATATTGTATGGCAGAGAATTTTCAACTCTCCTGCTATAGGAGGGATCACTTCGACTTCATCAAATCTCTTGTTTTTTGGACTTGAAGACGGCTCTTTCTATGTCTTGAATGCGCTAAATGGGAAAACAGAGTTTACTTCGAATCTTAATGCACCAATTGGAATGGCACCTGTTGAGTACCAAATAGGGAATAAAGAGTATGTTGCAGTAATGACAGGAGGAGCTGAATCTTTAAAGTATCAATTTCCTTACCAAGGAGCCTATTCTTTAACGGTGTTCTCAGTTTCGAATTAGGAAGCCTTGCACGTAATGTTGTGAGATACGCTAGCAATGTTGGCTATTAACTAGCAACTAAAGAAATCCAATCTAAAGTTGAGATGATCTTAAACGCATGGCGAAGTAATAAACTTGAAATTAAAATTCTAAACATGAGAATGCCCTCTGGAATTTGATTTACGCTAAAGTCAAACTTTTCCACTTTAAATTAAACGCTTTATTTAAAGTTCTTATGATTAGTATATAAATTATGAAAACAAGAAAATTAGGAACACTTGAAGTGTCAGAAATTGGGCTTGGCTGCATGGGGATGTCGGAGTTTTATGGAACTGAAAATGATGAAGAGTCAATTAAGACTATTCATAGAGCAATCGACTTAGGCTGCACCTTTCTTGATACAGCAGACATGTATGGACCATTTAAGAATGAAGTTTTAGTTGGTAAAGCAATTGAGGGCAGGCGTGAGGAGGTAGTGATAGCAACTAAGTTCGGGAATGAGAGAAGAGAAGATGGAAGCTGGGTTGGCATAAACGGCAGACCAGAGTACGTAATTGCTGCATGTGAAGGTTCTTTAAAAAGATTAGGAATTGATTATATCGATCTTTATTACCAGCACAGAGTGGACACTACTGTTCCGATAGAAGACACTGTTGGGGCGATGGCATCGTTGGTTGAAGCTGGAAAAGTGAGGCATCTAGGACTATCTGAAGCTTCTGCAGAAACAATTCGAAGGGCAGATAGCGTACACAAAATATCGGCGCTTCAAAGTGAATACTCACTTTTTACAAGAGACGTAGAGAATGAAATAATGCCAGTACTTGTTGAGTTATCAATTGGTTTAGTAGCTTACAGCCCATTGGGAAGAGGAATGTTAACAGGTGGCATAAAAAGTCAAGCCGATATTTCTCAAGGTGATTCTAGATCTGTCAGATTTCCTAGGTTTTCTCCTGAAAATCTTGAAAAAAATCTTTCTTTGCTTCAACCAATTGAAGAACTAGCAAAGAAAAAGGGTTGCACGAGTGGTCAAATTGCAATTGCCTGGTTACTAGCTCAGACTGAACACATTGTTCCAATCCCAGGGACCAAGAAAGTCAAGTATCTAGAGGAAAATCTCAAAGCATCTGATATTTCTCTAACCAGTGACGAGGTAGAATCCCTGAGTAAAAGTGTTAAAACGCCTCTCGGAGATAGATATCAGGACATGTCAACTGTCAATAAGTAAAGTTAAATTCTAAAATTGGATCTAGAACTTGGGCCTTTAAAATGGCTTGTGGCGACGCCTTCTGCTTGACTTATCGGTTAAAGATTTAGGCGCCCACCCTGAATCTACTTTATTGATATTTGTTCCTGGTGGTACTATTTCGTCGATCTTGTCTAAGAGCGATTCTTCTAGCGTGATACTTGCCGCACCTAGCTGAGACTCTAAATGCTCGACTGTTCTTGGGCCTATTATTGCTGCGGTGATAGCAGGATGTTCAAGCACGAATGCAAGTGCCATTTCTATTAAACTTATGCCGGCTTCATCAGCGAGATCTTGAAGTTTAGACACGATCTCAACCTTAGTTTGATTCTCAGGGATTGATAGGTCGTAACGCTCGGGAATTCGTTTTGCTCTCATCGACTGGTTTTCTTTGCCAATTCCAAATTTTCCAGAAAGCCAGCCACCAGCAAGCGGGCTCCAAGGCAGAACTCCCATATTGTACTTTATGGTCGTGGGAAGAATATTCTTCTCGATTCCTCGAACTAGCATTGAATATGGTGGTTGTTCAGTCACGAATCTTTCGAAGTTTCTCTCTTTGGACCTCCACTGTGCTTCAACAATCTTTTGAGCTGGGAAAGTGGAACTTCCAAAGTATCTTATTTTTCCAGAATGTACGAGGTCACTCAAAGCACTCAGCGTTTCATCAATGTCAGTATCTTCATCTGGTCTATGTATCTGGTAGAGGTCAATATGATCAACATTGAGTCGCTTAAGACTTGCCTCAACTTCTGAAATTATCCATCGTCTTGAGTTTCCTCGCTGGTTTTGTTCGGTTCCCATTTGTGCATGTACTTTTGTAGCGAGTACTATGTTGCTTCTTTCAACACCTTTTAAGGCTTTGCCAACGATTATCTCTGATTCTCCTTGAGAGTAAACGTCAGCGGTATCAATAAAATTAATTCCATTCTCAATTGCACGATGAATTATTTTTATGGACTCGTCATGATCTTTATTCCCCCAATCCCCAAACATCATTGCGCCTAAACAGAGTACACTTACGCGCACGCCAGTTGATCCTAAAACTCTATACTCCATAGTCAATAGATTAATAAATTAGCTTAGAATCCGGACGTTTTTTAAGGATTTTAATTCAGGTGGTGCACAGCCAAAGAACATTAACTTTAGTTGTTTTAAATTTGAGCTGACTTACCTTGTTCCATGGTTTAAGGATATACAGATAAAAGCTCAAGTTAGATGCATAGATTCTCCTTCTGAAAGCTTAATTAGACTTTGATGAAATATTTGACGAACAACGTTTCCAACCTATCTAGCTGGTAAAATTAAGATTGTTTAAAGTAATTAGGAGAATATATGAACTGTCCAAAGTGTGGGAATAGT
>JAJYFT010000036.1 GCA_021790815.1 Actinomycetes bacterium
AGTAATGTCATTTCATTGCTCCTAAAATATCAGTAGCTCTTTTTACTACATTTCCTATGTTAAATCCGAGCTTATCGAAGTTAACTGATCCTTTGGCAGATGAACCAAATCTATCCAAAGAAATTATATCGTCTACATATTTGTGCCAACCGAGTGAACTCAATGCCTCAACACCTAGTTTTGGTACTGACTTTGGTAGTATCGCAGTTTTATACTCCGTAGCATTTTCTTCAAAAAGATCCCAACTAGGCATTGAAACTACTCGACAAGAAACTCCACGTGAGTTTAGTTCCTTTTTAGCTTCAGCAATTAAAGAAACTTCACTCCCAGAGGCGACAAGAATTATGTCGGGAGAGTCTTCGTCGTAAAGAGTATAAGCACCAAGTCTGACTGAATGTTTATTTTCGTAAGTGCCCGCCAACACAGGAATATCTTGTCGCGAGCCAATTAGTGCCGTTGGACCGTCAAGTTCTATTGCAAGCCTAAATGCCTCTACCATCTCATTCGCATCTGCAGGTCTTATTACTCTTAAGTTAGGCACAGCCCGCAATGCGGCTAGGTGTTCAACAGGTTGATGGGTTGGACCATCTTCACCTAGCCCAATTGAGTCGTGAGTAAAGGAGTATATAACGTGAGCATTTGAAAGGGCGGCAAGTCTAATTGAAGGTTTCATATAGTCTGAAAAGACAAAAAAAGTGCCACCAATTGGGATCAAATTTCCGTGCAGAGCAATTCCATTCATAATTGCCCCCATCGCATGTTCTCGAATGCCAAATTCAATCTGCCTTCCACTTGGAGCGAACTTGTCTTGGCGAACACCATCTTTTAGTTTAACTCCCGTGTTTCCAGCTAAGTCTGCACTACCAGCAATTAAAGTTGGAATTTTATCAGTTGCGTATTCGACGCAAGCACCAACTGCTTTTCTAGTAGCAACGTTTGAACCAACTTCGAAAACTGGTAGATCTTTGCTCCAGTCTTGACCAAGTTCACGAATTAAATACTTTTTAAACTCTTCATTTGAAGCTATTGAATTTTGCCATTCAGTGCGCTTATCTTTTGCCTTCACGCCAATAGATCTGTAGTAGTCAAGGACATTTTGAGGAACGTAGAAGCTCTGGTCAACAGGTAGACCGAGTATTTCTTTTGTAAGTCGGGTCTCATCTTTGCCAAGAGGTTCACCGTGAGCTCTTGAAGTGTCTGTAAAATGGGGCGAAGGGAATCCAATATGACTTCGCAAAACTATTAGTGAGGGCTGAGTTGTGTTCGATTGTACTTCTAAAATGGCACTTTCGATTTTTTCAAGGTCTTCACTTGCTTCGCCGAGTTCAATAACTTGCCATCCATAAGATCGAAATCTGGCTGGAACATCGTCAGTATAAGCAATTTCAGTTGGTCCATCTATAGTAATGTGATTGTCGTCATATATCATTGTTAGATGATCGAGACCGAGATGCCCTGCAAGTGAAGCGGCTTCGTGTGAGATGCCTTCCATAAGATCACCATCAGAACAAATTGTATATATTCTGTGATCTATGACTTCTCTCCCAAACCGAGATCTTAGATATCTTTCGCTAATGGCAAGTCCAACTGAGTTTCCTATACCTTGGCCTAATGGCCCTGTTGTCACTTCAACTCCTGTTGTGTGACCCACTTCAGGGTGCCCTGGAGTTAAGCTTCCAAATTTCCTAAACTCTTTTAAGTCTTCAATTTCCAGCCCAAAACCTGACAAATAAAGCATTGAATAAAGAAGTATTGAGGCATGACCGCAAGACAGAACAAATCTATCTCTATTTGGCCATTTAGGATCGCTGGCATCATAGTGCATTATTCTTGAAAAGAGGACGTGTGCTAGTGGTGCTAGGGCCATTGCCGTACCTGGATGACCGCAACCAGCTTCTTCTGGACCATCTATAGCTAGTCCTCGAATGATCCTAACGGAAAGATTATCGAGTTCATCTTGATTATATGTCACAATGCGACTTTAGTCGCTTTAGCGTTGCTTGTGTCTACGTTTGAATGATCTTTTATCTGAAGTGTTTATTTTTTCACTCAAAAGTAGTATAGATGCCGAAGTGGTCGATATGAAGTTTTGCCCCACGGAGTTGCAAATTTCACTTTCAGTGAAAAATCCAGCTATTGGAACGTTGCCAAGTGCTCTGTCAAGAGCATTTGCATCATGGTGTGGCTTGGTAAACATTTTTGAACCTCTGTCGGTGCTTGAAAATATAAGACCGGCATTTGCCTTTCTCCCGATCAACGAGATATCAAGGTCTTCGTCTGCTTTTTTACCATCAGCTAAGTGAAACTGAACTGTTGTGCCGACTTCTATAAAGTCAGTAACTGCTATTGCTTGCCGATCAGGGTCCGCACCCAGCACGCCGAGTATGGTAAAGTCACTACGCCCGTAAAACTCAGCTCCTTCGTCCAATACCCGCCCAATTCGCAACGCACCATCGTTTATCATCTGCACTTCTTCAGGTGTAAGTTCATCCCTTGCTAATACCTTTAGCTGGTCAAGCGCCGGTCTTCCAGCTAATTCATAAATTATTGAATCGTGGCATTTTGTGACAGCCATAGGTGATCCAATTGGATGGCATCCGTGTGATAGTACAGTTTGAAACTGAACGTCAGACCCCAAAATTAGCCCTACAGCACCATGGTGCCTTATATGACCACCTAGAAACATTGTTGGACCTTCGTTCAATAATCTTGGAACTACTCCACCAATTATTGGAAGGTCAGGGAGCGCACTACTTGACCAGGCAACAAAGTCTTCTAATGGGAAAGTGTCACGATTTGCAAGTAAGATCATCGCTGAGGCCTGTGAATTTCCTAGAGCCTGAATCCAAGAGTGTTTTTGTGAATCCCACCTAATTTCCGGTTCTACCCAGCCCTGGTAAGGGTCCTCCGAAAATTCGATCGCGCATATTGCGCCAATTTGACCAGCTAAAATACTTATTCCGGGGCCAAATTCAATTTCTTGATCTTTCCCTATGACGGCACCAGCGACACAACCAATGAGCACTCCTGGCATTAAAAGCGCATCTATTGTGCTTGCTATTTCCCAAAGTGAATCACCGTAGGCATCAGTCGCAAAGAGCATGCACACGTCAATATTGCCAGCAATCTGTTCTTGGATGGCGCCAACTACCTCTCCAACTGCTTGAGTTGGGCTAGGGTGCTGGGAAGTTGCCGAGGCAAAGTTCACAATTTAAGATTACATCTTAAAATCAGTGTTTGCAAAAAGATTGAACTAAAGTAAGATTGTCCTGGGTTAGTCAACAGTTTGTATGTTGATACTATGTTCAGCCGAAAGAACTCTTAAGAATTCGAGATAGACTACAGGATCAATATGTGATCGAATGAAATACTCTGATGCTAGGTTTGCATTCAAACTATCATTTTTATACCAGATTGAGAATAGGTCAGCAATGTTTCTAATTTCGACGTTGGCTGGGTTGCTAAAATCAGCATTCAGGTTAAGTAAAAAAACAAAAAGTGCACTCAGATCAAGGTCTCCGTCCACCAAATCCAAATGTTCATTCACAAAATTCTCTATTTCCTGAAATTTTCTTGGAACTGAATTGGGTGCCTTGATGATAATCTCTTCTATTGACTTAGCGTCCATGTCTAATTCTCGGTAGAAACTTCCCATACAGTTATACTAATACATCGTGAGGTGTTGTGTAATAATATACAGTGTATATACATGGAATGTACAGTAATAGATTGATGTTGTAAACCTCGTAGCCGTTACCGACTGGGTCTCTGACTCCGCTATCTGGTTGGGATTACCTCACATCACCTCCACCTCGCTATTGCGACCAACCGGTATCGACGAATCAATACTGGTAGATGAGAGAGCGCCGAATATTGATACACAAATGTCACTTTTGAAATACATGTTAAGCAACCTATTTACGTTAAAGCTTGATCTTAAAATTATCTATTTAAAAGTAAAATTTGTCTTAAGGTTTTACCCGTATTTATAAATTTTTGTTTTAATCCATTGCTACGATTAATTGTGTTGTGCAGATTGCAAATTAGGGAGTTGAAATGGCCGAACTTAAAGTCGTAGATAACCAGTTGGAGTTAAGACTAAGCAAGAAGGAAAAGTTAGAAAGTATGCACGGAAATCTTACGGCGCTAATTTTAGACGTAAGTTCAGTGGAAATTTTGGAAAACGCTCACGAAGCTGCTGACATTGTAGGCTTTAAAGTGGGGACCAGAATCCCAGGTGTTGTTGAGGTTGCTACCGTACACGGAAGTAAGAAAAAGATTTTTGCAGCGGTTCACCGTGACACTCCTAGGGGAATTCGAGTTTGTCTTACTGGAGGCGACTTCGATGAATGGATAGTTGGATGTCAGGACCCAGAGGAAGTTATTTCTAGTTTAAATCTGCACGAACGGTGAAAGTTTTGTAAGTGTAATCTAAAGTTTTGTAAGTGAAATTTGGTGAATGACTATATAAAAGATAAAGGAATGTGATACAAGGTTTATAGGTGCTTTGTCTAGGGCTCACCTACAGTTTCATTTTCTGTCTAAATTAAGAACAACGAGTGCATAGTTTGTTTGGAGATCAAATCTAAACAAGGTACAGCGCCATAGCAATTACTTTTTCATTGTTTAGATCTGAATCGGCCTTAGGTGGAATATCTGTGACAAAACCGTGAGGGGATACGTATCCAGTTTCGTCGACTAACCAGTAGCCTTCGGCATCTGGGGAAATTGCTATGTCAACAATGTTAGCAGTGCCCTCTTCACGTCTTCCATGAAATGTGCTTCTTCCATGTGCAATTACTTGACCATTCTCAAGTGCTATCCAGTAGCCATCATGATTTGGATGGGGTTTTATTGAAACAGCAGATGTATTTAGTTCGGCGCACTGCTCAGTTGCAGATCCATAAAAATTAGTTTCACCACATACCACAACTTGACCATTTTTAGTTAAGAGCCAGTAACCATCTTTTCCTGCTGCGATGGCAACTATCGAGGATTGTAAGGCATTGTCGAGCCCGGATCCGTGGAAAACCGCCGTACCGAGTGCTTTTACTCCTCCGTTTTCGAGTGCGACCCACAGTCCGTCACCACGACCATTTAGAGATGCGGATGCGATTTTCGATGATGTAGGTTGTTCAATGGTGAAGCCAGGTGCCTCCCCATCACTTAGTACTGTTCCATCTTCAAAAACTCTTATAATCCCATTATTTGCAGAAACTAGAGCAACTGCTAAAATGCTATCAGGATTTTCGCCACCGAAGTGAGGTGCGGCACCTGCAGTTAGGACTCTTCCGTTGTTAGTTAAGAGCCAGTATCCCCTCACATTTTTAGGTCGATCGCTACTCTCGTCGTAGGACTTTTTCGGTATGTCGGGACTGTCGCTATCGTCTGAAGTAGCGTCGCTCTTTAGCTGGTATTCGTACTCCGGCATTTATAGCCTCCTTAAAGGTTTCTCAATTAGTTATCTAAATAGATGTTAGCCTTTAGAGAATCCTTTTTTGGGTATTTCAACACCTTCGAGCCGTTTTTTTAGAATTTCTCGTCGATTTTGAAGATCTTTATAGGTGATTGATTCAACGTCGTTCTTTAGGCCCATCGCACCTTTTATGCCCTCAAGATCTATTGGGACTTCTCTTGGGTCAAATCCGACATCTTCTTTTATTTTGTCAGCGTGTTTATCTGTAAAATATGCTGCGATCTCTGAAATTTCACCTAGGATGTCGATGTTGGGTGCAAATTTACCAACGGCTGTATCCATAAACAACATATTTTTTGCAAATAGCATTAGCTCTTTTGGTAGTTTTGCTCCGTAAGCAAGCAGCCCTTTAACAAGTTTTTGTATTTCTCCGATTATCTCTTCAGCTGTTAAGTCAATTGGATCGATTGCAGGTTGATCAAAACCAAGGTCAACAATAACTTGTTCTACAATTATGTCTGGTGGGAGTGCGCCTAAGTCTCTCAAGGCTTCGACTTGTTCTGGAATTTGGTTTGCCATGGCAGATATGATCAGTTTCAAGAACGCCTGTCTTTTCTCCGGAGATAGCCTGCCAGTTATCCCAAAATCTAGAAGTGCGACAGTCCCATCTTCTTGGACAAAAAGGTTTCCTCCATGAAGATCACCATGAAATATTCCATAAAGCATCGTCCCCTCTAAAAGCGATATCATGCCAGCTCTTAGGACATTTTCTGTATTTACTCCGGCATCTCGCATGGATTCAACGTCATCCCACTTAAAGCCGTCAAGACGTTCCATAACTAGAACTCTTTTAGTGACCCATTTTGGATGCGGTCTCGGAACTATTATGGATCTCTGACCAGAATCTGCGAGCACTTTTGCGACCTCGAGCATATTGTCGGCCTCAAGTCTAAAGTCAAGTTCTTCAATAATTGTTTTTGCAAATAGCTCAACTAATGCAGGTGGATTAGCGAGTGAGGAAATTGGAATTCGTCCAACTAAAAATGGAGCAATCCAACTCATTACAGACAGATCCTGTCTTACTAACCGACCAATTTTAGGCCTTTGTACCTTTACAACTACTTCTTCGCCGGTTCTTAAAGTTGCTTTATGGACTTGTGCAATTGAGGCGGCAGCAATTGGTGTAGTGTCAAACGTTTTAAAGACAGCTTCAAGTGGCAGATTAAAATCGCTTTCAATTGTTGCCTTAACTTTGTCAAAAGATTCAGCGGGCACTTTATCTCGCAATAGCTTGAACTCGTTCACCACTTCATCTGGGAAGATTCCATCACCTGATGAAAGGATCTGACCAAGTTTTATGTAGGTTGGACCTAGGGAGTGAAAGGAGTTCTTCAAACGCCGTGAGAGTTTATATTTGGATTCATTCTTTTTTCTCTCTAATAAGTACCATGGAACTATTGCTGAAGACAAAGAAGATATGACGCTAACTCCTCTATTAAGTGGAGGAAGAGTAGAACGCTCTATGAGTTTTGGAAGTTCATCAATTGCGTTTTCACGGATCCGATTAACGTCTTCACGCCACTTTAAATCTTCAATCTTGATTGTCCAAGGTGGATTCTTGGAAAATGAGCCTACATTGTAATCATCAACATGGGAGTTTCCAGAAGCGTTACTTCTTGTTCCTTCATTTCTAGGCGTGTTCTTTATTGACTTCTTTGCGCTGGGACTGTGAATGCCTTCAGTCGCAATCTGTGTATTGCCATTTTTAGTATCGCCATTTTCCCCTACATTATTTCCTGGAGTTTTATCTTTCACACTGATATTTTCGGCATTGACAGTAGTTGGTGGGTTATTTCCTAGTATTTGATTCTCTCTAACCATTAACCTTAACGGTACATAAAATTTCGGGAATTTGCCAGATAAAAGCAGAAATTTCTTGAATTCTATGATAAATGTACTTAATAAATGTCCAAATTAGAGAATTGAAAGGATTTCGTTAAAATTCTGATTATTTTTTAACAAAAGTCTTCTTGAAAGCTTAAGGGTACATTAAAAATATTGACTCAGAGTGGCAAATTATTATTTTATTGTTAAACCACAAAAAAAATCTCCAAAGATACTTTATTTTTTTATAAAAAAGGCGTAATGTGTTGATTACATACCCTCAAAAGAAGGAGGTCGTTAATGGAAATTACGCTAGTGGATCGGACAGATGGCATCGACGGCAGTGTAAGAGAGATTGTGCCTTTAAAGCTAGAGAGATTGAAGCGGCACGATCGTCATCTTGAGCGAGCGGAGGTTCGTTTTTCTGAAGAACGAAATCCGAGAATCGCTGAAAAAGAGCGTTGCGATATTACGATGGAAGGGTCGGGAGTAGTTGTAAGAGCTCATGCCTATGGTCTCCACCCTAGCGCTGCACTTGATAAGGTAATCGACAAGCTAGTACACGCTTTAGAGAGAGTAGATAGGTCTAAAGATAAGGCAATGAAAAAAGTTTCTGCATAAAGTTGTTTCCTTTTTTGCAATTAGGCAAACAGGGCGCTCAGTTTTGGCTAGCCTAATTGCATGGAGTATGTTAATCAACTTATAAGAGCACAAGCTAGTTTTGGCGATCCCCAAGCCGACGTTTTTCAGCGTTTAATGAAGGAACGCATTGTTTTTCTTGGAACTCAAGTAGATCAAGCCTCAGCAAATAGCGTATGCGCTCAGCTTTTACTTTTGGCAGCTGAAGACCCTCTTAAAGATATTCATCTTTATATCAACTCTCCTGGCGGGAGCGTTACCGATGGGTTAGCCATTTATGACACTATGCAGTATGTTAGTTGTGATGTAGCGACTATCTGTGTTGGTCTTGCGGCATCTATGGGCCAGTTTCTACTGTGTGCAGGCGCACCTGGGAAAAGGTTTGCGCTGCCTCACTCTAGAATTTTGATGCATCAACCATCAGGACAAATGCAGGGCCAAGCAGCGGATATTGCTATTCAAGCTGAGCAGATTGTTTACTTGAAAAAGATGATGGCAGAAAGAATTGCTGACCATACGGGGCAAACCGTCGAAAGAATCGAGGCAGATTCTGATCGAGATAGGTGGTTTACAGCAGAAGAGGCAAAAGAGTACGGGTTTATCGATCAAGTAATTGTCAAGGCAAGAACTACCCCATGAACTAGAATTACTGATTAGTAAGGTTTCTTGGAGTCTAGATTTGGTTGAATCCACAAAAAATATTTCTGATGACGTCATACGAGATGATGTTGCTGGTGGTTCGCGTGTTAAATTAGGCGATTCTCGGTATTCGGGGGTAAGAGTAGTTTCAGCAAAGGTTGGTTTTTTTAGCCGAATAAAAGAGATAATTTCTAGACGTGAACTTCTAGTGTTTATGGTCCGAAAGGAACTTTCTGTCAGATATAGAAGTTCTGTGATGGGGCTGTTATGGTCCATGTTTAACCCAGCTTTGATGTTGGCTGTTTGGTACTTCGTGTTTCAGATTGTTCTTAAGACAACTATTCCATATTTTGCAATTTATTTAATGAGCGGACTTGTGGCCTGGAATTTTTTCCTTGGATCGGTTATGACGTCTACCACTGCAGTAGTTGAGAACGCTGCGATAGTCAAGAAAGTTGCGTTTCCAAGAGAAGTTTTGGCTCTGTCAAAAGTTGGACAGAGCATGGTATTTTTTGTTTTTCAACTTGGCGTTTTACTTTTGGCGATGCTTTTGGCTGGATCACTTCCTGCCTTTTCATTGTTGTGGCTACTGATTTTAGCTCTTATAGACTTGGTTCTATTTACTTCAGCTATTTCAATATTTGTGAGTTGTTTAAACGTTTTTTATCGAGACGTTCAACATTTTGTTGAAATTCTTACTTTTGCTTGGTTTTTTGGTGCGCCAATTGTTTACTCGTTTTCAATCAGTCTTTCAAATAGCCTCTCAAAACACCATTTAACTTGGTTGTATTTGAGTGATCCAATGACGCCAATTATTATGACATTCCAGAGGGTTTTATACGCTAAGGTAAGTCCACACACCATTCATGGAATAGTCCGCGTCCTTCCTAACTACTCACCAGTCTGGTACTTGGGGGTTTTGGCACTAGTTTTTGTCGCTTCACTTACTCTCTTTTTACTCTCACTTCTTTTATTTGGTCGACTTGAAGCCAACTTTGCTGAGGAGCTTTAGAATTGGGAGTTGCGGTAAGCATCGATAACCTTTCTAAACGTTTCAGGCTTTTCGACCAGCGTTTTAACTCTTTTAAAGAGAGAGCGTTACACTTTGGCAAAGTTCCATCTCATAGTTTTTGGGCACTAAAAGATGTAAATTTTGACATTGAAGAGGGCTCAACAACGGGACTTTTGGGAAAGAATGGGTCGGGAAAATCTACACTTTTGAAGTGTATTGCTGGGATTCTGACTCCAACTGAAGGACGTGTAATAGTAAGAGGCAGGTTAGCCTCAATGCTTGAACTAGGGGCTGGATTTCATCCAGACTTGTCTGGTCGCGACAATGTTTATTTGAATGCATCTTTGCTTGGATTCTCAAAGAAAGATATTGACAAGAGATTCGATGAAATAGTTGAATTTTCAGAGTTAAGTGAGTTTATAGATTCACAAGTCAAGCACTACTCATCTGGTATGTATACGAGACTTGGATTTGCTGTAGCTGTTAATGTCGATCCTGACATTCTTCTGGTCGATGAGGTTTTAGCCGTAGGCGATGAGGCATTTCAACTTAAGTGTATTGACAGAATAAGAGCTTTCCAAAATGATGGTAGGACGATTGTGCTTGTCACTCACTCTGCTGATCAAGTGAGACAGATCTGCGATAAGGCGGTCGTATTAAAACGGGGAGAAGTGATTTCTGCAGGATCGACAGGCGATGCTATCCGAACTTATAGAGATGACCTTCTTGCTGACTCTGCCTCTGAGGAAGTGGCAATAGATGCTGATATTGAAGCTTCATCTACTGAGAACGAATCGATTCCAATAAAAGTAGTAGAACCAAAGAAGGCTCTAGTAGAACTTGCACCTGCGGTATTTACTTTCGGTGACTCTGAAGATGGTAGGTTTTTGATAGCA
This sequence comes from Actinomycetes bacterium, assembly GCA_021790815.1. GTDB lineage: Bacteria > Actinomycetota > Acidimicrobiia > Acidimicrobiales > JABEUL01 > JAJYFT01. The sequence goes on from JAJYFT010000036.1 coordinate 10,487, forward strand.
GGTGGGGCACTAAAGATTTCTGTTCCGTATGAGACTGATTTGGAGTTGATCGAAGGTGTTGTACAGATGTCTATATATGACTCTAAAGAAAACTTAATGTTCGAGACATCAACGATTGATTTGGGTCAAGGTGATGTTCATTTCCCACCCCAAGGATCGATTGAAATTGAGTTTGACAGCGTTCCACTTCTCGATGGGTCTTATAGGCTCGGTATTGGAGTTCGTGACAAAAGTGGTCATATGCTCGGCTGGAGAGATCTTATTGACCATTTCGAAGTAATGAATCCAACTAAATCAAGTGGCTTGTTAAAGTTAGATCCTCAAATAATTGTAAAGAACAAGTGAAGACAGAATCAATTCGGAATGGATGCGTGAAAGCGCTAAGTGTTATTATTCTGTTAGTTATTTCGGTTAGTGTCTCAACCCAACCTCAATCAAATAAGTTTGTGCCTTCACGTACAAAGCTAACTTCGTCTCAATCAGCTCTCCCTTCAAGTTTTGAAGTTTTTGGCCATGGATATGGTCATGGAAGAGGAATGGGCCAGTGGGGAGCATTGGGAATGGCGGTTAATTTCTCTGACCTCTATACAACGATTTTGTCACATTACTATGGGGGAACTACATTAGAGACATTGTCAAGTGTTCCAAGTGCAATTAGGGTGCTGATTGAAGAAACAGTTGGTAGTCCTATAGTTATAAATAGTTCGGGCTCATTCACTGTTGGTACATCGACTTTCAACAATGCATCCATAGAAATAACTGGATCAAGTGGTAACTGGACACTCTCAACCGGCGGCAGTTGTGGTGGGACAGGGCTATGGACACAGGTATCTCAGATGTCAAGTGTAGATGTGGTTCCGACAGCAGGTTCGATACTTAATGTATGTGAAAGCGGATTGTTGGTCGGTTATCGTGGAAGCATCGAAGTTGATGACACAACTTCAGGATCGATAGCGGCAGTAAATTATGTTAGCCTTAACGATTACTTAGATTCAGTTGTACCTGGTGAGATGCCACCATATTGGGGAACGTTAGGAACCAGTGGTCCGAATGGTGAACCATATGGATTTCAGGCACTGTTGGCCCAAGCAGTAGCAGCAAGGTCGTATGTTCTTGCTTCGTTAAATAGATTTACAATTGCTGATATTTGTGACACTACAATGTGTCAACATTATGGTGGGATAAAGGAAGAAAATTCTCTAACGACTTTTGCAGTTGGAGATACGCTTAATCAGGTTTTAGAGGAAAATGGGTCCGTAGTATCGACTGAATATTCAGCGTCGACAGGAGGATATACTGCAGGTGGTACTTTCCCAGCTGTGAGTGATCCCGGTGATTCAGTCTGTATCGTTTCGGCGTGCAATACACTTCATAGTTGGCAATTATCCATAAGTGCAAACACGATAGCTAATGCTTACCCCTCAGTTGGAGGGATTGTAGCTATAAATATTCTGCAAAGAAATGGTTATGGTGACTACGGAGGACGAGTTTTAAGCGTTGAAATTGTTGGTTTAGATGGAACTATTACGACTACTGGAGATGGACTCGCAGGCGCAGTAGGTCTCTATTCAAACTGGTTCACTGTTCCAAATTACAGCGGTGACGTGTCGAGCTACGCTGTGTTATCTTCAAGCGGGAGTGTAGATATTTTTAATGGCTCTGGGAGCAGCACTCTAAGCAGTTCAGGTCAAATGGTGTCAGTCGTAAGTGATTATGAAGGAAGCGGAGGTTGGATCGTCCAAAAAAATGGACAGGTCATTGGGATGGGATCAGAGCAGTCGTTTTCAAACACATTGGGTAGCACTCAGTATGTGGTAGCAGCGGCTAGCGGAGGGTTGGGTCTATGGCTCATCTTGAATGATGGGACTTTAATAGGAGACGGAGGAGCGTTGCCGCTTGTTAAAGATGGCTGGAGCCAATTAACTTCAAGTGTCGCAGGCGCAATTGAGGATGGTCCTACCGGGCTTTGGTTATTGCTGACTGATGGACAGATTCTTTCTTATGGGACAGCCGAAATATATTCACCGCTTGGTGTGAGCGTAGTAAGTGGAGCGAAAGATCCAAGCGGATCAGGATTTTTTGTACTTGAATCATCAGGTGAAGTAGTTTCGGTAGGAGAAAATAAATCTTTTGGAGGGCTCCAAGATTATGGAGTCTTGGATAAACCAGTTGGTATTGCACCAACGTATGACGGAATGGGTTACTTGATTCTAACCAATACAGGATCTGTCTATGGGTTTGGCGATGCTCCTTATTTTGGTGATCCGGTAACACTTGGACCAGCACTTTCATCTGCGCCTGTATCGATTGCTACATTCAGGCTTGATCTTCCACCCCCAATTGTGTTGCCGCCGCCTGGCCGATGTGGCATACGGTGGGGTATTGAAATTAGGAGGTTTAGCAACTGTATGCCCTTTGCCGTGCTCACACAGCCACAAGTAATTAGTTCGCGATTGGATAACTTCGGTATTTTAGGTCTAGGATATAATCGAACACGCTTTATTAAACACTAAGGAGGCTTAATGGAAATTAGGGATAAGATTTATATTGACGGCTCTTGGGTAACCCCCGGAACTTCTGAGATGATTGATGTAATTAATTCAGGAGACGAAGAAGTCTTCGCCAAAGTTGCACGGGGAAGCTCACAAGATGTCGATAAAGCGGTCAGTGCTGCCAGAAATGCATTTGAGTCGTGGTCAAGAACCTCAATTGACGAAAGAACAAAGTATCTTTCAAGAATCAATGAGGGAATTGTTGCGAGAATGATGGATATTGCCACAGTAATTTCGAAAGAAGTAGGAACTCCATTTATGCTTTCACAGTTAATACAAGTTGGGTTGCCTCAGACAACATTTGCTTCGATGGAGCAAGTTGCAAAAGAAGTTGAGTTCGAGGATCACATAGGAAACTCTTTGATATTAAAAGAGGCCGTGGGAGTCGTAGCTGCAATTACACCTTGGAACTATCCTCTTCATCAAATTGCAGCGAAAGTTGCGCCAGCTCTATTGGCTGGCTGCACAGTAGTTCTAAAACCAGCTGAACTAGCACCTATAAACGCATTCATGCTGGCCGATATTATTGATGAGGTTGGACTGCCGCCAGGAGTATTTAACCTAGTGAATGGACCTGGTACTGAAATAGGGGAAGCTATGGTTAAAAGTCCAGGCATCGACATGATTTCATTCACTGGTTCGACTGAAGTTGGGAAAAAGATTGGTGCATTAGCGGCTCAAGATATTAAGAGAGTTGCTCTTGAATTAGGTGGGAAGTCGGCTACCGTAATACTTGAAGACGCAAATCTTTCTTCTGCAATTTCAGGCGGATTATTTATGTGTTATCTAAACTCAGGTCAGACTTGCATTGCTCAAACCAGAATGTTAGTTCATAGGTCAAAATTGCAAGAGGTTGAGGAGAGAGTTGCTGCGGAAACTGCGACTTATACAGTTGGTGACCCATTTGACGCTATGACAAGAGTTGGACCGCTAGTTTCTGCAAAACAACGTGACAGAGTTAAGGAATACATCAAAATAGGTGAGTCTGAAGGAGCAAAGATTGTAACTGGTGGAGCAGAGAATCCAGAAGGACTTGACAAAGGGTTTTATGTCAAACCAACTGTCTTTACAAATGTAAATAATTCAATGAGAATAGCTCAAGAAGAAATATTTGGGCCAGTGTTATCCATCATTCCTTTTGATAGCGAAGAAGAGGCGATTAAGATTGCTAATGATTCCCCATATGGTCTTTCAGGTGCCGTTTGGGCAGGTGACAAGGATCATGCAATTGAAGTTGCAAAGCAGATTAGAACTGGTCAAGTTGAAGTTAACGGAGGGGCATTTAATGCCCTTGCACCTTTTGGAGGTTACAAAAAGTCAGGACACGGTCGTGAACTTGGCAAATATGGTGTAGAAGACTTTTTAGAGATCAAGTCACTGCAACTATAAAGCGAGTTATCTGACTTAAAATGCGAAAGACTCATTAGTCGGATGAATTAATTTACCAGATGAAAAAAGGTTGAGCCGGTACTTTGTCGGCTCAATCCTTTTTAAAGTCTAGTAGTTCTTTTTAAACGGATATGGTCAGTGAAAAAATGTTTAAGATTTACGAACAGTACGAACAAACTTAAAGTTTGGTGTCAAATTTGTACTTCGAGATCGTGGTGGATAAGAATATTAGTTCATGAATGCAAAAAGCTACGATAATTTTACGATTCTTGATAAGAGGAGTACTTACTGAATGAGTTTATTCAGGTTCACAAGAGTAGTCACAGTTCTCATGATTTGTTTCGCACTCGGTTCATGTGGGTCTTCAGCTCGATCATCTAACTCATCAAACCCTTCTTCTTGCTGGCTTAAATGTTCAATAACAAATCCACACAGTCTGAGGTTTGGTATTTCAACCGCCCAGTTCTCATTAGGAAACTATTTAGGTGTTCCAAATTATGCCTCAGTAAAACAGAGTATTGTTGATAAAGCTCTCAAAGAACTTAAAGGTTCCCGAACTCTATTTGTGCATCTGTATTTAGGATGGAAAGGTGGGCTTACCAGCACATTTGTAAAAGAAGTTAATCAACTCACGAATGAAGGATTTTCAATTGATCTAGCACTTCGCTACATTCCCAGTACTATTTCAGTTGAAGATCCGATTCAGTTTGGCATTTGGGTCGAAAGCGTTATTAAAGCACTACCACAGGTCGGCGTGTTTCAAGTGACTAACGAGACTAACGTAAATACTACAGCTGACTCTGACGGATACTATAAGTACGCACTTGAAGCTCTTGCCGATGGTGTTGCTAGTGCTCATCGAGTAAAGAAGAGTAACCAGCTTATTGGTTTTAATTGGGCTTATACAGGATTGAATGAAAGTAGTCAACAGTTCTGGATGACATTAAGAAAGCTTGATCCTCTGATTGGAAATGAGATTGATTTTGCAGGTGTTGATCTATACCCTGGAACTTATAATCCACCTCCAAGTTCAACGAATATTGGGGGTGACATAAAGAGCGAACTCGCATCAATGAGAGATCTAATGGATTTAGCAGGATTCAAAAGTTCAATTCCTATATTTATTCAAGAGATTGGTTGGCCATCTATAAATTCAACTTTGTACAAAAACAACCATATTTCAATCAAGTCGTCTTTTGCTTCTAAGTTTATCGAAAACTTTTTTGGCAAGGACCTCTACGACCGAACGCCCAAAACTCAAGCAAATATTCTAAAGGAAATGATTGCTTCAACTGCTGGTTTCAATGTTAGGCTTTTTGAATGGTTTGATTTAGTCGACGCCGACAATGGACTTGGTGATGGATGGGGCCTCGTAAGCCCAAATGGCAATGAGAAACCTGCCTTTAAAGTGTTTGCATCTGCCATATCAAATTCATAGGGATGATGGGTATTACTTTCCAAGCGAACGATCTAAAATTTATGATATCGTAAATTAACTACTACTTTAAGGGGATTTTAATGAGCATGAATCAAGAGCAAAATATGATGGAACAAATCAGTGAGAGCTTAGGTGGAATTGATGCAAGTTTAAAAGGAATTTATAATCTTTTGAGCGTTGGAGGCTTCGTCGAAAATAATGTTTCGCAAATTACGTCTTCTCTCGAGAAGCTTGCGTCGACAATTGACTACTCGGGACTTTTTGATAGGCAGTTTGCTGAGCTAGCATCGAGCGTTTCGCAGATTTCAAATGAATTATCTAATATAAGTTCCGTGTTATATGGTATTTCGAACACTGTAGATAGACTAGGTAATTAGCTGTTTTGAGTGGTTGTTAGTAGCTATCAAGAAATACAAGTTTGAAGTAATTGTTGGATTATTGGAAAGTAGTGTAAATGATTTAAGTTTTAAGTGTTTGGACATTATACCCAATAAAGATGATTCCGACTCCCGAACTCCTGACATAGTGGCAAAAATAGTGCAAAGTCAATTCTTTTCTTTGCCCACCGTTTTGTATAAAGTAGCTAGTTACCAAGGTGAGTAAGTCTGAAACAGCTGGCTCGCCTCTGCATTGAATATCTCAGAGTCGATTCTCTGACCAACTACTTGACCTGAGGATATATAACCGTGGGTCAGGAGTTCTGGACTCTGAGAACTGCAATTTAATCGAATTGACTCAGCTTAAAGATGGGTACTATATTTTGCACTATGGCGCATAACAGCAGAAGAATACTTTTAATCACAGCAGTTTCGCTAAGTGTTGCTTTAATTTATTTTTCAGGAATGAATAGCGGTTCAAGTTTAAGTTCCTACTCTGGGGTCAACGTTACTGTAGATGCAAGTTCATTAGGAAGTCAGCTTAACGAGGACTTTATAGGTTCGAACTGGTTAAATCCCGGGCCAGACGTGCCTTTGATGAAGACTTTAGGGGTGCAAACATCACGAATAGCTGCTGGATTCGATGGAAATACGAATGGATCGCCGAACTATGATTGTTCGACAAGTGTATGGAACTCATCATCACTTGATTCAATGGTTGCCGCAGGAGAACTTGCTGGGGCGCAACCTGAAATAATAATCTTGGCAACTCCTCCGTGTATGGTTTCAAATCCAGGAACTAATCCAGCAAAGACGCTTCCACCAGATTCAAGTTATACAACCGCATGGGAAAATCTTGTCACAGAAATGGCTGTCCATGAAATAGAAACTAACCATGTAACAGTTTATGAAATATGGAACGAGCCCGACTGGTTTGAATTTTGGAACGGTACTATGGCACAGTTTTTCCAGCTTTATAGCGAAACATCTTCAGCTCTCGAAAAGGCAGCAAGTGAAACGTCCACAAAAATTATGATTGGGGGTCCCACTTTAGCAAACGTTTCAGGAAGCATGGACACAGTTTGGCTCGATGCATTTTTATCTTATGTTTCAACTAACAACCTACCTTTAGATTTCTTTTCTTGGCATCTTTATGCAGATGATCCATTTGGTGGTCCGAGCCCTTCAAGTGGTCCAATATGTTTATTTCCATCTGATGAAGGACTTCCGCCTAATCCTTGTTACTATAAACAAGATCTACAAAGTGGTATATTTGGAAATGAAGCGCAATCAGTTCAACAGGAATTGACCAACTTCCCAACTCTGCACCCACAGCTTTGGATTGACGAATGGAATGTTGACGCGCTCTATGACCCAAGAATGTCGACTGATTATGACGCTTCGTATGTTCTAAGTGCGATGCAGTCTTCACAGAATAATGGCGTATCTCGAATGGTGTACTACGATATGTCAGATGGAGCCAATAGCCCTCCTCCAAACGGCAATTTTGGAATGATTGACGCGAATGGAAATCCAAAGCCCGTGTATTATGCGTTCCAATACTGGCACGATATGGCAGGATCTATTTTGTCCTCTCAAGTGAACCAAGGTGGTGACCCTTTTACCACTGGAGGGGTAGGAGTTATTTCAACGGAAAATCCAACTGGAGTGGTCCATGTTGCTATATATGACTTTGTGCCATATGACCCAAGTGGAGAGTACGGTCTAAATACGCCCACTAAATCGAATGTTAATGTTTCTGTAAATATAGCTAATCTCCCATATGCGAATTACAATATCACGTTTGAAAGAATTGGCCCCGATCCAACAGATGTGGCTGATCCAGTAGGTAGTTACTCTTCTGGTGTGGAAGATTTCGCTGTGGGCTTGCCAGAAGAAGGTGTAGTTATGGCCGTAT
>JAJYFT010000037.1 GCA_021790815.1 Actinomycetes bacterium
CGAGCTTGTCGAGTAAAACTAATCCCGCACCTGATACAGATTTATCATCATCAAATGAAACTGAAATCTTGTTGGAATTGTGATAAGATTTTTGCATCTTAAAAGTGCCTCCTTGGATGGTTGAGTTTGTTTTTCTTTTATACTCATTTTACCAGCTAAGGAGGCCTTTATCGTGGATGGTCAAACATTATTTTCCTATAATTTCGGTGGATCTAGGCTTAAAAATCCTCTCGCTAGCGTTCGAGATTTACTGGAATATTCACGACCTCTAATACATTGACGTCATCTAAGCCAATTAGTATTTCCACCATTACTTTAGGATCGACTGCCATCTACAAACCTCCCAGAACTATAAAATAATTGACTTGTATGTATCCTCCATTAATTTATCACACGTACCCTTTAATCCCCAGTAGAGTGCGAAGAACCAGTTAAGTTCCTAAATACACCAAAAGAGGATATTGAAATGAAAGTAGCTGCAGGTCTAGAGCGGTCAAAAGAATTTACGTGGACCAGAAATGTAGAAAGCGTCGCAAAGCTAATAGAAGAAATGGTATCAATAAGAAAAAAATAAAGAAGTCGAGATACTATTTTTCTTTAGTGCGTTGCAAAAGTTCTTCTGATTTCATGTCTGTACACATCTCTTGCCACGCTTCAAATAGAGCTCTTCGAAATCCAGCTTTGCCATCCAATAACCCAAATGAAAAAAAGTAGATTTGTACGAAACGGATTGCTGGTCTTGCTGGTAATTTATCCCATACATGTTGTCTTAGCCACCGTCTTCTAAGATACGGTAAATGAAGTGCTTCACTTAATGTTACCTTTTCACTGGGATTGCTATTGAGATCTACTCTTGCCTTTGCTTCTAAAGTAGAGTAGCCGTTATGTTTAGCAATGTAAGCTTCCCAAGACACAGCATCATCATTAATCAAATAACCTTTAAGTCTACATAATGAGGCATTAGGTGTAATAGATAAGTGCTCGTTAATTTTTCGAGTTTCATACTCACCCAATTCGGAGCGAAAAAGCCTAGGCAGCCAGGTGTGTTGAAATCCTCCCCATTTTAAAGATTTCCTACAAAACGTAATTTGGAGGTGCAAAAGAAATAAATCATAGCTTCCCAGAGTATTGTCTTGTAATCTTGATGAAATATCGTCAATTAGTTCTTTGCTTAGCCACTCGTCAGCATCTAGAGTAATTATGTATTCTGGGTTAAATTGTTCTTTTGTCATGACAATTGCTCTATTTCTTTGTGCTGAGAAATTATCAAATGTATGAACCACACAATGAGCTCCAAGTTTGCTTGCAATTTCAGTGGTTTTGTCGCTGGAATCCGAGTCCAATACCAAAATACTTGAAGTTATTTTGAGTAGTGAATTAATGCAGCGTGCTATGTTTCTCTCTTCATTTTTTGTAATTATATAAGCAGCTAATTTAGTTGAAGTCATATTTGGCTGTATCTCCAATTTTTGAATAACTGTTTGACAGACGAAAAGTGATTGTTGGGGTAAAGTACACTTTGTAAGTGCGAAATGTGTCCCACAAAATGGTGTATCAAGAACACTGGATCTGAAATACTCCCATATCTATAAATTCAATTTTTGGGAAACATATTGACGAATTCTTAATTTAAAAATGATTGGTTTCAAAGTTAACTACGTTGCCTAAATAACTTTTTATTAGACCCCTCAGACGATTGAAGCTTCTTTGAACTGTGCTTGGGCGTTGTGTCATAATAACCATAACCATATGTATAGCTATAAGATCCTCCGTATCCAGTTTCTGGGGCTGCTCCATTTAAAATAGTTCCAATTAGTGGAGCGTTAACTTGTCTTAGAATCTCTACCGTCCTATATAGCTGACGAGTTGTTACTTTCTTTGACATTGCAACAACTAAAGTAGCGTCAACTCTCCTTGAAAGCACTGCTGCATCAGTGACTGGCAGCACTGGAGGAGAGTCAATTAAAACTACATCTGCAATGACTTGAAGTTCTGTAATTATTTCAATAGTTCTTTGGCTTGAAAGTAATTCCGAAGGATTTGGCGGTTTCGGTCCAGAAGCCAACACCTTGAGTTCTCCACGAGCTGTATTTACCTTCTGAAGTGCATTTTCAAGTGATATTTCACCTAGCATCACTGAGGTTAAACCTATTTCATTTGAAAGATTAAAGAAATTATGTATTTTCGGTAATCTTAAGTCGCAACTCACTATGATAACTTTTTGCCCAGATTCAGCCAGAGCAACACCTAAGTTTGCAACTGTCGTAGATTTACCTTCATCCTTATTTGAGCTTGTAATTTGAATTGTCCTCATAGATCTATCAAGACTCATAAATTGAATTGAAGTCCTCAAACTTCTATATGCTTCAGCAACTGGAGAACTTGAGGAATTCAAAGTCAATGCAGAGTGAGCCTTGTTGTCATCCCAGGTGTCAACATATGGTATAAGACCGATTACTGGAAGTGGCTTAGTAACTTTTTCGAGCGTTTCTTTAGACTTGACAGAATCATCTAAGCGTTCAGCTAAAAGCGCAAAGCTAACACCGGCTAAAAGCCCAATTATGAGTGCAACAATCGCATCTTGTGATCTTTTTGGCGAACTTGGAGAGGTTGGAGTATTTGCGGGGGTTACTACTTGGGCTGGCTGACCACCTAGCTGTTGTTGAATTTGAGCATCTGTTAGTTCACTTCCGTAAACTGTGAGACTTTGTTGAGCTGCATTAATCTGTGGTTGGAGCTGAGCTTGTAATGCTGCCTGGCTTTTTACTGGTGCAGAGGCAATTTGTTGGTCCAACGAAGCAAGCTGGCTTTGAGTCTTATTAATCTGAGCTTGAATTCCAGAAATTGACTGAGCAAAAGCGTTGCTGACTTGGTTTTGCAAAAGGGAAACAAAAGATGATGTATATGCATTAGCGATTGCCGCGGCATCTGAAGGTACTGTGCTACTTGCACTTACTTCAAGCACTGCCGTTACCCCTATTTCAGAAACCGAAATTGCGGGAGCTTTTTCATGTAATTTTTGGCTCACAAGATTTTTTACTTCTGCCGAACTAAAGACCTGAACTTGAGTACTTATGTATGTCGGGGTTAAATTTTGGCTTGATGACTGGCCTTGGAGCCCAACACCAGATAGGGGACTTAAAACAACGTCAGCTGAAGCCGTGTAAACAGGTGTTTGAATAGCTGTATATGCGATTGTAATTCCAACTATAAATACCGTCACCAAAAAGATAAGCAGCTTGTGCCTAGTAAGAATCCTTAAATAGTCCCGAAGTTCGGGCTCGTCCGTCTCGTTATATTCCACTGACAAATTTTACTCGAAATTTGGCACCTAATTTGTGTCATTAAGAAAAAGTTATTTATTTGGACAATTATTAACTTATTCTTAATGATCTAGCTCAAAAATATCAATTATCGAAGTATCAGGTCATTGTGCCCTAAGAAGATGTATTTCTGCGTCTTAATTGTCTCCAATTGTATTTAATGGTCTCACACAAAACATGGTTTTATAAAGTTGTAAAGTTTTAAGTAGAATTTAATTCTTGCCTCATTTTAGGAAAACGCAATTATGCTTCAAATCTCAGTGCTCTAAGTCTTTTGAAAGCATAATTATTCTGCACGTGATATGTTCAGACCTTTACAAGCGTATTGCCCTTAAGTACGACGATAAATCGAAATTAGCTTAAAAGTGTGTATCACCATTGGTCATTGGTTCTTCTTGTCAAAAACACTATATAGTACGTGATCCTATTTAATTTGTATTTGCGCTGAACAAATTTATTGTGTGAGGTCCTATTTCTTCTAGAACTCTATTGAGATTTTATTATTTTGAAGCAAGATTCCAAGCAAACGACTGACTTTGGTCCAAAGTAAAATTAATTTGCGATTGAGGAGTGCCTTTAAGTTTCCAGTCGGGGGCGTTTATATTTATTGTGTATTCGACTGGGTTTAAACGAGGTTGTGGGACAAACCGTAATGTCAGTGTCCCATTTCGTATGGCATCTGGGATAATCGTTTGCATGTGAAGTGTAGTTTGATTGCCGGGTTCAACGATAAATGGAATTTCATTTAGCCTTAGACCAGATTCGCTAACGCTATTAAATTGTTCGGAGTTTTGTGGCCCCCAAAACTCGACCCTTCCAACATATTCGCCAGGTTTGGTTGAATTTATGTTGTCTGGACCTAATTGATAACTTGGTTTAGCTCCGATTGGGGCACTATTTGTTACTGTGATTGAAGTATCAATTATTGCATTTCCATATTTGGTCAAGTTAACGTTCATTGTGATTTTTGGCTGTATAAAGTAATCAAGTTTCGTCGCAGTCGCATTCTCAACAGCAATATGGAATGTTCTTGAAGGATTGGAAGAATCAACCACCCCACCAAAGCCATCCTTTATAAATAATCCCTCCTCGAATGAGTTAGAACTATAAAGAATGAAGTGTCTACCTGCCGCAGCATTAAAAAGTTCCTGGCCAAGTTGAATTAGGTTTATCCCAGAACCATGTTTTAATCTAGCAAGAACAGCATCCGCAGCAGCAGCTACTAATTCATGCCTAGTAATTTGTTGTGAAGATGCAGGAAGCGAGGTATAAAGGTCATGGAGGAGTAACGTGCCAGCATTTGACGATGTTAATGGGGTGCTAAGTCCAGGTACATTAACTGGACCAGTAACTGAAAGCAAGTCCTGAAGTGCAGGAACGTCAATTGCGATGACGCCATCAACTTGTTGACCAGTTGCTTGCTTGTCCATTGCAATCATTGTTGCTCCAGTCCATTGAAAGTTAGCGGTAGCACCTACTGACTGCCATAGATAAGTTGGGTCGAGTTCTCCGAAAACCTTCTGTGTGCCTTCTGGAATTGCTACATTTACAGGGGCATGAAGTTCCATGTCTTGGATCGACGAAGCTTGCGTTGTTGTAAAAGTTCCATTTGAAAATGTAACGGTCGCAACTGAAAGAGGCATACCTTCATCTCTCATTTCAGCATTATTTAGTCCTACAACCAGGTATGTTCTTTTACCGCTTCCACCAACAAAGCTTCTTGCAACATTGAGAGATAAAGTAGCAGAATTTAGCCTAGTAACTGCCTTTGCTATATCAGAATTAAATTTTACTTTTTCAGCACCGACAGGTCCAAACAAGCCACTTTCAGGTTGATCCATCTTTTGAAGAATTAATGCCGCATTTTTTGTAGAGTTCTCTAGTCCCAAGAGACTATTTAGTGGGATTCTCCCACCTGATAGACTTTTCGATTCTGCAAGTTGATCTAAATTTACGACTAGACCCAGAGCTAGTTTTGAAGCCGAATTTGTGTCTTGAGCTAATGAAATAATCCCTTGACGCTCTGTGTTTAAGTAGGGAATTGTGCCAAGCATAGATAATGCTAATGAGGATTGAAGTGAGTTAAGAGCATTTTGTGAATCTTCAATAGCAGTATTGATATTTTGCTCACTTTGAAGGCGGGACTTGTGGGTGTTTATGCTGGATGGTCCCTGGCTTTCAATTGAAGTAAGGTTACTTTTAGCGTTTATTAGATCGGCTTCGCTTGATTTTAAGACTTTCCACGCAAATATACTCGCTATCCCTAAGAATGCAATAATTACGATGCCCACAAGTAGGCACCACTTAAGTAATGTTTTGCGTTTTAATGACAAATTATAACTTCCTAGATTTTTATATGATCAATATCGACTCAATACTATATGAGTTATGTTTCATTAGCATTTCAAAATGTCCAGCAACTGCCCAGAATATGTCCGGCTGATGTACGGAAGACGCACAGCAGATATCCGGAAGATGTCCAGCAGATGTCCATGCTAAGGGTGTACTTGTTTGGATCAGCGTGATTTGATATATAACAATTTTATGAATGAGACCGATAAGCTGATATTTCAGAATAAAATGAAATAATAAAGCAAATAATAAAGTTAAAAGAATAGATAATTAGAAAGTTTTCATCTTTATGACATTAATTTAAGCTGGTCCAAGAACTTGCCAAGATGCAGCGTTAGCCGTAATACATTGATGTTTTAAAGGCTTTACCTAATGATATTGGGGTGCATTTAAAGCAGTTCTAAGGGGGAGAAATATGTATGTGTAATGAATATTAGTTATAATTACCTTAGTGACGTCATTTTTGCCCCGTATGGATTTTTGTGTATTTTTTATCTCTAGTGAAAAACGAGAAGGTTTGATATGAACGGTGAATTTGATTTGTTTTTGGTTAGCAGGGTGTGGTGAATTGACAGGATGAAAGACGTTTCTCAGACGAGCAAACTTGATCTTTGGCTTCGGCGCCATAGAGGCGTGTTGCAGGCTTCATTTGATATTGCAGTATGGATTATTTCCTTAATTGGCGGCGTGCTCGTGCGCTATGATTTTAATTTTCACCAATATAGTTGGTTAGGAATCATTTATGTCATGCCGGTAGTCATTCTTGCTCAAATAGATGCAGGAATTATGATGGGTCTTTATAATGGGAAGTGGCGATTTGGTAGTTTCGATGAAGTTGGTGCGCTGGCAAGATCGCTTGTAGCTGTATTTGCCTTTACATTCATTGCAGATGCATTTTTATTGCCTGGAAGAGCTATCCCACTTGGTTCGGTAGTAATTGGTGCTGCTCTTGCCTTTTTATCAATGTGTGCAGGAAGATGGTGGTGGAGAGCAAGAGTTGAAAAGCAGCAAGCAAATATGGGGGACAGGGACCATAATTTAATAATTTATGGTGCTGGTGAGGCTGGTTATCAAAGTCTTGTCGCAATCCAGAGAGATCCAAATTGTGGATATAGACCTGTTGCTTTTTTAGATGACGATTTAACTAAAAGGAATTTGCGTATTTTAGGTGTTGATGTTGTTGGTACTGGTAAAGATCTTAAAAAAGTAGTTAAAGATTTTAGTGCAGATACTTTGTTGGTCGCTCTTCCAAGTGCTTCTGCGAGGACTATTACTTCTATCCTAGAAAGTGCAAATTCACTTCGCATCTCTATTAAAGCCATACCAAAGACGAAAAAACTCATTGGTGACGCAATTGAAGTTTTTGACATAAAAGATTTAGATCCACAAGACTTACTTAATAGAGATGAAATTGAAATAGACGAAATTCAGATTAGAGAGTTTTTGAAAGGTAAGAGAGTCTTAATTACTGGAGCAGGTGGTTCAATCGGCTCTGAAATTGCACGCCAAATACATAACTTTGAGCCATCAGAGTTGATTTTACTTGATAGAGACGAATCAGCGCTTTTAAATGTTCAGCTTTCAATAGATGGAAATGGCGATTTAAAATCACAATTCTTAATGCTTGCTGACATAAGAGATGAAAAGAGATTAGAGCAGATTTTTAGTGAGAAAAGGCCAGAAATAGTATTCCACGCCGCAGCCCTCAAGCATCTTACGCTCTTGGAACGATTCCCATACGAAGCTTGGCGATCAAACGTTATTGGAACACTAAATGTTTTAAATGTTTCAAAAAAGGTGGGAGTTAAAAGCTTTGTTAACATTTCTACTGACAAAGCAGCTGATGCGACGAGCGTATTAGGAATTTCTAAACGAATAGCTGAGAGATTGACAGCAGGAATTGAAAAAGATGAGATGTGTCAAGGAACTTACGTATCTGTTCGTTTTGCAAATGTTTTGGGTAGTAGAGGGTCAGTATTAGATATTTTTAGAGCGCAGGCAAAAGCTGGAATGCCACTAACTGTTACCAATAAAGATGTCACGCGTTATGTCATGACGATTCCTGAGGCAGTTAGGCTTGTGATGCAGGCTGCAGCAATTGGAAGACAAGGTGAAGTGCTAGTTTTAGACATGGGCGTTCCCGTAAAGGTACTAGAGATAGCAAAGTACTTTGCGATGAGACACAATCCACCACTTGATGTTGTCTTTACAGGATTAAGGCCAGGTGAAAAACTCCATGAGGTTTTAATAGGTGAAGACGAGAAAGATGATCGACCATTTCATCAAGCTATAAGTCAAATAAAAGTTCCGCCCTTGGATTGGTATGAAGTTACGAAATTTCTTGACGGAGAGGGCGATGATCTTTATTCCAGTAGTTCAGTTAGTGAAGATATGAGACAAAGACTTATAAGTATTTGTGCTAAGCCTTCAAAAAGGGCAGATTCGATACCAGCTCTTGAAGGATAGCTGTTCTCTGGAAACCTTGCATTTTGTAGTTAATTGAATTTTTGTAAATCATAAATGAATGAGTATTGCTTTTAGTTCGCTAGAGTTTTTGGGCGTTTATTATGGTGGCTTGTGTAATGTAATGACTCAATAGGACATGTTTGGGAATTTGATTAAACCCGCTCAAGTGGTATTAGTTCAGTTTCAAGTATGCTTATGCCTTTGGACTTCTTAGTATTGCGCGTAAAACTAAGTTTCTGAGTTAAATTTTAGTGAAGGCATTAAGGTGTGGTGATATTTAAATACTGCGATACCAGAGGGTGCAAGGAACATTGCATGAATATTTAACTTGTAAGTTTTTTCTTAATTACGAATAATTGATTTGGTACGACGTGATTTCGAATCCCATGAAGAGCAAGAGGGACTCCTTGAGTGTAACTAACTTCGCCCCCAATCTTTATTATTTCTTTTTTAAGATCAATGTGCTTGTAGTTTGAGTCAAAACCTGTGCACGCTCTATTCTTAAGTTTTTCAACCCGGAAGGTCCTGCCTATTGAAACAGCTAGAGAGTTTAAAGGCGGTTCGATCTTTCGAAACAATGAGTTGGGATTTGGAAGAGTTGCAATAATCGCACCATCGTTGTCGAGGCATCTTAAAAATTGAGAAAGAGTGTCTAAAGGTGAATTTACATACTCCAAAACCGCTATTGAAATTATCAGATTAAAGTTTGCATTAGGGAAATCAAGTAAATTAGTCTCGTCCCCGACTTTCATTTCTATCTTAGTTGGGTCAAAGTTCCCTCCTATTGTTGATACTATTCGCTCCAAGACATGCTTGCTTTTAGAGAATGACTCAACCATATTTTTCGCTCTGTCCATGCAAATAACGCGATCTGCAAACTCAGATGCAATTGATCCGAATATACCTGGCCCGCACCCAAAATCGAGAACTGTTGTTAAAGATTTATCGCCCCATCCTGATCCCGTTAGAACTTTTTGAATTTCACCTCCGACCACATGTAATCTTGCAATTGATGACTGACTTGATTCATATCGTCTTGCCCAGTTGAGCGAAACTTCATTAAAAAGCTTGTCAAAGTGTTCGGCGGACCTATTATTCATATCGCAATTCTAGTATTAGATTTCTTAACCCTTGATTCTATGGCATTACGAAGTGCTACGAAAGAGGTTTAGATTTGATACTGATAATTGAGGCTGGTGCACATAATATGACTTCAAGATTTCGAGGAATTCAAGCGAAGATTACAGAAATTGCAAAACAAATCTAGGCAAGAGCTTCGTTTAGACTTAAGCTATTAAACCATTTAAGGTTTACATATACATGGAAGATACTAAAACGACAGCAATTGACATCAATAGCTAATATTTAGTACAACCGATATGTTAAGAATAGGAAATTGGAATTGGTAGCTAAGTATGAGCGAATGATTTATCAGGAGAAACCATTCAAACATTACTAATTATTTTTGCCGTCGCCGATTCATGGAGATAAAATAGAATTCCCAGACCCTGAAGCTTTAGTTCTATAGTCCAATTCAAATTATTAACCATTAAGAAAACAATCCTCAGGTAGAACTTCTATTATTGCAGCTAAGTGAAATTATTAAGATAAAAGTTTAATAGATAATTATATTTATTAAAAATATTAAATAATTCTAATATTATTGTGAAATATATGAATTTGGTATATAATGCTTACATGTCCAAAATTATGAGAATTTTATTTGGGACGGCAGCTCTGTTTTTTGGTGTCTTCCTACTCAGTTCTACTGCAGCTAATGCAATTACTACGACTACGACGGCGAGTGGCTATCCTGGTCCAACCACCACTATTGCACCTCAACCTGCAGTGGTAAATGTTAATTTAGGTTCGTTTTCCTCAGGAAAGTCCTTTACGGTACAAAGCTCTGGTTTCCAACCTGGATCGCAAGTGACCGTCACCTTTGGAGGCAATCCAGTCGGTACTTTCACTGCAGATTCAAGTGGGAATGTCACATTTACAGTTGACGTGACAAGTGTAAATTCAACAGGTGGCACAGTCACCATAAACGGAAAGAGTTTTAATGTTGCTCTTTCTAATAATGTTTTAGTTGCTGTAGGTACCGGTGCCAACGGAGCAGCTCTAACTGTGAACAACTCATTTTCTCTAGCTTCATCTGGAAGCCTAGCGTTTACGGGTATTAATCTTGCTAAATGGCTTGGAGTTGTTGGTGTGCTTTTAGTGATCGGTTTTGTTCTCTTCATGCTTGAGAAGAAGAGGTCAGTTAAGACCAAAGCCTAATAAAAGGCTCTCTTCCAATCATTGTTAAATCTAGTAACTAAAAGTGGTTTCTATTTTTTAAAATTCTTATAGGCAAGTTTTTTCAAGCATATTTATTGGAGTTGTACAACTTTTAATTCTGGTAAGACCTAATATTTAACTATGCCGATACCTTTGATCAAAGGAGCTACTGAAAATAGCCTGTTTTTAATTGCTGAAATTGGAGTAAACCATGATGGTGATTTTGAAAGAGCAAAAGACTTAGTTTGCAAAGCTTCACAAACAGGCTTTGACGCTGTAAAGTTTCAGTACTGGATTGAAGAGGAACTGCTATCAAAACACACTCGAATGGCTCCCTACCAAGGAAGTGGAAATCAAGAGGACCTTTTGAAGGAGTTAAGGTTAACTCTTAAAGACTTAGAGGCTCTCAACATTTATGCGAAATCATTAGGGTTTAAATTCATAGTAAGCGCATTTGGTGCTCGTGCACTTGATGACATCGCACTACTTATGCCTGATGCCATTAAAGTTCCATCAGGTGAAGCTGGAAATCCATGGTTGCTTGAAAAGTTGGCAAGTTTAAGTTTTCCCATTATAGTTTCAACAGGAATGTTGGGACATGACGAAATTAATTATCTTAAGGGTTTTCTTGACCTAATACCAAATAAAATTGTAATGCACTGTGTATCTGCATATCCGGCAAAAATTTCGGATTGCAATTTTAAAAGAATTGAGTATTTAAAAGACACGTTCAAATCCCCAATTGGATTTTCAGATCACACCATAGGAGACGTTGCGTCTGTTATTGCAATTGCACACGGGTGTGTTGCAATTGAAAAACACATTACTTGGTCAAACAGCGCTAATGGTCCAGATCATAAGTCATCGTTAGAAGTAGCTAGTGCGGACAAGTTTGTGTCATCTCTTCGCGAAGCGTTTAGAGCAGTAGAGAGTAGTGACCTATCGCTTGATGAAATCGAAAATGCAAAGTTCGTTAAAAAAGCTTTGTATCTAAACTCTGACATTAAACCAGGTGACAAATTAAGTGTTGACTCACTAATAGCATTAAGACCTTTACTTGACGGCATTCCAGCTATTGAGAGAGATACTTTGATTGGAGAAATGGTTGTGAGAGCGGGATCAAAAGGGGAGATGTTGGAATATAGCCATTTGGGATATAAATGAATCTCGTCATATTAGGAGCTGGAGGACAAGGTCGAGAAACTTTAGAAATTGCGAAGGCAATCATAAAAGATGGAAAGACCTCTTACAATTTCAAAATAGATAAAGTAATTGGTTTTTTAGATGAAAAGCATGTAAGTTCTAATGATCCTCTCAGTGGCTTTGCTGAAAAAATAATTGGCACGACTGAAGACCTCGAGAAACTAGATACGTACTATACTATTGCAATTGGATCAGGAGCTAAGAGATTTGAAGTATTTCAAAAACTATCTCATGTTAGCCAAAAGCCAGCTATATTACTTCACCCATACGCTGTAGTAGGAGAGCGAGTATTTTTGGGAGATGGTGTGACTGTTGCAGGTGGGACTTCGATCACAACAAATGTTAAAATTGGGAAGCACAGTATTGTAAATGTGAACTCATCCATAAGTCACGATTGCAACATTGGAGACTTTACAACAATAAGCCCAGGTGTAAACGTATCTGGAAATGTAAAGATTGGTAGTTTTGTTACCCTTGGAACAGGATGCGTCATCTTGCCAAATATATCAATTGGCGATAACGCAGTAGTTGGAGCAGGAGCTGTTGTAACAAAAGAAGTCCTCCCAAATACAGTTGTTGTTGGAAATCCCGCTCGGCAAATTGAGAATTAGCAACGAAGTATTCTGGGAATATGAAGTCGACAATCATAATGTAGCGACTATGTTCTGTGACGACAGTAAGGCAGATAGTTTGCAGCAGTCTGATGTTAAGTTAGCGTGGAGTTATTGTCAAGACTCAGGTCTAGAAGCTTTAAAACCTCTGATTCTTTCACCATCCATGTATGCATCCTCTTAATGGAAGTTGCCTGATGTAGAAACTATTTGAACTTTCGGCATCTTACACGGGAGGCACAAGAGAGTAGGAAGGTTCTAGAGACTTTCTAATAGAAAGTGTGGCAAATAAGAATCTAACGGCAAGATTAAAAGGATGAAAAATAGTAATTATTATTTTAAAGGTGTGAGCACAAACAAATCGTATTTGCTGTTAACAACCTTACATATTTGACTTTGAGAGGCGTTCTAAGTGTCGATATAGCTATATTGAAGAAAACATTCCTTTTGGTGCCGCGAAAATATCACTAATTCCTTCGTGCTTGTGATCAAGACGAAGGTGACCTAACTGATTAGGACGTAAAATCTCGTAGCTAAAATCGCGCAATAATGATTCTGCTGGATCTCTATTAGTTCCTAAAGCATCAAATGAAGCATCGTTCCATTCAAGCTGGAGTAATGATATTCGTTGTTCTTGAAGGGCTATTTTTGCCCCTTGCAGTACGTTAAGCTCAAAGCCCTCAACATCAACTTTCATTCCTTTAACTTTCTTGTCTCCAATAATTGAATCAATGGTTACAGTCTTAACGGTATCGGTACCGTCGTCACTAATACGGTTGACTGAATCGAAACCTTTGGTGAATTTTGTTTCTCCAATAAAGTTGCTGGCAGCTGCATTAAGTAAGGTAACATCTTTAAAGCCATTCAAATCAATATTTTCTTCAAGTAGTTCGAATGTATCAGGTGCAGCCTCGATAGCAATAACCTCGGCTCCTAATGAAGCAGCAAGTACTGAATATGCCCCAACATTAGCTCCAACATCGATAAACAGATCACCTAGTTTTAAGAACTCTTGCCAAACCTTCATTTCTGGCCAGTCAGGTGGATTTGCATATAGAGCTTTAGTAGACGAAGTTCGGTGCAGGTCAACCCATATCTTGGCACTTGTGCCTACGAGAACTTGTGGTCGGTAGTTAAAAGCACGTGCTCGTAATTGAAAATTCATAGCTTTGGCCAACTGTAAAAGTTTTCTATTGTTATTTGCAGGATGGTTCCAAACAAAGGCTGACACCTTAGATGCTTCATTTAAGATTGTCGCAACTTTCTTGATCTGGGCTTTCATATTGACATTCTCCACATTAGTATAATCTCGTATTTCATTTCTTCCGCAACGATTTTACTGCTGGTTGATTTTATTAATGTATTCACATCTGTCTATGGAGCAGTAATTCGAATTTTGTAGGATAGAAAAATTATACACTGGTTAGTCATACCCTACGTAGCTAGATTAGTTTGTTTCTAATTTAACAAAGGGAGTCCTGGCAAACAAAGTTACTACAATGAGGTTGCTTTAGTGCAATATGGATGAAGTGGATATCTGACTCTGTTACGAGTTGATGGAAGTAGGCTACTTTTAATATGCAGCTTTGAACACGTTCCAAGTTTGACTCCTAAGACAACTAGTAGTCTGTGGCACTAATACCATACATATTAGGTAATTCCAAACAATAGCTGCGGCAACGTTTGGTTCAATTGTTCACCAGCACCGAACTCCAACTGCATTGATTAACTCAGTAAGATCATTCGGGAAGCCTTCGAATTGCCCGTAAGTTAGGAAACGCTCCCAACGCTTAGCAATCCAGTCGTCCCAAAAAGAGAGATGAGCAAAAACTGCTGAAAGACTCAATCCCGAAGGCGTCTCTTGCTTAAATGCAATCCCCTTAACGCTATTAATGATCTCATGAAAATCGGAGAAGGGAACTTCTATTGCGTGCTAAACATGCATCAATAGTTTTCACTGCTTGCCTAATTTAGCATAGGAAACATTTTGAGATAAAGCATCTGCCCAGGTACTTTAACTTATTAGACCTAATTGGAAAAGGTATCTCCATTGTTGGTTCCGAAATTAATTCCATGATAGCTTTAATTGCGAAGCATCTTTAATCCTCCTGTTTCTCTCAAGCTTGTCATTCACATGGGCTTCTATGAATTATTGTCCACTAAAATTATCGTCCACTGGAATTATTCATATATTAGCCCACTTTGGTAATAATGCGGGGTTCAATGGCAGTTATACGAGGATGTGTTGCAAATGAAAAAAGCAAATTCATTTCAAGCGCACATTGTGTCCATACGATAAAATACATCTTAGGAGTGTTAAGTCGTCGTTTCGACGTAGATTAGCCATTTAACATGGAGATTTAATGTGTCACAGTTTAGTGAAGGGCCTGGGTGGTGGATTGCAACAGATGGAAAGTGGTATCCCCCTGAACTGTATCCGAGTAACTCTGAAAATCCATATCTAACAAACGTTACTGTTCCCCCAGCTTCGTTGTATGATCCTCAAAGTTATCCACAACAAAACGATGGAACTGTAAAATCATTTACGTTAACTTCTCCAGTAAACGAAACTTCTAAAGATTCTGGGGGAAAACGTAAGACAAAGAAAATGATTATTATCTCGATGATAGTTGTAGTGTTACTGATCGTTTCATCGATAATCGTTTTAGTCAGTTCACTGCATTTCACTTCGAGTCAGGGCTTAACTTCAGGGTGGCTTGATAGGAATCTCAAAATTGTTGGGGGTTCTACCCCTAGAGGAGATAACCTTATCGTCGTAGGTGTAGGAAGTAATCAAGAAACGTACATTATGGATGTAAATGCAAATAATGGTATTTCTAAATGGAAGCTACCCTACAACTCATCGCTTTTAACATTTGGCGTGATTGTTACCCCATATGTAAATAACAGCGTTGTACTTGTACTAAATCCTGTACTTGGAGTGAAAAGCACTTTTGTTGATCCAGAAGGTGTTGACATAAATACTGGAAAGATCTTATGGCAGAACGCGCCTGTTGTGGTAGACGACAATCCAACCCAGTGTGGCTCAGAAAACATGGTTTGTCTTCCGGTTTTCTCTTCAGCAGGTAACCCTAACTTACAAGAAATTGACTCAATAAGTGGCCGGGTAATTCGTACAATACCAGATGTGTCACGACAGATTGGACAAAATGTCTACCAGACAGGTGACGCTACCCCTACATTAATTCAACTTTCGTCAACTGGCGAGATTGCTTGGGAAAAAACTACTGTAGAACTTTTTGGTAGTGATGCAGACCCTAACTACGGTTGGTACGACAACGAAGTCAACGGAATTGACATTATGACAATTTCTTTAAGATCTACTGGGAGTAATCCCAATCTTTCGAGCATGCAAACAATTGGGGTAAATGTTTCAACAGGATCCACGATCTGGAAGATTCCTGGGATCTATGACTGTGAAGGCACTATCATAAGTGTAGAGAATTTTGTTTGTACCATCCCAAGCTCGTTTAATATAAAAGCAACTTCAAACTCAAGTAGCACTCAGTTCACAGTTGAGGGATTTGATCCATCTACCGGTAAAATAACTTGGCAGATTAATGCAACCAATGGATATTCACTGGTTATGGGGAATAACCAGTATTATATGTCAGATGACAATGTGTTAATCGTGACCACATCTGGAACAAATCTAAATTTGGACCTTAAAACTGGTGCTACTTCTCAAATTACATCTAATGATGCCTTGTGGTGTTCGAAAACCAACATATATAAAACTATTGACGGAGAATCTACATCAGGAGGCAATAGCGGGAGCAGCGGGAGCAGTGGTAACAGTGGTAACAGTGGACAGAATGCTACAAATGCAAGCGCTACAAGTAAACCGATTTCTAGACTTGGAACGCCTCTGCTATATTCTTGTAACCAAGCCAGTGCTCCAATAAGTATTACTCCAAAAATGCCTTTTGACTATCTTGGTGCATCTTATTTAAATCTGTTTATTTATCCATCAACCGCTGGTCTCAAAGCAGTAAAGCTTGGAAGCTAAGAACTTTACTGCTTATCTATTAGTGCATAAATAACCTGTAGCAAAAAACTCATAGTTGCTACCGCTAAAGCCTTCGAATTCATTTTTAGTTTTTTCATTTTAGCTTCTTGCACGTGAAGAACCGTATGGAAGAGCTAGACGTTAGAAAGTAATTTTCTTGTAATGTGTTACCTTCCTATCTAGAGAATTGTGAAATAAGCTTCATAAAAATATTTAGAAAGTCAAGTTGCGTCTAAGCTCATGAAGAAGAAGACAGAACAAATTTTGAAATAATCTAGATTAATAAAGTCACCTTTTTATTTGTTTTTAAAGTTTGTCAAGACGGATCAGTTAGTTACTAAATCGAGTTTAGACCTTACGAATAAAACCCCTGGACATCAACTATCACATCAGCCGATCCAATATAGTTGTAAGCGTTAAAACTACCAGATGAATTAAGTGTAATCTCACATAAATTAGATACGCTCTCATTAGCAGACCAGTTGAGATCAGAGGCTGTTGGAGTTGGTGGACTTGGATAAAGAGTTAAGAACCCACCATTTGCTGAAGTATCAGTAACTGTTACATTAGCAACTACTGCACTCATGCTTGATGGAAGTTGATCTTGAGATGTGATCTGAACAGATAATGTACCGTTACTTCCTAGAGTTTCAGGACCACTGGAGTTACATTCATTAGGTGAAATAACTGGCAAGTTAATTGTTCTAGTGTCGCAGATCCTTATCGGTGACATAGCAGTGTATAAGTACCCCTTGGTTGAAGTAGTTCCATCTGTAAAGTAACCAGTTACATCAATTGCTAAATTAGTAGTTCCACTAAAATTGTAGACAGTTATTGATCCTGATGACGAAAGTTTAACTATTGCTCTATTTGGCACTACTTCATTAGCCGTGAAGTTAAGATTGGAAACAATTGGAGTAGTTCCTCCTGTTGGAAATAGCGTTAAATAACCGGCAGTAGTTGGACTTATTGCAGTGACGTTTATTGCAACTGCAGATACACCAGATGTCGGCACTCCACCATTTCCAGTGACTTGTACATTCATTGTGCTCGATTGACCGATTGGACCGTTTGGCAATGTATCGCACTGATTGACTACGATTTGGCCTCCACTTGGTCTAGTGTCACAGATCCTAGATGGACTTAATGGGACGTACTCGCCAGCAGTGCCTGTGCTATTTGGGCCATAGTAACCCTCAACATCTACTATCACATCCGTACTGCCGAATGGGTTATATGCCTGGATATCTCCACTTGGACCAATAATAACTGTAGTTAAATTAGCTACGCTTTGACCTGATGACCAGTTTAAATTTGATGAATTGGGGGGTGTGCTCTCACCGCCTGGGAAAAGTGTTAGGTAACCACCGTTTGCTGTAGTATCAGTTGCAGTAATATTAGCAACGACAGCAGTTGCATTAGATGGAATGCCAGCTTGACCAACTACTGGTATGTCAAGTATTCCACCCGGACCAAGAGTTTGTTGGCCAGAGGAATTACACTCGTTAGATGCAACTTGACCCCCACTTGGTCTAGTGTCACATATCCTAACTGGAGATATCGAATGGTAGGGTTGTGGGGATCCAACCGTTATTTCTAAGTTTGCTGGACTCCCAATGAGACCATAAGTGTCCTTAAGCTGTACAGTAATGTTATACCAACCAGCGTTGGCAGGAGTTCCAGTAATAGTCCCATTTGAACTATTTAAACTTAGCCCACTAGGTAAGGATCCAGAAGTAATTGACCAGGCAATTGGTGCTGTGCCGCCTGTTTCTGCAATTGATGCTGAGTAAGGCTGGTTGACCAGAGCAGACGGTAAATTGGTTGTAGTTACTTCTGGCAGTGAAGTCTGAATTACACCTTCACCGTTAGT
>JAJYFT010000038.1 GCA_021790815.1 Actinomycetes bacterium
AGTGGATCTACACTTAAGAATTGAGCAGTACTTGGGTCATAGACTCTGTGAATAAAAGAAACAAGTCCAGTAGCTAAGTCATAACCTCCTTGAAATCCAAATGGAGTTGAAATTGTACCTCCACCTGATTTAACTCCATAAGGAGTATATGAATATAGTGACTTAATACTCCCATTAGCTGAAGTTATAGCTCCAACTCCTGCGTAATCACTTATTACATATGATGGAGTATTAGTAGAACTTGAAATCTGTTCAGTAAGATCAGGTCCATACCCAAATAGATCAGGTCCATAAATGTAACAGTTACTTCCGTCTTCAATAATCCTTGGAACACTTGATAGGTTATTCCAAGTTATATCTTGTGGAGTTGAGCCTATTTGATTAACTGTCATCATCTCACCATTTCCATTATAAGTTAATCCTTGGGACTGTAAGAAAGTCCACTGTTAGTTGATACTTCACCAATGCCACTTCCGTCTTCATAGGATCCTACAGCAATACAAATTGTTGAAGCACAACTTACAGATCGAAATTCAGAACTTCCGGATGGCTTCAGAGATGTTGTTGTAGTAGAACTAGTAGTAGAACTAGGTGAACTTAATGTCAATGCTTCGTTGCTTTTGTTGCCGACATTAAACAACTCTGAAACAATAATACTGCGACCACAAAGATCGTAGTTAAAATTAAACTAAGAGTTAACTTGAACTTATTGTGAGTACCGCCACCTCTTAATTGAGAGGCTTTACTCTCTCTCTCTCTCTCTCTCTATGATTCCTCCCAAAGAAACTTGACGGTTAATTCTTAGCAAACGCAGAGAGAGTTGTCAATTAATAAGTGAAATTAATTGACAAAGAGGGACCTAAATGAACGCTAAAACTATAAAAAGCGAGATCCATAGTGCTATTTGAAGTTGAGATGAATTTCGTTGAATATAATTTACATTTCCTTTGATTGTCGAGAAGACTCAACAAAAAAGTGAAATATCATGTTGGTTTTGCTGGTTCCCCTGTCGGTCATTGATACTACTAACTGCTCCGGCTTCCGCTTAGTGCTTCTCTATTTCGCACCTTAGGAGTCCGTATAATAAGTATCAGCGCGAACTAGGTCACAATAATGTTGTTTGTAGGTATGGAGATTGCCGAGGAGGGATTGGAAAAAGTCTGAGCTGAAATGCCGACGGTTTTAGGTGACATAGACACACAACAATAAAGTTCGAGATAAGCTCAAACTAATGCCACTATCTAATTGGACTTCAAATTTAAGGTTTCTACATTTTGCTGCAAGCCGCTATACCTATACAGCTGTACCACAAACACTTAAGTTAGTTGTCGTTACTATAATTATATCACTCTGATCCTTTTGTTTCAAGTTTGTTTAGGTATACTTGCATTTCATAAATTGTAGGTGATTGCTAAATCATGTTGACTTTACAGTGTTGTTCCCTGTGTTTGACGAACGGCAACATCGTCTGGTCTCTGGTGGCGTAACTCGATTGGTAAGATACGGTGGCATCAAGCTGATAGCATGAGCCTCAGGTGCTAGCCGTAACAATGTGATTGACTGAGCTAAGGTGTTCAACAATATTCCAGAAGCTACGAACTGATGCCGGTATTTTGGAGCGGCATTGCTCGAATATGCTTTTCTCATACATTGGATATACCCAATGTTTCGATGTCGCATATACCCCATGACAAGAGGTAAGCCTCTGGCTTATGCCGATGTGCTAGCGTAAAGTCATCCGGGCAACCTGTTATGTGAACCTCTTTCGATATAAACACTTCCAGAAGGAATCCCATAAATCCTGGCACATCCGAATCTTGTACGTTTGTGGCAGAGTTAGATCGTTAAGCTCACTAAAAATGAAAGGGCTATGGTCACGGGAGGATCTCACAGTGAAACTCTAATATCCTAAGAACTCTGTTGATTTCGTGTCTTGTATGAAGTCTCATCTAAATTAAGGCTAAAACTTTGAAGAACAAGAACAAGCACCCCTACTAGGGTAAGCCAGTTTGCAAGTGGGAACTGTGATGGCCAACCATCACCTATGACGTAGGGATCAAGAAACTGTGTTATGGCTACATAAAGTCCTGTGGATGCAATCAAGGCAAAGGATAGAAAGCCCAAAATACGCTTGTAATTCGTGGATGAAAATATCACGAAAGTTACGATAAGAGCAAAAATAGCAAATCTATAGGAAATAAATACTGCGAATGCGATTGAGGTCAGAAACGATATTAATACTTTAGTCCGAAGCGCAAGCCGTGATGAATCAGTTGAGATCAAGTTTAGAGAGATAGATTCTATTTTAATTTGAGATTTCTTCGAAAAGATAATTATAAGAATCAGCGCTATAAGAGTGGCTATTAATAAGTAAAGTGACCAATTAACGTACTTCTGAGGAGTAAAATTAAAATTTACAGTTACCGTACTGTTTCCAGGCGGCGGTTTATAGAGCCAACCGTTTGCATAACCATCAATAAGTTGTGGGTTTCCAAGGTTAGAGCCATTGGAGAGTGTTGCAGACCAACCTTTATCTTGAGATTCGCCTAAAACAATCCAGACAGGAGAACCATGAGTTGTAAGGGTTGCTCTATATGATGTTGCTGATGAATTTATTACTTTCAGGCTGGCATTCGATGAGGGTGATGTTTCGCCTCTCACTTGGCCAGGTGAGACTATCGAACCAGGCGTATTTAACGCAGTTGAATCTAGAACTACTCTGTTTACATTTATGCCGCCAGTGCTGCTTGGTAGTCCATCTACAGTTACATTACCTGGGCCAATAGTTATGCCAGAAGTGTTACATGCTACAAATCCAATTGGTTTGCCAGCAAGTGCAGCTTGAGTGGTACCGATCAATTTTATTGGCACTGGGATGCTGTTAATTGTTAATAAATTTGAAGTGCACTTTGACGGTAAAGTACTCGGAACAGACGGCATCGTAACCCCTGGAATGCCAACTTCGGCAATTCCAACTGGAAGAGTAAAAAATGGCTGATCTGGGACGTCTTTGCCGAAGAACTGTTTCACAGCTAACACTGTTACTCTGACTCTTCTTCCTTCCATCAATGGGAAGGTAAGCGGTATAGTAGTCGTTCGGCCCTGTGGGGACGCCGAACGAACAGAAGGAAGATTTACAATCTGAAAGTTATTCTCAGTTGAAATTGAGATTTTAGTTGGTACCGAGTGTCTTAAGTCAGTGTTTACTGTAAAGTTTAAATGGTTAAAAGTGATCAATTTGGGTGAATCAAGTTCAACCCACGAGCCGATCTGTTGGTTCAGGCCGGAACCAGGAGACCATGAGGTTGAAATACTACCGTCAAACGCTGATGATGCTCGAGCATCAAGGAAACCAGGTAATCTTCCCGATGACCTTGCTACGAGTCCTGTGCCATTTGA
The DNA here is from genome assembly GCA_021790815.1 of Actinomycetes bacterium. Classification (GTDB taxonomy): domain Bacteria; phylum Actinomycetota; class Acidimicrobiia; order Acidimicrobiales; family JABEUL01; genus JAJYFT01. The sequence goes on from JAJYFT010000038.1 coordinate 3,400, forward strand.
ACCTTGTCTACCCACTATCGTATCTACCATTTCATCTGGATCTGATGAATTAATTGTGGCAGTACCGGTTAACGAAAAGTTTCTTTGGCTTGGAAGCCAGAGGACTCTATTTAAACTTTGTTCAGGATCGGGTCTCGGTGGATATGGCCCAACTCTCAGTCGGTCAAGTATTACGGTTAATCTGTCATTATTGGAAAGAGATCCTAGGGTTTGAAGCATGTCTACCGGAGGTCTAACGGTCTCTTCTGCGTGAATTGAGAGTATTCTTACTTCACTAAAGCCAACATCTGTAACTCCAGTTTTGTTGCCAGTAATTCCAACGCTATTTACAGTTATTCGTAGCGTTCTAAAGGTGCGAGAAGGAAATCTAAGAGTTTGACCAGAGTCACTTTGAGATTGGGCATTTAGTTTGTACGTTATGGGATGTTGTCCATTAAATGTGAGAGTAACAGACGTAATCTTAAATACAGGAGTGCCGTTTATAAGTTGGACTAAATTTACTGAATTTACGGATACAGGATTAATTAGTGTCACCTGCCACCATTCGCTAACTGGAAATGCGTTAATTGAGTATGACCAAGCAGTGTCAATATTTCCGTCGATCGCCATTGAGGGTCTTTGATAAGGTTCGTAGGTTACCTGATTCCCGTATGCAGAGGCAGAGACAGCATCAATTCCTCCAAATTCCGTTACTGTTTGGGCATTAGTCCCTGAGCTCGGGAAAAGGTTTAAAGGAGCATTACTGTAATCGTTTTTAGATTGGGTTTCCTTCGCAGTTTCAGTGTAACCTGTAACGTCTTTAATAGTTCCTGCCCAGCGCCTTGCTTCTTTGCGATTAGTATCGGTAAGAATAAGTTGTGCTCCTTTTGAGGCGAGCTGTTTGAGTTCATTTTTGCCTACAGATGAACCGGTAAATGACCCAGAATAAAGGAGGGTTGGATTGCCAGTAATTAGACCAGATGCGGCTGAGTTAACAATTCCAGTTGCTCCTCCGTCAAGGATGACAGGATCTGAGGCCGATTCAGTTCGTAAAATCGGTCGAGCATTGTTTACGTGAAAGTCAATTAGTGGAGCAGGCCAAGGGGAGTTTGGATTTTCAGATAAAGTTTGTTCACCAAACATCGGTTGAAAGTTAACACTTGCCTGATTTGGAACTGGTTTACCAAAAGCTACAGGATCACTTAATCCATTTGGAGTAGGCAAAAAGAGTTGGTAGGTTGACCTAGGATGTGGTAGATCATAATCTTCGTAGGCAAGATTTGATTGAAGTATTAAATCTCCAGCACTAATCAGTCTTGCAAGAGGGGCAATAGTATTTGGATTAAACGTTCCTTCCTGAAGCGGTTGATCTATCGCAGTTTGCAAATCTACTGATGGTGTTGTGCCTTGCGGAAGTTGTTCTCTTTCAACTGAGTCTCTTGTCATGACCCCTGGAAGTACGGGGTCAATTGTTGTTCCCCAACGATATACATCAGTATCCGTTCCGGGTTCGATGAGAACTCTGGTTGAGTTGCCTTTTGAATCAAGATATTTTGCGGCACTAAAGTAGTAGTTGGGAATAGTTTGCGGATGTTCGTATTGACTGGATATGAGTTGACCATCGAAGAGTGCTGGCATATTGGCAATGATTAGTACTGCCACTGCTGCTAACGCATACTGTGAAAGTCTTTTTTTATTATTCTTTTTTAGAGTTGTAACTAATTTCTCGGTTCCAATCCCTAAGAAGATTGCGATTGAAAGAAGAACAAGAGGTGTTGCTCTATCGGTAGATCTAAGAGCAAAACCTGCCGTTGTGTTCAACATGAACCATTTGACCCCTGAACCAAAGACTGTTGGAGAGGCGAATGGATAAGTTCCAACTGAAGCTAAGAGTCCAACTACCAGTAGTGTTATGAAGAAGGTTCTATCTTTCCACTTAATTTTGGTGATGCTTAAAAAGGCAAGTGAAGGTAGTGCAAATGAGATTAGAATCAACCATATGTGTTCTTCGTAGCCTGTCGATGAAGGCGACCACGGACCAAGTGCACTTAATCCGTAATAGAACCAATAGCCTAGCCCTCTTAGTACCTCAGATGCTAAAGAAGTGGACGCTACAGCAGGGACTGTTTCAGTAAACTTTAAAATATTTAAGCCATAAATACTTTCAACGCCGAGTGCTACCGCCCACCAGATTGAGACCAATAATGTTATAACTCCTATTGACAGTGCAGTGTTGAGAGCTTTCTTTAACGGAATCTCTTTACGTAAAGTTGAATAAAGTAGCCAAACAACTGGACCTAATCCGGCATACACCAGTGACGACCCATTAGTTCCTCCAATAATTGCAACTACAATTCCAAAACAAGCTGGATACCTTAACCCTTTGTTTTTGGCAGCGAGTATTGTAAACGAAATCATCCATCCAAAAGCAGAGTATGTAAGCAAAATATCGGATATTCGATTGAGATACTGAAGTGTGTACGGACTTAGCATGTATGCTAAAGAAGCAATGAACTGCGTTTGAACTCTGTAGTTTAAAATCTTAGTTAACTTATAGACACCTAATCCAGCAAAGTATAAAAGTGAACCCGTCCAAATGCGCTGAGCAAACCAGACAGGAACATGGATAGATGCAAAAAACCAAAAAAATGGATCAAGAGGTAGCAAATAACCGATGTGCTGATGAGTTACTGTTCCCAAAGCGTTGGTAGGGTCCCACATTTTTGACACCTGGAAAAAGAACCTTCCTGGGTCAGTATAAAGATAGAGTTTATTATCGGCCGCAACTATCCCAGGATCGTTTAAGAAGTTTGGAATGTAGGCAATAAAGGCGAGCAACAGAGGGATTTTTGATTTTGATAGCCAGTTTTTAGGTATTTGAGTCATTTTATATATCAATAATAGAGTCTTTATGATAATGTTTGTTGTTCATTCGTATAACAAAAACTTTTTGATGTATTTGTGGTGTAATTGTCTTATGCCCTAAGTGCTCCTCAATATAGGGATAGATGAAAGCTTATAGTTCGAGGTCTTTGAGTCTAAGTTGCAGATGGCACAATTTGGGATTATTCGGAGTCTGAGAATCGCATATTCGCTACGATGAGATGTTTGCGTGCTAATAAATATAGAAAAGTGAAGTAGTTTTCAACAGTAGCTTTAAAGTAGAGATAAACTTTTACGAATGTCACGAATGACCGGAGAAAGACCAGTTAGAGAAGTTACGCCAGATTCAGTTTTAGCGCTTCATGACGCTGGATATAGAGAAGTTCTTAAGAGGTTAGGAGACGGTATTGTTTTAGATCTTGGATGTGGTCTTGGATTTGAAACTGTGAAGTTTACCTCAGAAAATAGGACTGTTGTTGGTTTGGACTATGATCAAGAAGCAGCAAGTTATGTTCTTAAAAATATGTCTGGTAACGGGTTGATGGTCGCCAGAACAGACTGTAGCGAAATTGGGATTAAATCTAATTCAATTGATTTTGTCAGTTCGTCTCACCTGATTGAACATTTTGTTGAACCAGCCAAGCACGTTTTTGAGATTTCAAGAGTTCTAAAAGATAGTGGTACTGCATTTTTTCTAACTCCGAACATCACAGCAGATTTTGAGAATCCATTTCACGTATTTCTTTTCAATAGATCTGGACTTGAATCTTTACTTAAAGAGCACTTTGAAGAAGTATGGGTTGGGGGCATTGAAGCTCATGACAAAGTTAAGGATGAAATAGCACAAAGACGTAAGAAAGCATCTAAAGTTTATGCACTTGATAAGTTCGATTTGCGTCACAAAATGCCTAAAAGTTGGTGGATATGGTTCTACACCAAGGCATTGCCAATTGGGCAGAAGTTAATTTATAGGTCAGCTTTTGGAGGCGAAACTGGCATTACAGAAGATGACTTCTTCGTTAGCAATGATGTTGATAATGATACACCTGTACTTTTTGCGATTGCTAAAGTGCCGAAATCAGTTAGATTTTAGAGATGCATCTCCTCGGACTAACTGGGGGGATCGGATCTGGCAAATCAACCGTATCTCAAATATTGAAGAGACATGGTTATAAAGTCATAGATGCGGATGAAATAGCACGAAATGCGTTAAGACCTGGAGAAATAACATACGATGAAGTAGTTGAGGCATTTGGGACTTCGATACTTGTAGACAGTAGTATTGAGATCGATAGAAAGAAACTTGCTAATACTGTTTTTAGCAATAAAGACCTGTTGGCAAAGCTAAATTCAATTGTTCATCCTTATGTTGGACAAGAGATTATGACCCAAGTTGTAAGTGCTTCCAACACAGATGAGTTTGTGTTTCTAGATGTACCTCTTCTTTTAGAAAGTGACGGAGCTAGTCGATACCCTGTTGAAAAGATAGTAGTTGTAGATTTGCCCGTAGAAATTGCAGTTGAAAGGCTTGAAAATATGAGGGGAATGCCAAAAGAAGACGCACTTTCAAGGGTGAACGCGCAGATTGATAGAGAAAAAAGACTTGAGGTGGCTGATTTCGTAATTGATAACTCATTAGGGGTAAGTGAGCTTGAAGATAGTGTGGACAAACTTATAAAATGGCTGAATTCAGAGTTTCCAGGTGTTGGTGGTTCGCATTTTAATCGATAGTATCAATTAAGTGCCACAATTCAAAGTTTCGAGCAAATTTAGCCCAAGTGGAGATCAGCCATTAGCAATTGAAAAACTTTGTTCTGGTATTGATAGTGATCTTCGGTTTCAAACCCTCCTTGGGATCACTGGTTCTGGAAAAAGTGCGACAATTGCATGGACAATTGAAAAGTTAAACAGACCAGCTTTAATCTTGACTCCAAATAAGTCTTTGGCTGCTCAACTTGCGGGAGAAATGAAAGATCTTTTCCCTGGGAATAGGGTTGAATTCTTTGTTTCCTATTATGACTACTATCAGCCAGAAGCTTACGTTCCGTCCTCAGACACATTTATCGAAAAAGATGCCTCGGTCAATGAAGAGATTGATCGGCTTCGGCATTCAGCTACGTCAGCACTCCTAACCAGAAACGATGTTATTGTAGTTGCGTCGGTATCTGCAATTTATGGTCTAGGTTCACCTCAGGAGTACGAGAATAATTTGATTTATCTTTCTCCATCGATGGAAGTTGACGTCGATAGTCTTGTGCGAAAGCTGGTTGACCTACGTTACACAAGGAATGACTATGAACTAAGTAGGGCTAAGTTTCGTGTTTCGGGAGATCAAATAGATATTCATCGTGCGTATGAAAGTAATTTCGTCCGCATTAATTTACTTGACGACATTATCGAAGATATTCAAGAGATGGATCCAGTTTCAAATAAAGTAATAACTTCACTTGATGAGTGTTACATATTCCCGGCAACTCACTACACAACGGGTGAAACAGTGTTAAATCGGGCAATTGAGTCAATACAGAATGAGTTAGTGGAGCAAGTTAAGTATTTAGAGAGTGAGAATAAACTTTTAGAAATTCAGCGCCTCAAAATGAGAACTGAAAACGACCTTGAAATGTTAAGACAACTTGGATATTGCAATGGGATTGAAAATTATAGCCGCCATATTGATGGGCGCAATGAGGGCGAAGCTCCATTTACGCTACTTGACTATTTCCCGCCTTCAGCACTTGTAATTATTGATGAAAGCCATGTCACGATTCCACAGCTTCATGGGCAGTATAAAGGAGATAGAAGCAGAAAGCAGACTCTTGTGGATTTTGGTTTTCGACTTCCATCTGCTCTTGATAACAGACCATTAAAGTTTGATGAATTTATGAATAAAGTTGGTCAGGTTATATTTATGTCTGCTACGCCTTCAAAGTATGAACTGGAAGTGTCATCACAAATTGTCGAACAAATAATACGACCCACAGGACTACTTGATCCTATTATCGATTTACGACCTACGAAGAATCAAATTGATGATTTAATCGCTGAGATAAAACGAACAGTTGCAAACGGATGTCGAGTACTGGTTACAACTCTTACTAAAAGAATGGCTGAAGATTTAACTGAATATTTGCTTGACGCATCGGTAAAAGCTAAATATCTTCACAGCGATATTGGTACTGTTGAGCGTATCGAGCTATTAAAAGGATTACGCGAAGGTAGTTTTGATGTTTTAGTTGGCATTAATCTCCTAAGGGAAGGCTTGGATCTTCCAGAAGTGTCTTTGGTAGCAATCTTAGATGCCGACAAAGAGGGGTTTTTACGTTCAGCGTCTTCACTTATTCAGACAGTAGGAAGAGCTGCAAGAAATCTGGACGGCAAGGTAATTTTCTATGCAGACAAAGTGACAAGATCGATGCAAGAGGCAATGTCAGAGACAGACCGTAGGCGAAAAATGCAGAAGCGTTTTAATGATGAACATGGAATTGAACCTACAAAGATTGAAAAGTCTGTGAATGAAGCAATTCTGACATTTGTAAATTCGCGAAAAGCAAAACGACTTAAAAAGAATGAGAGTTTGTTGAAAGATGATTTAGAGAAGGATTTTGATCTAGATAAGTTTTACTCACAGTTCTTGGTTGATGGTATTGATTTAGATGATGCAATTGAGAGTATTGTTGAGCAACTCAAGAAAGAGATGAATGTCGCAGCTAGCGATCTGCGCTTCGAAGTGGCGGCTAAACTAAGGGACGAAATTAGAAGGCTAGAAAGTGGCAGTTAGAACTATATGAGGCTAAGTTGGACGAAATTGTAATAGTTGGGGCTAGAGAGCACAATCTAAAGGATATTTCGCTTCGTATTCCTCGAGATAATCTAGTGGTTTTCACAGGAATTTCAGGATCTGGAAAGTCTTCTTTAGCATTCGATACGATCTATGCTGAAGGTCAGAGGAGATACGTAGAATCGTTATCAGCATATGCGCGGCAGTTTTTGGGGCAACTTGATAAACCTGACGTTGATTCGATAGAAGGCCTTTCGCCAGCAATTTCAATTGATCAAAAAACAAGATCGCATAACCCACGGTCAACAGTTGGGACAATTACAGAGATTTACGATTATTTTAGGCTTCTGTACTCCAGAGTAGGGGTTATTCACTGTCCGAATTGCATGAAGTTGGTTTCTCGCCAGACACCGCAACAGATAGTGGATCGTATTTTAGAGTTGGGAGTAGGTACATCGATATGGCTTATTGCACCAGTTGTTAGAGCGCGAAAAGGAACCTATAAAGCACTAATTGATGACCTTTTGAAAAAAGGGTATTCGAGGATACGAGTTGATGGACGATTTATCGAAAATGGAATGAAGGATGATCTTCTCGAAGATTTAGAACGATATGAACAGCATGATATAGATGTTGTTGTAGATCGAATAAAGATTAAAAATAATTCGTCCCGTCGTCTTACTGAGTCTGTGGAAACATGTCTAAAATTGGCAGATGGTCTGGTCGAAGTAGAGATTCGAGACACTTTATCGGACGCAAAGTCTTTTCCTGCACCTCAAGCAGATGAACCCGAAGCTATGTATGCTAGTGAGACTTTAATATTTTCTCAGTCGAATTCATGTGTTGAATGCGGAATATCAGTTGAGCCACTTTCGCCAAGAAATTTTTCATTTAACTCTCCTTTTGGGGCATGCGTGACGTGCAATGGACTTGGCAATGCAATGGTTGTGGACGAAGCAAAAATTATAGGTGACAGAAGTCTATCTATTAAAGACGGAGTTTTAAAACCTTTAGGAGTTACAAGGGGGTTTTACTTTTCTGAGCTGGTGCGATCAGCTTGTGAGACTTATAATATTCCTTATACGAAGCCCTATAAATCATTAAGTGCCAAAGATAAAAAAATCCTGCTCTACGGAAATTCTCAAAAGACGGTAAAAGTCTCATTCAAAGATAGGTTTGGTGCAAAAAAAGTATTTTCAGTTAAGTATGAAGGCGTAGTTAACTGGATTGAGAGACGATATAGGGAGTCAGAATCGACTTATGCAAAAGAGACATTTGAAGAGTTTATGATTCGTGAAGACTGTCCAGATTGCAACGGAAATCGCTTGAAAAAGGAGTCTTTGGCTGTTACTATTGCTGATTTGAATATTGCACAACTTTCAAAGATGTCTTTGTCTTTGCTTTCTTCATTTATGGATGCTCTGCATCTTGACAACAGATCAGCGACAATAGCCGAAAGAGTGTTATTAGAGATCAACTTAAGGATAAAGTTTCTCAACGACGTTGGACTTAATTACCTCTCATTGGACCGAAGCGCCGATACGTTGGCAGGTGGAGAGGCACAGCGTATTAGATTAGCGAGTCAGATTGGCTCTGGGTTAATGGGAGTTCTATACGTTCTTGATGAACCGAGCATTGGACTTCATCCGAGGGACAATAGAAGACTTATTGAAACTCTAGAGCACCTAAGAGACATAGGCAATACGGTAATTGTTGTGGAACATGATGAAGAAACAATAAGGTCGGCCGACTTTATAGTTGATATCGGTCCATTGGCTGGTGAGCATGGTGGACAAGTTGTTGCAGCAGGAACTTTAGAAGATATTCTAAAAGCAGAAAACTCGTTGACTGGAGACTATCTTGCTGGGAGGAAAAGAATAGAGGTTCCTCAAAATAGACGTATTGGTACAGGTGATTACATAGTGTTACGCGGTGCGAGTCGACACAATCTAAAGGGTATTGATGTCGAAATACCACTTGGAAAATTAGTTGTTGTTACTGGTGTTTCAGGATCTGGAAAGTCTACTTTAGTTAATGATCTGCTTTTAACAGGACTTAGACAACTTATAAATGGCGAAAGCTTTAATGTGGACGGACTCAAAGCGATCGATGGGTTTGACCAAATAAGTAAAGTGTTATCTGTTGACCAATCTCCAATTGGCAGAACCCCAAGGTCGAACCCAGCAACCTATATTGGAGTATTCGACCATATTAGAAAGCTTTTTTCAAACACGAAAGAAGCCCGAGCGCGTGGCTATAAACCGGGCCGGTTTTCTTTCAACGTACATGGTGGCAGATGCGATTCATGTAGCGGTGACGGAACTCTAAGGATTGAAATGCAATTTCTTCCCGATGTCTATGTACCCTGTGAAACATGCCATGGATCTAGATTTAACAGAGATACATTAGAGATCCTTTATAACAATAAGTCAATTTCAGATATTTTAAATATGACAGTTGAAGAAGCGTATGAAATCTTTCGACAGTACCCTGCTATTGAAAGACACTTGAAGACTTTAAAAGAAGTAGGCCTATCTTATATAAGACTTGGACAAAGTGCCCCAACGCTTTCAGGTGGTGAAGCGCAGAGAATTAAACTAAGTTCGGAACTTTCTAAAAGGCTTAAAGGGCACACACTTTATATTCTTGATGAACCTACTACAGGTTTACATGTTGCTGACGTTAAGCATCTAGTCGAAGTGCTTGACAGACTTGTCGAACTTGGGAACTCAGTCATCGTCATTGAACACAATACTGATGTCATGAAGTGTGCTGACTGGATAATAGATCTTGGGCCGGATGGAGGCGATGATGGTGGACGGATTATAGTGACAGGATCTCCTGAGGAGGTCTCTCAGTCAGGAGACGGATATACATCAACATATTTGGCTAAAGTATTAAATGTACATGCGTAAGTTAAAGAGGTGCTATGGCGAGTAAAAGAAACGAAATAAGAATGAGTCCAAGTGAAATTGAGGAGTATCTAAAGGGTCGCCATACAATGTATGTTGCAACCTTAATGGGGGGTTCTTTCCCTCATTTAGTAGCTATGTGGTATGGGTTTTATCAAAATGGATCATTAGGTTTTTGGACTTTTAGCAAATCACAGAAAGCTGTTAATCTGTCTAAGGATAATCGTTTGACTTGTTTGGTAGAGAGCGGTGATGACTACATGGGGCTTAAAGGCGTGGAGATGAGTTGTTGGGCGAAAATCTTTGGAGATGATGAGAAGTTGTTAGAAATAGGTTCGAGCATTTACGAGAGATACTTTGGTAATTTAGACGAAAATGGACTTGCTCAAGTAAATATTATGAAAAACAAACGTATAGCTGTCGAACTAGAAGTGATTAAAACCGTTTCTTGGGATCATTCGAAATTAGGCGGCAGATATTAAAATTGTTATTCAACTATTTAGAAAATGTTTACGGTGTATTTGCATGATGAATTGGTGCTATGTAAACCCCGCTATGTAAACCCCGCTATGTAAACCCCGCTATGTAAACTATGTGATGCAAATTTATGTCATATTTGCGAATTTTAACCCTTCAGGCTGTGTAGAAGAAAAGTAATTGTTCGGTGAACAGTATTGGGTGCTTAGGTGTATAGTTCAGATATGGGTTCAATTGTAAATTTCAAGTCAAACGGGAATGAGGCAAGTGGATACTTGTCCGTAGCTGAAGGTTCTAAAGTCGGCATCATAGTTCTTCAGGAATGGTGGGGATTAGTTGATCACATTAAAGATGTATGTGATCGATTTAGTGATAAAGGAATAACTGCGTTAGCTCCTGACTTATATCATGGAAAACAGATACCATTAAGCGAACCAGATGAAGCGGGCAAAGAGATGATGGCGTTAAAAATGGATGAGACTTCTAAAGACTTAAATGGAGCGATTGATGAAGTTCTAAAAGTAACGGGGGCAAACCAGATTGGTGTTACGGGGTTCTGTATGGGGGGTGGACTTGCACTAGTTTTGGCTTGCAATAGACCAGATGTTGTTAAAGCGGTAGTGCCTTTTTATGGCTTAATCCCGTGGGCAGATGCAAAACCGGACTATGCAAAGTTAGACGCGACCGTTTTAGGACACTATGCTGAAAATGACGGTTTTGCATCTCAAGAGTCGGTATTGGAACTGGAAAACACGTTAAAAGGCCTTGGTAAAAATGTTGAGTTTACGATAAACCCAGGTGTTGATCACGCATTTTTTAATGACACCAGACCTGAGGTTTACGACGAAGCAACTGCGAAAAGGTGTTTTGATGAAACCGTCCAATTTTTTAACGATCATTTAAAGTGATTAGATTATTTTAAATTATATCTTGAAACCATGGTAAAAAACATTTAGCATAGTACTATGTCAAAAAAATCAAGAGATTTACCCCGCCGTAGTTGCCTGTCAGTTCCAGGTTCGTCAGAACGGTTTTTGCAGAAGGGCCCTACCATAAATGCAGATATGACGTTTCTGGATTTAGAGGATTCGGTTGCTCCGCTGGAAAAAGTTGATGCAAGGGCAAAGGTAGTCGACGCAATTCGAAATCTTGATTGGGGAGACCGGGTTATGTGTGTACGTGTCAACGCTTGGGACACGAAATGGACATATGGCGATGTGATTGAAGTTGTCGGAAATTCTGGAGACAGACTTGATGAGATTATGATGCCTAAGGTTGAGAGAGCCGCAGACGTTATTGCGATGGACCTATTGTTGACACAGATCGAAAAGAATTCAGGTTTAGAAGTTGGTCACATTGGAATTGAGGCACAGATTGAAACAGCACAAGGCCTTATCAATGTTGAAGAGATTTGTGCAGCATCAAAAAGGCTAGAGACAATCGTGTTCGGTCCTGCAGATTTTGCTGCTTCTATGGAAATGCCAGTTTTAACAGGTGGCGTTCAAATATCTGAGTACCCAGGTGATCACTTTCATTATGTGTTTAGTAAAATTTTAATGGCAGGTCGTGCAAACGGTCTTCAGGTAATAGACGGACCTTACTTAAAAATTAAAGAACTTGATAACCTGCGAGACTATTGCAACAGAACGAGAACGTTAGGGTATGACGGCAAATGGGCACTACACCCAGATCAAGTTACCGTCATCAATGAGATTTATTCTCCAACTCAAGAGCAGTTCGATAAAGCTTGGGCAATTATTGATGCATACAAAGAAGCGACAGAAACCGACCGAAAAGGTGCCGTTATGTTTGGTGATGAAATGATTGACGAAGCTAGCAGGAAAATGGCCATAAAATTTATTTCACGAGGTGAAAGAGCTGGTCTTAAGAGGTCCAGCTAAGGACAAAAAAACTAGATGAATGCTAACTGCATATGCTCGATATCCTATACTATCGAATGAGGTTAGTAATTTGGAGGAATTTGTATAGATGACGGTAATAACCCCAAGACACACCAAAGTGTTGTCTGGTGACGGTAATAGGGGAGATAGTGTCGATTTAAACCACGATGACGATTTAGAACATGGTCACCATGCAGGTCCAAGTGGGATTTTAAAGTGGTTGACATCAACGGACCACAAGGTAATTGGTATCAGTTATACAGTTACTGCTCTAGTGTTTTTTCTCATAGCTGGGTTGATGGCTGAGGTAATAAGAGTTCAGCTTTCTGCACCAGATTTACATTTAGTAACGCAGCACCAGTTTGACGAGCTTTTTACAATGCATGGCAGTCTAATGATCTATCTTTTTGCTGGACCCATTGCTTTTGGAGGATTGGCTAACTATTTTGTTCCTCTTCAGGTTGGTGCGCCTGACATGGCATTTCCACGTCTTAACGCCCTGTCTTACTGGCTTTACTTATCAGGCTCATTGATTATGGTTTCCGGTTTTCTTGCTGAGGGAGGTGCTGCTGATTTTGGGTGGGTAGGCTACGCTCCACTTTCAAACGGCGTGAATTCACCCGGTCTTGGTCCGGATCTTTGGATACTCGCTCTGCTATTAACTGGTTTTTCGGCAATTTTTACTGGAGTTAACATAGTAACGACAGTGTTTTATCTGCGTGCGCCAGGTATGTCTATGTGGCGAGTTCCGATTTTCACATGGAATATGGTTGTTGTTGGGCTTTTAATACTGATTGCTTTCCCCGTACTGACTGCTGCTTTAGTTATGTTATTTGCCGACAGGCATTTTGGAACTCATATCTACGATGCAACTCATGGTGGTGTACCGCTTTTGTGGCAGAATCTCTTTTGGTTCTGGGGGCACCCTGAGGTATATATTCTCGTGCTTCCATTTTTTGGGATTTTAACCGAGATAATTCCTGTCTTTTCAAGGAAGCCGTTATTCGGTTACAAGGGTATGGTGTTTGCAACAATTACAATTGCAGGACTTTCAACGGGGGTATGGGCACACCATATGTTTACGACAGGCGCGGTTCTGCTGCCATACTTTAGCCTTGTTAGCTACTTGATTGCTGTACCAACTGGAATTAAGTTCTTTAACTGGATAGGAACCATGTGGAGGGGATCTATTAAATTTGATGCTCCTATGCTTTACATGATGGGGTTCATGATTGTTTTCCTGCTTGGTGGTCTCACTGGGGTGATGCTGGCTTCACCTCCAATTGATTTTGCGACTCATGATACATATTATGTGGTTGCCCACTTCCACAACGTAATATTTGCTTTTGCACTCTTTGGCGGATTGGGGGGGATACACTACTGGTTCCCAAAGGCTACCGGCAGAATGCTCCGTGAGACGCCCGCAAAGATTGGTTTTTGGTTTCTATTTGTAGGAGTTTGGGGAATGATTCTTCCATGGTACTGGTTAGGGCTAAAAGGGATGCCGAGAAGGATTGCGACGTATACGCCTAACATGGATTATGGAACTGCCAACTTAATAGTTACTTTAAGCTCATTTTTAATTGTAATATCAGTGGCACTTTTTGTAGCTAATGTAATTGTTTCATTAATGAAACCTGTGCTTGCAGGCGATAATCCGTGGGATGGTCATACTCTAGAGTGGTATACCTCTTCGCCACCACCATCGCATAATTTTACAAAACTGCCAAGAATTAGATCAGAGCGACCGGTTTGGGATATAAATCATCCTGATCATAGGACGTTAGTTGGGCACGGTAAAAATCTGAAGGATCCGTCTGCTGCTAGCTAGGTAAAGCACATATTAGGCAGCAATACTGCATGGAAGTCCGTTAAAGAGTACTTTATTGAAATTTAGGATAAAGTTGAACTGCGATTTACCTTCTTTCTAAACTAAATTATTTGTAAAATTAATTAAGTTCTAATCAAATTTAGAACACCGTATTCTAGCGAATACAACTTGTTGGAAAATGTACCGTATAGATACGGGTCGGGGGAAAATGCCTACGTCTTTAGGAAAGTACCTGTTAATAGATATGTTTTTTGAAAATTAAAGATGTTACCAGGTTTAACTATTAATACAGTGCGGACGGAGGGACTCGAACCCTCACGTCTTGCAACACTGGGACCTAAACCCAGCGCGTCTGCCAATTCCGCCACGTCCGCAACTAGTAGATTTTACACTTAAATATTAATTAAAATGTACGACTTTACAAGTTTGTGATCGCCTAAAAATAGATTTTACATTTGAAAGGCGTATTTATTTTAACCTTTTAAGGTTGTAGACTATTGCACAATGGGTTTTTTAACAGGTATATTACGCGCAGGTGAAGGTAAAAAGGTTCGAAGACTTGGTGAACTTGTACCTGCTATTAACGCGCTTGAAACCGAGATCAATAAACTAGACGACTCAGAGCTTCGAGGGAAGACTGCTGAGTTCAAAGAGCGCCTATCAAATGGGGAAACGCTGGATAATTTATTGATTGAAGCTTTTGCAGTTGTTCGTGAAGCGTCGATCAGAACTATCGGACAACGACACTATGATGTTCAACTCATGGGTGGAATGGCACTGCATTTCGGATGGATTGCAGAGATGAAAACTGGAGAAGGTAAGAC
>JAJYFT010000134.1 GCA_021790815.1 Actinomycetes bacterium
GTTCTAGAAATTAGAACCCAATTAGAACTGTCTTCTTTGTACGATCTCTCACTACTAGGTACTTTTATATGGCGAATTTCAATTCTTCTCTTAAGTGCCAATATGACTGTTAAGACTGCAACGAGTAATGTCACACCATCAATTAACATTTAGCCCATTTTCTTAGCTAATATCCTGTAAGCGTTAGACCAGTTTTCACCCTTTAAAAATAATGGAACAACTCGATCTATGCCCGCAGCGACTGCAAGTGGAAGTGAAGCCGCTCCTATTAATAAAATGCGTAAAATTTTACGAGATACTCTAATATCATTTATCCACGGTAGTTTTGGATTAGGCACAAGCGAATCTAAAACGAACATTAATGCGAAAAATAGCTCAGCGGGTTGATGGGCTTGTGACACCTCAGTTGCAACTACTTCAAAACCATTTTTCTCAAGTTCAACTTTCATATTATTTAGACTTATCAAGTTAAGATGCTGTGGCTGGAACCAAGGCATCCAATACTGCTTCAATAAACTTCCAAACTTAGATTTAGGATTTGGAACTTCAATCAAAAAATATCCGTTTTTTTTGAGAACCTTATAGGCTGACCTAATTTCCATTTTAGGATCAATACAGTGTTCCAAATAGTGGTGCATGCTGATGACATCATACTTTCCGACTATTTCATCAGCAACTTTTGGAAATAGTCCTTGATATGCAGCATCTACCCATCCTCGCTGTTTTGCGTCTATAACGCTGTCACTCATATCGAGCCCATCAAACGTCGTGGCTTTTAATAGTGTTTTTGCATATATGCAAAAATGACCATGGCCGGTGCCAACATCCAGCCAGCGCACGGGCTTAATATGCTTCATAACCATGCTCACACGCCTTTTATAGTGAGATCCAAGAGATCCAAATACTTTCTCAATTTGGTCCTCTCCAAGTCCATCATAAAAATCTTTGTAGTAGAAATTCAAACCTACTGTCGTTAGTCGCGGATTTTGAAATATGTGACCACATGCGAAACACTTGTCCAGATTAAAAGAACCCGGTTTGTGTTGGATATTATCCTTTGAAGTAATTAGCTTACCAATATCAACCGAATTACACCAAGGGCAAAAACCTGATTTACTTTCAAACAACTTGCCATCATTATCTTTCAAAAGGTGTGAGTAACTCTCTCTCAGGCTTGCAGCAAGGTCATCACGAACCAATTCTTTATAATCATAAAATACTGAAAATTTAAGTTCACGCCATAAGCGACTAAAACTATTTTGCCTCAAATCAAATGGCTGCACATTCGAGCCTTTAAATATAAATCTTGGTTGAATCTCGTTGGCAAAGATTCTAAAAAGTAATGCTAAAGGAGAAAATATGCCAAAAATAATCGACATAAACTTCACCCGCCTTAGCAATACAGGCAGCACAGCCATGTTTTCATTTATAGCGCGTTCCTCATCAGGATCTCTAAAGGACGAAATCTGACTCAAACATACATCCCCTACAATAAAACCCATTGAAAATGGTGCACAACACTTAAGTCTTTGGGTAGCTTTTACAATCTCAAAACCACTTAGGTCACAATGTTTTTCTATCCCACTTCTATTTAGAAGTTCGTTTTTAACTAAAAGTGCGCAGTTGGCACCCCTTCCCAACGTTAAGGGATCAAATTGAAATTTATTCAAAGTTACTGTGTTTAAAAATGAAACTGCTCTCTCTACACCTAAACTACTTGGAACAATATCCACAACCTCTAAATCATTGCCAATAGCGAACATTACTGCTTTTTTGAAACTTTCCCTATTGACACTGACATTTAATCGGGTTATAAGTGTCCAATCCAGTCGAAACTCCTCATTAAAATTACTTTCACCAACATAGTTCTCTTCAACTTCTCCTATTGCCGAACCTTCTTTATCATTAGACACTTCCACTCCTGGCAAGGTTTCTCTAATATTGGACAAAAGCCCTAATAAATCATGATGGTTTCGCGTTTCACCACCAGTTGAATCGACGGTAATTTTATTGCTGGTATTTAAGTTATTTAGATCATCAAGGTATTTAAGATTCTTCTTAAGCCTTAGTGAATTAATTATAGTAGCACTGCCAAAAGCTAGTGAAGAAACTGATGACAGGCGCTTCACCCTTCTAATTGCTTGGCCTTGACTATTAACCATCAGAATTCCTCTTTAGACTAATTTCTCAAGTCGATTAGCAGCTTCTACCTTGCCACCAGCTTTCAAAAACGACTCGCGAATCCGCTGTGCATTTTCACGATATATGCTTTCATGAAGTATGGACTCAATTGCTAATTTAAGCTCTTTAGGTTGAACCCGAGAAAACTTCACCCTAACACCAACTTTAGCTGCAACTACTTGATCAGATACAACAGGCTGATCATCTCTAATCGGTGCTACGACTAAGGGTAGGCCATAATACAATGATTCGACAACTGTATTATGTCCACCGTGAGTTACAACTGCATCCACATGCTTTAGAATGTCTAGCTGCGAGACAAATCTTTTAACTATTACATTTCGCGGTACGTTCCCAATTAGATCTGGTGGAGCAACAAGAAGTGCTTCGGCATCAATTGTTTCCATTGCGTCCAGCGCAACCTTATAAAAACGTTCTCCAACTTCCCCATTAACAGTTCCAAGCGAAATTAATATCTTTTTACCATTATTGCTAAATACTATTTCGTTACTCTCTGAATCCCTTGGCTTTCTTCGCCCAATTGAAGGTCCCACAAAAGCAAAATGCTCATCAAATTCTCTTTCGTTCCCAACTAAATTTAACGTTGTATAAGCAATAACTAAATGTGGTGATTCACGCAACAAGTCGGCATTTGCATCTTCCTTCTTCACACCATGAGAAATTTGAAACGACATCAAACAGTCGTCAGCCCAACTTTTAAGCTTCGGAAACAGCTTAAATGGATTTACTAGCTCTGCTGATGTTGTAGCCGACGTTGCCCAGGTAATGCCATTTTCCAATGCGACGTGTGCTCCAGCAACACACTGTTGGTCAGCAACAATTACATCTGGCTTAAACTTCTCAACTGCGCTTCTTACTCCTGGCACCATTGCGTGAGCTAGCGGCGAAAGAAAATCCTCCCAAAAAAACTTTAGTGCGTGGGCCCCTCTAAGACCTTTAGACTGAGCTTCAACTTGTTTAATGAGAGTTTCCGGTATTTCGCTCTCAGTTGTTACTATTTCAAGATCTCGATCAAGCAGATTTTCCAAAATGGGTTTATATCCGTACCAAGCAACAACATGTCCTCTCTCAATAAGTTCTTCGCCAACACCTATAGTTGGATTTATATGACCAACTAGAGGTGGAACTACAAATAAAAATCTTGCCATTACTGTATCCTTTCTTCAATTTGGCTCAACCAGCCAAATAAACTCTCCCTAATTAACTCTGGTGCTCGCATTAAAACTGAATGGTCATATCCATCTAAAACATTGATTTCAATATTTCTCATAGCCTTCTTAAGATCGTCTGCTCTATCTACAATGTCTGACTTAGAGCCATAAATAGCTAACGTTGGACACATAATTTTCTTCAGGTCATCTTGCGTGAGAGGTTCTTCGCGTTGAAGGTCCTCAATCAACGTTGTTCCATCCAATAATGCCTTTGCCGTACGCCCCATCCGAGTTGCCTTCCTTCTTGAATTATCTTCAATCCATCCAATGACAAATGCTACTTCTTCATCGCTCAACCCCACTTTTTTGAGGCTCGGTAATCCACCTTCCGGTAATGAGCCTGTTTCTCTTAAGACTCTTTCCATTTCAAGCCCTTCACGAGCTAACCTTGCGGTTCGACGGAGTGTTGCAGCCATTTTATCTCCCCAACCCTCTACTGCAAAGTGTGCCTCAATTAACCCCAAACCACAGACCTTTTCAGGATACCTTAATGCAAATCCAAGCGCAATTGTTCCACCAAAACTATTTCCAACCAAGACAACCGGCTCTTCTATCCTGAGCTCAATTAAAAGCGAATTTAAATCTTCCACATTGTCTAGTACACTGTACCCAGATTTGGGACGATCTGACATCCCATGACCTCTTTGATCATAAAGGACTACTCGATACCTTGATGCCAAGTGATTTGCAAGCGTATAGTAAAGACTTGATAAATTGTCTATCACAATACCGTGCAATAACACTACAGTAGGAGATGCGTCCTCTTCTCCAAGTTCAATCACATTTAGCGCTAATCCATTTGCCAATACCAAAGACATGATCTACTCCAATGACTTACTAATATACTCAACCAACTGACCAACAGTCATAGCAATTATCTCTTCAACTTCCATATTTGCTATCCACGATGTAAAATCAACACTCTCACCAAATGTATCCATTAGCCGCTCTGCAAGTGTCACGAACTCTATACTCTCAAGCTCGAGATCATCCTGAAAAGAAGTCTCCATTTCAACTTCTAAATCTATTGCATAGTCTTCACCTACTACTTCATATATGAGCTCTCTAACTGTGTTAAGAACCTCTTTTTCACTCAACTGTTGCAAAGGTAACAATATAATTCTCCTTATCTATTTCAATTTTCCTAACTTCAATGCGAATTTCGCCACTATAAAATCTAAAACTTCTTAATATCTCTATGTCTGAATTGCCGTTTACAATTTCATTTTCTTTCTTACTCATAATTTGCGCAGATACTTCTACATCGCTCATTTCATCAACATATAACTCGTTCCGCTCTTGATTTCGAGAGGATGATACTTTGTCATTATTTAAATTCAGTGAATCAATTTCAAAACTCTTAGGCTTTCCTTCTAGTCCAGTACCTTTTAGCTTTGAAAGAGTCTCTTTCGCTGACCACAGTGCAGTTACAACTTCGTCGTAACTTAAATCGGGTTCTCTAGCGTGAAGAAGTTTTAACTCCTTTTCGGTGAGAATTGACTTTGCAAATCTCTCACTTCTTGGCTCTACTAATTCAATATCTACACCAACACGATTGTTTCCATTAGCAAATGAAACCGCA
>JAJYFT010000135.1 GCA_021790815.1 Actinomycetes bacterium
AACTTCACTCCATTAAAATTACTCAAAAACGCTTGACACTCATCTGCTACGTATAGATTTGTTAGCTCGCAGGCATTTTGGTACTGACCATTAATTAAGTCATTTGTAAACTCTGCAGCAACTGCTTTAGGTGAAGATGAACTACTTGAATTGTTATTAACAACTAGAAGTGTTCCTACTACCGACAGTACTGCAACTAGGACTACGACACCTCCAACCATTAATGTACTTCTTAAGCTTCTCTTTTTCTCACTATTAGCTGAGACTTCTCCACCCATTGGTGGATTCTCGCCAGAACTCATTGAAAAAGGGTTAGAACCTGCAACACTCATTACTGCACCACACTTTGTGCACTGCTGACTACTGTCTTCGAGACTATTCCCACACTTTGGACAGTTCATATATTCTCCTAATTACTTTAAACAATCTTAATTTTACCAGCTAGATAGGTTGGAAACGTTGTTCGTCAAATATTTCATCAAAGTCTAATTAAGCTAGCAGAAGGAGAATCTATGCATCTACCTTGAGCTTTTATCTGTATATCCTTAAACCATGGAACAAGGTAAGTCAGCTCAAATTTAAAACAACTAAAGTTAATGCTCTTTGGCTGTGCACCACCTTATTTAAATATTGAAAGTGCAAACCTGCACCTAACCACCATTTGGGTTGCTCCGTACTTCAACTTTTTGGACCATAAAACTTTGGTGATATAAAATTCAATCACCCTACATTTCCTAACATTGGCTTCTGTTAACGTACTTCATAGTAATATGAGTTTGATGGGCGAGATCGTATCTAGAACTGAGGATAACACCTTGCATCAGTCCAGAGAATTTAGACTTGCTTCAAAAGATTGGACGTGGTGGAAGTTATTTGTAAGTTTTTTCTTTTTGATATCTGCAATTTCTTTATCCACGCCTTTGCTCACAGGTCCAGATGAGCCATCCCATACGGTTAAAGCTGCTGCCGTTGCGCGTGGACAATTCTTTGGAACTGTTTTGCCAAATACAGACCCAGGTCACTCAAAAGTTGGATCGCCATATATCGGCGTCCAACTTCCATCATTTTTTGCCTCAGAGGTGCTAAGCCACGCTGATTGCGAAAGTTTTCAAGATATATACCCAGCTTCTTGTAGTCCATCTTGGACGACCAGTCCACCTGGACTTAAACAAGCCTCGACTTACCATGGTCGCTACTCGCCCATTTATTATTTCCCAGTTGGGCTGCCATCATTGGTTTTCCCAAATCAATTTGGGTTGATGCTTATGAGACTTGTGAGCGCTGCCTTATGCGCTGTATTTCTAGCGAGTGCGATCTTGTCAGGTATAGAACTTAAGAAACGTAAATCTGCAGTTTTAAGTATATTGCTAGGAATCACGCCTACAGCTTTAATACTTTTTTCAGACGTGAGCTCTGTAGGACTTGAGATAGCTACGGGGCTATGTTTAATGGCTTCTTCTTGTCGACTGTTGGTTGAACCTAAATCCGCAACAAGTCGACAGATCTGGAGAGTTGCAATATCTGCTTCTGTCCTCTGCTTTATGAGAGGTGCATCGCCGGTGTGGGCGGTGATTGACATAGCTATAGCACTTCTTGCATTTGGGAATCTAGGATCAATCAGAAATATTCTGACAATTAAAACTGCAAAACTTGCAGTTGTCTTTACAATTATTTCGGCATGCACCGCCATAGTTTGGATTCTAGCTGCCCAAACGTTGGATCTACCTGGCTATACTCCTCCTGGATCCCATCCTTTGATGCCTGTATTTAACCATGAAATCACTAACTCATTTGCACATTTGTACCAACAAATAGCGGTATATGGAATTATTACAAATCCTATAACCTGCGTAATTTGGCTAGTTGCAGTTGCAATCTTCTTACTTCTCATTGCCCCTCAAATAAGAATTAGGCCTGCACTTATTTTCGTCCTGTTCCTTGTGCTCATCTGGTTTTTGCCTGCACCTTTAGATTTAACTTCTTACCGAGAATTTGGTGGCCAATGGCTCGGAAGGTACTTACTCCCAATATCATCAGGTTTGTTCGTAATACTTGGGATGGGGAATAAGGCATCTTCTAAAAAGCATATGTTAGACAGGAAAACCGTATTCAAGGGTGCAGTGGCAGTTGTCTTACTCGCGGACATTAGCTTCGTATATCAAATTTTAAGAGCGTACGTTGTTGGGGCAAATTCATCGGTTTTATTTTTCCTAAGTCCAAAGTGGCAACCTGCTATCTCTTTACCAATTTCCTTAATTTTGCTAGCTGCGTCATTTGTGTTCCTATTTTTACTTTCAACTTCGTCCAAGTTTGGCATTACATTGGAGAAAAATAAGGATTTGTCAATGTCCAAGATTTGATTCGATGATTATTTTCTGTCGAAATCATTTAAAATTCAGGGTTCTTGTAGTACCCGCTTTCAAATCGGAAAAGGAAGAACTTGTTCTACTAACTCCTCATATATATAAACAATATTTCTAACTTACTTTCAACTTGCACTTTAGGCCAACTGCTCTGTAAACATATAACAGTCTCTTACGATTGAGGACTAAAAAGTTTGAGTTCCTTCCATTTTCCATGCTTCCAATTTTTTCGATTCACTGCTGCCATTGCTAACGAGCATACGGCAAATGTCAGGCCCCCTCCAATCAGCACTAAGTAAACTTTTGGCAAATGTTGTTCAAGAGTATCCACAATACCTCCCGAAATTAATAGACCTATTAAAACAGCAACTCCGCTTTTATCCCATGGGTGAATCTTAGCAATCTTGTATATCGCCATTGAATTAATAATATTCATTATCGCAAATGGAACAGTAGTTGCAAACGCTGCACCAACTATGCCAAACATCGGAATTAGAAAAGCACAGAGTAAAATGTTTGCACAAAGAACAATCACACTTCTCAACGCGATTATATTTACTTTTCCAAATGCCAAAAGAACCAATCCATTTGGTCCTAAAATTACATTTACTATCATTCCAGCACATAAAATTCTTGCTGGCGTTTCAAGATTACCGTAGTGGTTGCCCAGTAAAAATGTTAGCGTCTGAGAGGGAATTATTATAAGTAGAACAAACACTGGAGACGCAAGTACTACCCCTAATGATGTCACATACTGGTACAGTCTCTTCGCTTCATGTACTTGGTTACTTAATATAGCTCTTCGCGCAGAAGGCATAAAGTATGAAGACGGAAGAGCACCGATTCCTATTGAAAGATCTGCAGTCGAAGAAACTGGACCATAAAGCGCTGAAGAGAGAGGAGACTTCAATGTTCCTAGTAAAAATACATCTAATCTCGAAAGTGTTGCGCCTCCAACAGCTGATGCCCACAATTTCAAACTGGATCTAATTAGATCCTTAGCCTTGACGGCAATGTAATCTTCTGGTTCATTTAACTCATTTTTTTTATAATTCTGTGATCTATATTGCATCAAACCATCAAGCAGTAGACCTGTTGCAATTAACTGAGTAGAAACTTGACATATAGCTACAACTATTGCAAGCCTAGAAAATAAAACTGCAATCACTACCGCTGGCAGGTAAAGGCCAGTCGAAATAATTGACGATAGTTCAGCTCGTCGAGGTCTATCTTGGCCAACTAAGAACCCTGTGGCACCAACTTTTAGAGGTGCAAGCACGGAATTAATTGACAGAATTAGCACCACAATCTCTTCACTAGTCGAGACCCCTTTAACTAGAAATACAACTTCAGCTAGTGCGACTATGACTAAGGCTGGTACCATTAAGACAAGTGAGCCAGTGAAAATTGCTCTAATGATGTCATCAAATCCTTTTTCACGATATTTTCCTCTAGCTGTCGTAACCTCTAGAGTAATTGCCGAGCCAAAACCACCACCTACGATCGTACCAATAATTCCGGCTGCTGATACTCCAATTACAAGGACGCCATACTGAAAACTGGGAAGTGCCCTAACAAGAAATATGGTGACTGGAAGACCCAACAGCGCAGTCATGACAAACCGGACCAATGCCCAAAGCCCTCCGCTTACTGTGTTCTTTTTAAATGAAGAGCTATCTGCCACAACTTCCCTGTTTATTTAATTCCAACTTTAGAATTCATGGTAGCAAGATAACTAGTAGACACTGGGAAAAGACTTAGATCCTTCTTTAAGTGTTGCACAAAATATATTATTTTTTGCTTCCGCCAGCAATTATTGCACTTTATGAGTAATAATATAATCTGTGATTTATTTTTCAGACTTGCGGCAAAGTTCATGAAATTACTCATAGTGGTTGGAGATTTTCCAACACATGAAAACGATCCAAACTACTCCTACCACTTAAACCAGGTAAACGCTCTAATGGAACAAGGAGTTGAGGTAGAGATTTTGATCCTTAGATCTTTTCTCTGGTCACTGCCATTAATTGGAAATAAACGGTGGCTAAGTCCAAACTTCACTTCCAGAAATGACACACACGCAAAGATTCATGATTTTAAGGTTATTACACCTCCCGGAAGATTTGACTTGCTTTCCTGGGCTCAATTAGCTGGCAAGCAGTCTGCTAAAGCAGTAAAGACCTTGCAAGGAAACTTTGACGCAGCAATTATTCATGGGGAGGTACTTGGTTACGCATTAATTGATCATTTTCGAAAAGCTAACATCCCTACTGTATTAGTTCTCCATGGAGTTAGCGATTCATTTAGCGCAACAAACTACCGCGGAAAACAAGTCCTATACAAAGCCATTGAAATGGCAGACAAAGTGGTGTCAGTTGGATATGGCTTAGACTTGCCAGGATGGATAAAGGGCGTTACGGATATAATCCCTAATGGAGTTTCCCTTCAGCCGTCATCAAGTCCTATATTAAGACAGAGCACTCCTACAGTTTTGTCAGTAAGCAACTTAAAGAAAACTAAAGGAGTTCAGGATAACATTCGAGCTCTAAAAGT
>JAJYFT010000039.1 GCA_021790815.1 Actinomycetes bacterium
CAGGTCTTGGTTATACATTGATGAAGCCTACAACTTTACAAATTTACACTTTTCAGAAATTCCTGCAGTTGCATGGACAGTGTTCACATTTGGATTGGTAACACTTGCCTTGATTGTAACTTCTAAACGATTTAAAATAATTTCACTTACGACAGTTGTGGCTAGTGTCATTGTTCCTTCAATTGTGGAAGCATCTCAAGGTGGTCATTTGGGACTTTGGTGGTGGGGTAATTACAGCTCACCTCTTTACGTAACTTTCACTACGCTTATACCTATTCTTATTTTTAGTGATATTCGAGAGAAGAGGGAGTTTTACCATCGTCTCTACATGGCCGTGACTTTCATAGTTGTAATTTTTATTGTTTTAAGCGAGATTTACGCATTTTACGAGATGATAAAGATCTTTATGGTTGGGATAAATGGGAAAATATTTGTATTTAACGTAGGCCATTCAATCTGGAGTACATATAGTGGCTATAAGCAAGATGTTTGGCTAGTCCTAAATTTGCTTTCTATCTCCACAATAGGATTTCTTATTATAAAGTCCGCATCAAAGTTTTCTTTTGAGTCGTTATCAGACAGTGCCTCAGATCTAGTGGTCAGTGAATGAACCTTTTAACGTTTGCTAAAGCATCTATGATGTCGAAGGATGGCAGGTTACATGGGCCCTGGACTCTCTTAAATAACACCGACCACTAACTTTCTATTGGTTTCAGGCGCTTTCTTGACCAGAGAGCGATAAGAGCAAATACGCCCCCTATTGCCAATACGTTAAGTGTCAACCAAACTACTTGCCACCCGAATGGATAAGTCTCCCATTTTGCCGACGAGGTTAGAAAAGAAAACAAAGAACTATTTGTCCCAAGCATAAAGATTCGTTCAGTATCAAATATAGCAACTACCTCCCCCAACAACCCAATAGACAAAACTGTCCACGTTAGCATCACTACGTATTTCTTAACCTGAGCAATTCTCTCTCTAAGATTTGCATCTAGGCTCTTTGATAGAAATACAGTACTGAGAATAGGAACAGAACAATAGATCGGCAGACCATACCTACCTCGCCACCACAAACCTAAATGCCCGCCCTGCCACGCCTCTACAACCGCAGGCACGATAATAGCTAGAACGAGAGAAGCCATTAAGACTGTTTTAATCCTATTTCCGGATACAAATAAAGCCAGCAGCCATATAATTACTACAGCCAAGGCAAAACATATTGCACCAATCATTATCCTAAGATTTTCAATATTATAATAGGCCTCGTTGAGATAGAGCGGGAAACGAGTAACCGATATTAAAAACCTTTCAACAAGTGACTTGTCTTGATAGTGATTAATAAGGTAGTAGGTTATTGGATACGGAAATTGCCCTTTAAGTACGTCCCAGATGAAGGTAGCAGTACCTCCTATAAATGCGAATATAGACCACTTGATATTCTTTTTAAACTTCAAAATATCTAAGGAGTCCTTTATGCCAAGTCCTATTAATATATAAACTCCAGCTATTAGAACCCAAAGGGGAGAAAGAGTTCTCATTAGACATAATGTTCCAGCTACAATTGCAAACTTTTTGTAAAGCTGCGGTCTTTCAGATTTATCTGAAGTAATGAGTAGTGCTGTAAATACCCAAAGGGCTGCAGATGCAACAATTTCTGTTCCATTTGGGTTAACAGTGCTCGAGAGAAAGTAGGTTTCTGGTGTTAGAGCTAAAAAGAAACCAGCAAGAGCTACCTTATTCATCTTCCGCTTCAGTAGCTCATACAATGAAAACGAGACATACGAAGCTGCTATTAATGTGCTTAATAACCTCATCAATATTATGGAATCCATGCCTGTCGAAAAAAGACTAGGAATACCAGTAACCATGTAATAAAAAGGTGGCAGCACGGCTAGATCCGTGTACGTATTTTGCTCTGTTTTGTTATTTCCTATGAGTTGGTTTACGTTGAGTGGCAATCCATTCGTTGCTGCACCGTCTGTATAGATCTGAGTTTCATTGATATTTATAATCCATATTGGAACCCTTGCTTTCCATAGAGGCAAGGGAACGGCACGATATAGAGGAAGGACGATATCTCCTCTAACCGTAGAAGCTGCAAAAATCACATTCTGTGACTCATCTGGAGAACTTCCCACTGGCTCAACAAATGACCAAGTAGCAAAAATCATAAGTGCGCAAGCTACTAAAAAGCTCACTTTCAGTTTCAATCCTAGAACCTCCAAATTCAATACGGTAGATGTTTTATGCCAATTCTAACTTATCGAAATGGCAACTACCTTAATGCTATTGATACTTTTTCTTCTTCATTTGATGCGCTTTATTGGTTCAAACTTGAATATTTGGACCTTAAAGAGTTAGAAAAACATTTCGTATCCAAGACTTATTTAGGCACTTATTAAAAAATGTCTAAAGAAACGTTTGGAAAACTTCTAGATTTTCCCTTTGGCTCACAGCGGCATTTAGCACTTGGATAAGTTTTTTACACTACTTTCCAAAAAGTATAACTAGACAATCACTCAGCCTGAGATGGTTTTCCTTCGTCCCAAAACTTTTTGGGGCAATTAACGACTCTTGACAAGGAACTAACACTTTTCCAGTTGACTTTAAATGAGAACTGCAGATGTGAACATTATTGAAAAGAGTAAAACCTTGTAAAATAAAAGTACAATTAATCCATCCACCGTTTGACCACTAATTACCTCACTCGCTGCAAACAGACATAATATTTCAGGTGGGTTGCAAATCTAAATCACTTCAAAATAGAATTTAATAAAAGTTCACACAGGTTTGCGCCAGAAATCCAATACGGGCTACTTAATTTTTTTCTTAAGTCCTCTAAATAGTTTGGGACCCATTGCAGTAAGTGCCTATTTAAAAACTCTGTAGCTAAGTTGATTGCGTCGCTTGAATTGCTCGCATTTAATAGCTCTGCCATGAATGCAAACTCAACTCCAATATGATCAGGTGCTTTAACTTGTGGATATGAAGAAGTATTTGAATTAAAATCCAACTCTAAAGCATTGTAATATTTTAAAGTTTCTTTTGAGATGCTACCCCAGAGCGTCCTCTCCCTGTCAAGATATATTGAAGCATAGGGAGGGACATATCGGTTTGGCACGTATGAATAAATTGAATTGATATAATTTTCATTTGCTAACCATGTATCTTCTTCTGAGCTCAACTGTTTGAAATGTAGATCGAGTACTTCTGCCAAATCTAGGTTCGAACCAGCTATTTCGCGCGTCCACAGCGATTTTATTAAGTCATCTACATCGACCGGACCTTTCAACCAAAGATAAGCAAGATAATCAAAAAATATTGCTGCTTGGTCGGCATTAATTCGGGTTGGCATGCTAATCCTTGATCACCTTAACTGACGTATCAAAGTAAACTGCACCACCACCCACTGGGTCTTCTAAACCAATAGTCCAACCATCACTAGCAGCATTGTCTGGATCAAGCCTCATTAAAGCATTTAGATGAACTGGTGCATTTCTCAGTTGATCTCCCTCAAAACTTTGACCATTAATAGTCCAACTTCCGGATCCATACTGCCAATGGCCAAATGCAGCAGGGAACGTGATTACACCAGGACGAATACCCGGCAAAACTCTTACTGTTCCACGCATGCCACTTGGTCTCGTAGCAGAAATTACACGAACTTTTGAACCTGATTTAACACCTAATTTATTTGCATCAATCGGATTTATGTCTATGAAACTTTCAGGCATCAGTTCTAATAGCCACGGATCTGATATTGTCCTAGATTTTGAGTGAATTGGTTGCTTGTGCGTAGATAACATAAATGGATACTCAGATACTGGATCTAAATCGCTAAGAAGTTTTCCTTTAATTGTCGACGCTGGCAAATATAGGGGAACACCACTAAATAGTTCGCCAGTTAAAGCATTGTGAGTAGTGGCAACAACTTCATTATAGATTTGGCATGGAAGATCTACGGTAGATTTACCCATAGATCCATAAGTATGGGTGGCAAAAGTTGGCTTTTGTGGAAAACTTCTGATTTGGGCTATAGATGCAAGGAATTGAGACTCTAGAGAATCTGAGTTAATTCCATTTGCTGGCTGAGACCATGGAGCAAGACTCGATTCATTAATCGCTCCCTGAATAATCTCTGTATAGATATTTGCAACTTGGTCACTTGGCAAATAACCGACTAGATAATCTTCAAATCTGCCTCCTCGTGCGAGCACATATGCAATTTTGTTCCACACTTCATCTGGAAGACTTACTTTTGATTTATAAGAATCAATATTAGCTATTTGAAATTCAGAGAGACCTGCGTCAGGTACAGGCCCTGCTTTAACATAACCACTCGGACCTAAAACCAAAAATGTCGGGTCATAGGCGATATTTGCTATCTGCCTAAAATAAAATTCTTCACGCCTATTTAACGGCCCTCCATCGGCAAAGGCGTTTTGTCCAAATCCTGGCAATCCAATTTTCTTGGCTACATCAATTAGGAACTGTTCCATAGACATTGGTTCGCCTTCTGGAGTCATGCTAGTTAAAGGTTTAACAACTGGGATTCTAATGCCTTGAGTTTTTGTAGGATACGTTGGAAATCCAGTCGGCACACCATACCCTTCTAAGAAGGAGGTATCGGGAACAATATAGTCTGCGTAAGATGAGCTTTCAGCAAGCACTATGTCAGTCGATATGAACAAAGGCACTTTTTCAAGGTCTGTTATCATTTTTATCCATGGCGTTCCATCAGGCGCACCACCAATAGCGGGAGGACTCCAAGCTGGATTTGCTTCGTGTTGAAATAGTATTTTTATAGGGTATGGATACTGTTGATAAATACCTGCAAAAATCTCGGGCCATATCCCAAATCCAAATGGAAACCACGGTCTAGGAGCTGGAAACGGTGACTTTCCACTGCTGGTTGCTTCCAAATAAGCATTGGATTTCTCATAAAAGACACCTTCTCGTGAGATTGGAACGCCTTTTGGGACCCCGCTTGGTTGATTAGGCCAACTAGCAAGTGGGTATATTGCATTAGGATTTTTCCCGTCAAAATCAGCAGCTCCGCCACCAACCATGCTGCCACCAACAACGTCCAAATTCCCTACCAAGAAATTTAGGATCATTATTGCTCTGCAGTTATTAACCCCATTAGTATGCATTGCTGGGCCTCTATAGAAGTCAGCAACAGCTTTTGTCCCATGACCTGTAAACCGCACCGAAAGATCCGTAATCACGGAACTTGCTATGCCCGCTATCTTCGCATATTCATCTAAAGTTTTCTCTGAAGCAGAACTGTAGAGCTCCATAAAAGATGTCTTACAGCTAACTCCGTTTATCATAATGGGATCTGTACTCATTAATCCATTTGGCCATAAGTTCCCCACGGAAGACAGAGCAGCTGACATTGGGTTGCCACTTGCCAAGTCAATTACAACGGGATCGCTCGCACTGCCTCCAGCGCTGTTTAAAGGACTCAAATCAGATACGCGTAGAAATTTTTTATAGTTAGCATGACTTGGGTCTTCAACAACAAGCCAACTTGCATTAGAGTAGTTTGGAAACCTCTGAGCCTGTGCAGATGCTAGATTTGGCGACTGAAGATAACTACTGTTGTATAGATTGGATTCTATAATATTGCGAATCATGCCAAGCGCTAAAGCCCCATCACCACCTGGTTTAATTGGCACCCACTGATTAGCAATAAGGTTGGCGTTACCAGCTCTTGGATCAACAATTACGACTTCTAACCTTCCAGAAGTCTTCGCTTGAACAACTTTTCTTCCAAGAGTTTGCATCGGGAAGTTTGCCTCGGTCACATTTGCTCCAAACCAAATTATGAATTCAGAATTTAATATGTCCGGCTTCAACATTGCAACTCCACCAATGCCATTAAGAGACTCTTGCGTTGCAACGTGATGATTAAGCTCACAAATCCCAACATGGGGAAATACATTTACGGTTCCAAATGCATGAGCGAACCTTGTCAAAAAGTCATTTTGCCCAGATTCAGCTCTTCCCCAGTAAATTACCAACCCGTTTGTTTGAGGGCCAAAATCGGAATTTTTAGGGTCTATATTAGTAAAGCGACCCTGCCCTGAATTCCAAATTGAACTATAGCCTTCCACGTAGCGACTTTCTTCACCCGAAACGTTAGAGAACAGTTTTCCACCTTGAGTTACCTCTTCAATCAATTGAGTCCATGAAATTGTCGCATATTGGCCTGAACCTCTTGGTCCAGTGCGCTTTAACGGTGCCGTTATTCTGTAAGGGTCATAAACTGTCTGCCTTCCAGCTTGACCCCTAGCGCAAAGTGAATGAGCCTGTGACCACACACTTGCAGACAAAGGATTCGTCGAATACGGAGCATGTGGTTCTGTACTATTTGGATGGAATGGATTACCATCAAGCTTTTCAAGTACACCGTTATAAGTACGAGCAACTATTCCACAATCACTTCTGCACTGTTTGCAAACACTAAAAGTAGTTTTTACACCATTCATAGTAGGAGGACGGTCAGGATACACATAAGTGCCTCTTCTTATAAATACATCTTCAATCCATGGTGACACTCCCCAACCAGCAACCACAATGCCTCCACCTGCAAGACCTACTCCTTTTAAAAATGTTCTGCGGTTAAACGGCGTAGACAAAACTGATTCTTCGTTTGCATCTAACACTAAATTCCTCCTTCTTCGACTAAAGTACTTTTTCTTGTTGCCTCAGTTTCTGTTATTACATTTTCAAACGCTTTTTGCTTCTTAGTCGGTTCACGTTCAAAGTCACTTTCCTGCGCCCAAGGAAATAACCATGCGAAAAGCAGAAAGAGAAGCAGTGCAACTGCAAACACCCCTAATACGGATTGAATAGAGTCATACCCAAATAACGGAATGGAATTTGTTATTACACTATTTGATGAAATTTTTGAATCCGCTTGTCCACCAAGTACTACATTCCAACGCATTGCGTACACGCCGACCAAGACAAAGAGACTTATTACAAGAGATCCAATAACGCTATTTCTCACTTTAGGTATTAACCATAAGACGATCGGAACAACCGTCCCTAACCCAAGTTGAACCCCAAAGTAGGAAAATGTAAATGGGCCGTGCAACATAAGGTTATAAAAAGCTGAATAGGTAGAACCTTGTGTGTACTCAGGAATCCCACTTGTCAAAATATCTACTATGTCTAGGAATAAGTCAAGAAGCAAAAATAGCATTAAATAACTTAATAAATTCTTAGCCAACAATTTATCGACTTTAAAATTAACAAACTTCATCACCAAAATATAAATGAGTATCATTGCCGCAATACCTGAAACAATTGCTGACACAATGAATAAAATTGGCATTAATGGCGTAGCCCATAAAGCTCGTGCTTTCGTTGCCCCAAAAACAAACCCAATGTAACCATGGAACAAAAATGCAAGTAAAATCCCAATGCTTGATAACCAAAAGAGCACTCTGTGATCTCTGCGTTTAGACGCTTCAGATGTATCTTTGCTTCCAAGGGCGAGTATCTTATGTATCTTTGCTCTTTTATTTGGTTTTGCAGCAAGAAAAACGTTAGTACGACGAAATAGAACATAAAGCTCAACGAGCATTAAGACAATGTATGCAAACCAAATTAAAATAAATGTGGACAGAGGAGAGTATGGGAAATGATCCCTAGTCACGAGTTCATACGCATTTGATGGCTGTCTTGCATCGCCCAATACTGTTAAAGGCGCTGCTATTAGAAATGAAAGACTCACTAATACTGCGAGTGGGCCAAGAGCGTTGAACTCTTTCTTGTGAAAAACGTGACTTAGAGATGCAACAATAAATGACCCAGCAACTAAACCTGAAATGTAAGGATATGTAACTACCATTATCCCCCAGTAGCCCGATTCGATCGACGAGTGAACTAAAGAACTATCCATTAGCGATTTCCTCCTTCATTAAGTGTTGGACCTTCTAGAACCTTTGATCCAGTTAAGTTTGCATATTGATTTGTGTTCATGCCAGATGCATATGGGTAAATTGTGTCCAACGATGTCTGTGCATCCACTAAATTACCGTCTAAATTAATATAGAACACTTGAGGTTTGGTTCCAGCTTCAATGTTGAGACTATCGGTTGGAAACTGGGAGATTAGTTTTCCTACCTCACTCGTCGGATCATTTAAATCACCGAACACCCGTGCCCTGCCTACACATGAAGTTACACATGCAGGGAGTAAACCTCTATCTATTCTATGAACACAAAATGTGCACTTGTCGGCAGTCTGTTGAATAGGGTTAAAATATCTCGCATCGTACGGACATGCTTGTATACAATAACCACACCCTAAGCACTTAGGATAGTCGATTAGGACAATTCCATCTTCTCTTTTAAAAGTCGCCTTTACCGGACATACCTCCACACACGGTGGGTCATCACAGTGATTACATAAACGTGGCAGACTAAAGCGCTTGACGTTTGGGACATAATTAACTCCACCTTCTTCAATAGGTCCATCACCATCTGGGTCAACTTCCCATGAGCCATATTCGACTACCTGCACCCAAGTTCGAAAGACACCAATTGGAACGTTATTTTCACTTTTGCACGCGACAACGCAGGATTGGCATCCAATACATTTTCGCAAATCAATCACCATTACCCAATGATGAGCTGCTTTCGAAGGTGAGTGACTCGAGAAGGAATCATGATAGTACTCCAAATCTTTTGAATTCTCAATTTCAGTCATCCAACTATTTTCTTGTGACCATGTATCCCCGGTATTTAAAGCAGGTTGTGTCCATGATACCCAACCGGGTTCTTCGCTATATAGTTTTGTTGCTGACTTAGCACTTTGAGCACCAAGACCAGTTTGGCTTGCCGACACTAGTTCCGCTTGTTTTTGAAGATCCCTAATTTGAATGTCTTGAGATTTAAGTGTTTCAAATTTACGAAAGCGGCTGCCGATAACAGTAAGAGCACCCCCGATTCCTGAAATACCCGCAAATTTAAGAATACTTCTTCGCCTATGTTTTTGTCCCCTTGAGGAAAGTTCTGCCATAAAGGTGACTCTACTCCCACACACGAAATGTTTAAAGAGAGAAAGCCGAAATTTGAACTTAGCAATTACCCAGCATCAATTATGTGGCCTATACGTAATCAAACATACGCTCTCCGTTTTTTTTACAAAGTTAATCAATGCTTTGAAACCCTAATTTCATTCACTTGTTCACGAGCTTCTTAATAAAATGCTTTAAACTTTACCTTTTCAGAAGTGAACAATGTTCAGTTGTGAAAGTAATGACTTTTAGGCAAACAGTCGAGACACCTTTATGATAGTGGTGCTTTTTATGGCCGGTTATCTCTCGGTTCATTTACAAACGACTCAACTGCTTCCATCACCAGTCAGAGTCTTTCATCGTCATCGCCAAGACCATCTGCAACAACTGTCAAATGAAAACCAGGTGCTGTAATAATATCTCGGAAGAAACCAACGCTGATCGATGTCAACCCTAATTCAATGAAAAATCATTCACATTTTCTAACGAACGCAATTGTATTTCCTCGCGTCTAAAGCTTTAAGGCTACTTTTCAAAGGATTCCATCGACTAAACGTATATTCGGAGAATCCTTGATATCATTTGGAGTGAACTCGCGATCAAAAATATAATTTTTTAAATTAATTTCGCTTTTGCTCTTGGTTTTTTGCATCAACAATGCTATAATTTTATTACTCACAGTATTGAAGGGAGTTCAGAGAGTGTTGCCAGACTTTAGTTCTGCGACCTCTGTGACAGACGGCTTACCCAGGGATACCCTAATTGGTCGACTGAACATAGACGGCAGAAAACTTAGAATTATTCTAGGATCCTTGTGGATTCTTGATTCCATATTACAGATGCAACCGAAGATGTTCGGAAGTTCTTTTATATCAATGGTCATTGGTCCAAATGCACAGGGCCAGCCACACTTTATATCCTCGTCGATCACGGGAATGGCAAGTTTTTTATCACGCTACGTCGTCCTTTGGAACTCAGTTTTCGCTATTACACAACTTGCGATTGGTTTAGGAATAATTTTCAAGAAGACTACAAAATCCGCATTGATACTCTCTTTCTTGTGGTCGTTTGGTGTCTGGTGGTTTGGAGAAGGCTTTGGAGGCATACTACGAGGTGATACAAGTGCCTTAATGGGAGCGCCAGGTGCTGTAGTTTTATACGCATTTTTAGGTGTGCTTCTATGGCCTTGCGCCAAGAATACCGATGACAATAGGAAACACGGTATTGAATCATCGTCTGCGAGCCAAGGACCTCTATCTGCAGTAGGTGGGCTGTGGTTTTGGGCAGCACTTTGGACTTTTTTTGCAATCCTCCAACTCCTTCCCGATAACCGATCATCAAACTGGCTTCATGACTCTATCGGTGGGATGGCATTAGGTGAGCCAAACTGGTATGCAAATATTTTGAAATCTTTGGCTAACCTTTTTAGTGGCCTAGGGCTGCAAAGCTCACTAATTCTCGCTTCACTTTTTCTGCTAGTAGGCATTGGCCCTTTCATCTCAAGAAAGCCATCAAAATTTATAATCGGGGGGGGCGTTGTTATCTCTAGTTTTTTGGGCAGTCGGGGAAGCATTCGGAATGATATTAACTGGAATGGGAACGGACCTAAATACTGGCCCCCTCATTATTTTGCTGGCCGTTGCTTATTTGCCTACCAAGACCTTGGAATCAAAGTCCGAGGTTCTAGTTTCTTCAGCTTTTACAAGAAAACCAAAGTGGGCGGCAGTTGGCCTTATGGGACTAATCTTAATACCCACTAGCGTTTCAGTGCTACCCGTCCAAGCATTTGCTTCTACATCATCTCCACATGACATGAGCGGGATGGTAATGGCTGGAACTAGCGTTATTACGCCATACCATAGCAAAATGAACATGGCAGGCATGGCTGGGCTAGGCGTGACAACAACGAATTGGAAGTACGTCGGTCCGCCACTGCCTCAATATGAAGTATCAATATTAAATACAGTTAGTAACGACACGGACCATGGGCACAAGATGCAGACGCCTAACTGCATGACACCTCCAACAGCATCA
This sequence comes from Actinomycetes bacterium, assembly GCA_021790815.1. Lineage (GTDB taxonomy): Bacteria > Actinomycetota > Acidimicrobiia > Acidimicrobiales > JABEUL01 > JAJYFT01. The sequence continues at coordinate 11,069 of JAJYFT010000039.1, forward strand.
CAAGTCTTAGGAGCAGTAGAGTATGTACAGACAACGTCAGCTGCCGTAGCAAAATACAAAAACCTGAGTGCTGCAGTTGCTGATGGTTACATTCCGATTACAAGCACAATTTACCCTGTCGTGCACTACATCAATCTCAAATATATGAACAAGCAAGATTTATTAAATCCAACCCACATTGATTCATTGGTATATGCCTTCACCCCTTACGGACCAGTATTAGTTGCGGCAATGTACTTAATGCCAGGTCGTGGTAGTGGTCCTATGCCCTACGGATGCTTAGTTCAGTGGCATGCACACACTAATTTGTGCTATTCAAATACAAATTTTCAAATCTCTGGATTCCTTCCCTGTCCATTTGGAACCCATTACGATGGACCGACCCCTATGATGACCCACGTGTGGCAGGTTCCGGTTCCTGGAGGTCCTTTGGCAATAGACCCATCCGACTTACAAGTCGTTCAAGCTGCAATTATGGCTCAAGAGCAAGGTCTTGCTCCTGCCGCAAACCCTATACCAGTTAAATACACTTCGCAGATCGTATCGAGCCAGTAAGATAATTCAAACGACTGACAAGCATTCAAAGCTTTCAAAGTTTACTCTCTCCCCTACTGTATATTGCCATACATGCTTTCACGCATTTCTTTTAAGTAGTAATGCCTGAGAGCAAACTTTTTTTAACTTAACTTACATATATCTCATAAGCAGACCGACAAGCCAGCCTTAATACATATAAGATTTCATAGTTTGCACAATCCAAATAACTACGTCTGGGCTCCTAGCCCATAATCTGCAGTGGAGACACAAGACTCACTATATCCATAACGTGCCATATTTTCGAGAACACCTACTCTATTAAGGTTGACCTTATCAAGCCAAATCTTGATTAGATTCTGTGCGATGTAACAGAATCTACAAGATTCAAAACAGCTCGACTGCTAACATGAAGGTGCATGGCCTTCCTGTAAGTCCTTATTCCACGTTTCGAGTTGGCTCTGGCATACATAGCGTAACCAAAGTAACCAGGGCCAGGAGTCAAATCTCAATGTTGAGATTAGAATTCTTGGCGTGTAAAGTATCGATCTCACCGAATGAGTCGGCCTGATGATATATAACCGAATCGCTAAGACCCTGGTTATCAATTAGACTAACGAACGAACCCTGAGTGTCATACGATGCACACTTCCTCATTTCTGCCCGAGTAAAAAAATAGCGATCATATGCCCATTTGTATATGCAGTGATCTAATTGTTAAAAGTGAATTCTACATATATACAATGCCAAGCACCATAGTTTGAAAAAACATTGTTTATACACTGGTCTTGATTTGATGTACTCCACCCTGAAGATACAAGAGAACTAACAACGGTTCCTGACATTACAAAAGGATTACTAGTTATTGTATTACAAGAGGCTACCGCAACATCAGACACAAGTGCATTCGTACCATATCTGTTCGCGAACGCATTTTGAGACTCAGTCAACTTGCCTTCATAGTCACTTTGCCAGTATCTTCCTAATGTTCCACGATTGGCACTTTTGGCAAGCTTAGTTATATCTATTCGTAAACCATCAAGTGATTTGACCTAGGTTGGTGCGGCAAATCCATCCCATATACGTAACTTCACCAAAACTTTGTTTTGAGGGTGAGAACTATTACAAATTGTGAATGCATTTAAGGAGTCATCTAGTGGAGTAAAGTCAAAAACACCTTCTTCTGGTTCAAGCTGAGCCCAAGCCTCATTAACGACAACCCAGCAAATCCCGACGAATAATTTGAAATCTCAAACAAGTTTTCAGTTTGATATGATTCGTTTAGATGGTGGGGTTCTCCCGATCTTTTATCAATGGGTTTAACAATCAAAGGTTTTTCACATGATCTATTGCCTTGTGTTCTGATTGACATCGGTTGTGCTACTATTTCCAATGCTGCTGCTCGTAGAACTAGTTCCGCCATTCATGCTGTTGATAATAGTGCCACAATCTGTAGAAGTATCACAATTGCAACTACGCAGAGATGACATTTTACAAGTTTTCTTGCAGACAACTTATGTTCCTCATGTTGTATAAAACTTATACTTTTTAGTCCAACAATGTTTTCAACTATGTTTATTATTCATAGTTTTAGAAATACTTCGCCCATTTTGAACTTGGAATTAGCAAACTTCAACTATTCAATGCTCAACCAACGGATAACTATATACTTGTTGATAATATTAATCAAGATTAATTTATTACGCCAACATGTCATAGCTGCTTTCAAGTAGCATACAAGATAGTACACACTTGCTAAACCTTCAGTAACAACTATTTAGCACCAACTTCATTCGGGCTAACTTTTCTCGAATGCTTTACTAATTGAACTGCAATATATGTTGAAAGACCATAGATGCCAAAAAGAGGGAATAGAAAGAGATCAGAGCCAGGCCAAGATAGCTTCACTCCTTCTCCGAGCCAGAAGGTTCCAAACGTGACAAGCATAATGCCAACAAAAGTCTTCATAGCATTTTCGGGAACGCTAGAAAGCTGTTTCGAAACAATTGCTCCAGCTATCGTTACAATGACTAAAGCTGCTAAGGCAGATACGGATGCCAAAGCAATGTTGTGGCCTGCCCCGCCCAATGATATTACAATAATTACAACTTCAAGACCTTCTATAAAAACCCCATTGAAAGACATGTAAAATCCTTCTCTCTTTATAGATTTTGACTTAACATTTTTTTTGACATCAGTTCTAGCTGTCTCCACATATACTTCTTCAAGCATTGCAACGTGTTCTTGGAAAATCTTGTTTTCATCGTGCTTTGCCTTTAGGCCTGCGGCTCTAAGTACTGCTTTTCGTAGCCACTTTGTCCCAAAGTACAAAAGAACTGCTCCAATAACAATTCTAAGAATACTCATCGGAACAAACTTGACAATAGCAGGACCTGTTACTGCAACTATAACCCCCAAAACCAAGCAAGCGCAAAGTGCCCCTAATGCAGCTATTTTTAAACTTACTGCAGTCTTAACTGCAAAAAAAATGGTTAAGGCTTCAACCATCTCAACTGCACTTGCGAAAAACACGGCAACTACTAATGCTGAATTAGAAGTTGTCACAACGGTCCCAATCAACTCATAAGCCTTTCAATCTCAGCCAAAATAATTCATACCATCTTTACTTTTCGTTTACGTTGCAACCTGTTCTATTTGCCTCATTTTACTCAACAGTTCTTCTGGTTCTATTTTACTTTCTTTAGCGCCAGCACATTTTTCAACTGGGAAAAGTAGTGATAAATCTGAATCAAGTTGCACGCCAACTGAGGAACCTCTCGAATATTTATCTTCGGAAAATATGTTGACTCGGATGAAGATTTCTGGCTACTGATTAAAACATGATACTTATTTCTAAACAAATAGCATCAAAAACAGCATCTAAACAGACTTATTAATTCTTCCTACTCATCAAGCACAAGTTCAACAACAGGGATAATTCGACTTGTTTTATCTTGGTAATCTCTAAATCCCTTGTAGATAGATGCTTGCTTGTCGTAAATCTTGGATCTAAGTGGTTCGTTTACAACTTGTGCTAAACCTTCAACACTTCTAGTTCCTATTTCAACTACTACCTTTGAATTTGCTTTCAAGTTCCTAAACCAGTCTGGATCTGAGTCGTGTCCAGCTTTAGAAGCAAACACATACAGATGACCGTTCTCCTCTAAGTACATCACTGGATTTATTCTTTCAATTCCTGTTTTAACACCAGTAGTATGGAGTAAAAGTACAGGAGCTCCTTTAAACTGACCCCCTACCCTGCCTTCATTTGCTCGAAACTCCTCAATTATTTTTGCGTTCCAATCGTTTAGTTCAGTCATACTACCTCTCGCCAACATAAAACCCTTATCAGTTATTATAATTGGTTAAAGTTGGCTGCTTGCCGCACAAAATATCAATAAGCCCCAGAAACTCGGTAGGTCTCTTGTAGCACATCACTTAATTTAACGTATGGTCTAACTTCACATCCTACAGCAGTGCGCCAATAACTCCACGACTGATTAACTTTACTTAATTCTAGATTTCACTTTGAAGTTCGATCTAATTTCGTTTTTGATTTCTTATACTAATTAATGTATACCTAAAAAGGTTTTGGTGGAGGTGGAAGAGTTGGTCGGAGCAAGCAACTGTTATTCCCATTAATTATAAACGTACTGAATATGTGCCACTCAAAACATTGACAGTCTCCGTGCGGGTCACGGTAACTTTTATCCCATTTGACTCATAAACACTTACATACCCATTTACTCTGGAAAGTAAATCTGTGATTAGAGTGTTTAAACCTGTCTCGCCTGACAGAAGCCGATAAACTATCCTGGCAACCCCTACAGTCGCCAACAATGAAAGCAATAATTTAATAAAATTATAAACTTCTTGTGGTTCTTGCTGCCATTATCTGCCATCTAATCCTCCCGTTTTACTAAATCAAGATAACAGGGTGCATCTTTCGATAACCTGTTAATGAATTACACTTGCCGTCGTATTAGCAAGTTTATAGCGTGTGGATTTATTCTGCATGCAAACGCAAATTTAATTTCCGAAAGGAAAACAGCTATCTCATCTGGCACATATTTGCATTTTGTATGCAAGCAATTCCGATATTGGTCAGGTTGGGTTTTCAACTGTAGTTACTTAATCTCCAAATAAGTCCGTTGAGATTCAACTTTTTGAATTGATATAACCATTAAATTGGTGTAGCTAATTGATTTACTTTAAACTGTTCACGAGTTAAATGATACTGGAACTTTATGAATGACTATCCAAGCAAAAACTCAAGCAACCGTGTGCCCATGTTGTCTGGGAATTAAGGTTAATCCAGCACTAAAGCTATATAGATTTAAACTCTTTATCTTCTTTTGTTTTCCTCGTTGCCAATCGATCAACGACCTTTCCGACCCTAATGGCAGTCCCCTGAAGTGGAGTGATCGTATCCGAAAGATGAGTCATAGTCACTTCAAGGCTTTGCATGGAGTTCTTCATTGCTTCTAAGACAGGTACTAAATCTGTCAACCCACTAAGAGATTCAAGCACAACTAAGAGTCTTTCAAAAACTTCTCTAAACCCTGCAAGCTGCTCAAGTGCCGGAGCCACTCTAGCTAAATCATCTAAGGTTGTTCCAAGCCTTCCAATTTGTTCAATAGCTGGCACAATCTGAGCTAAACCTTCTAAAGTAGATTCAAAATCAGCAATTCTTCTAGCAGACGGTGCCAAGTCACCAATTTCACCTAAAATGTCGATCAGAGCTGGCAGTTCAGCGACGCCTTTGATCCCTTGTCTAACTTCTAAAGCGACATCTTTAAGGCCTAATGGATTAGGAATTTCCACAACAATAACATTATCTCATACAGCTACAGCTGAGTGATAAATAGTGTGTCCACTCATTATAATGCACCTTTTACAAGATTCTCGTGTTGGACCTGGCTGACAAGCAAATCCTAGCTATTACGAGACATAATTACAATCATATTTCCGATGAACAAATCAAAAATGTTGAAAACATTTAAAAACAATTCAAATACCAATTCATGCCGATCTTTGCTCCTGTAACAAGTACTTTCATGGCTGATCTGCACAACTAGAACTACAATTCACACCTTTTAAGCTTGTAAAAGCTAGACACTTAATACGTCGAATCGGTATGAATTGGCACATATATGCAGACCACAAATACGCCATAAGCTAATTAGCTTCAGTCTCATCGGTAAATTGTTACTTTTCTTTATCTATAGGCATCATTTTGCCTAACTCTAAACGAAATACCCGAATAATTGTAGTTACAAACATTCAAATTCAAACATTTCATTAAAACTAGGGATATCCCCAATATGTTTTTAAAGAGAAAAGAGTATCATCACTATTACTGCGCTGGAGAGGGATCCGATGGGGGCATTTATAAAATTTGAAAATCACATAAGAAGATAGTCTTGCGCACTGTACCGCTTTAAGAGACATTAAAGCATAAGAAAAATGGGCTAAATAGTTCAAGCAATTCTGATTTCAGAAAGGATCCACAATTAATTTTCTAACCATTCTCAAAAAAGTGATAGCTCTTGAGGCAACAACTCTTATCATTTTAATAATTGGACTTTTACCTTGCATTGAGCCTGCCTATGCCGCTACTGGTCCAACTTGGAATATTTCAACGTACTACCAACCCACTATTGCCTCAATTCCTTCAATATCATGCCCAAATACAACGTCTTGTATGGCTATTGGGCGTAACAGCGGCAGTGGAGAGACAGTTCTAACTTCAACCGACGGAGGATCAAGCTGGAATTTTGGTTCAAGCCTTCCACCAGGCTCAACCGGTCTCAATGCTGTTAGTTGTGTAACTTCATCTATCTGCTACATAGTTGGAGGCAATCTTAGCCAAGGAACAATTTTAATAACAACAGATTTTGGCACTACTTGGAATTCCCAATCACCTCCAGCTGGAATCGGTGCATTGAATGTCATGACCTGTTTGAGTCAATCGATATGCTACGCGGGGGGAAATTACTATACGGGGTCATATTACGAAGGACAGATTATTGAAACGACAAATGGGGGCACA
>JAJYFT010000136.1 GCA_021790815.1 Actinomycetes bacterium
CCGATGCCTCCCCCTTGTTGGCTAAGTGAAGTGCCTCGTCCAACAAGACGCGGCAATCTGTAACTTATGAGAGCAAGTTCTACCTGTTTGACCCCAGCTTCACTTCTAGCGTTTTGAGCAAAAATATCAAGTATTACTGCTGTTCTGTCAATTGCGGTACGGCCAAATATTTTTTCCAAATTACGCTGTTGGCCCGGCGTCAAGCCCTCGTCAAATACCACCGTATCTACATCAAGCTCTTCTGAAAGCGCAGCAATTTCAATCGCTTTTCCTTTTCCAACAAAAGTCTTTGGATCAGCACTGTCACGTTTTTGAATGACACTCTTTACTGGTATTGCCCCAGCCGTTCTTACTAGGCTTCCGAGCTCTTCTAAATCCTTTTCCACCATCTTGACATCTGTTGAAGGAAACACTACACCAACTAAGATTATTTTCTCCTTAAAGGACCTTTCAATTAGAGTCAAGCAGGCCTCAGCTCAATAGGTGCAACTGATCCTATAATTTCACTCTCCCCAGTCATGTAAAATATACTTTCCCGCTCCTCTACTGTTAAGGTCCCACCTGGATTAACAACTTTTACAGGTAGTCCAGTTTGAAAATAGTATTGAGCTGCTTTTGCAATTGCTACCGAACCGCTCCCACAAGACTGAGTTAATCCTACTCCCCTTTCAAAGACTTTCATTAGAATGTCACTTTCGTGAAATGTAGCCACTTCAAGATTTATACCATCTTTATAAAGAGCTTGCACTTTCTTGCCAGCATATTCTAAGTCAATTCCGTCGATTGAGTCAAAAAATACAACTAAATGCGGATTTCCGACTGAGACTTCTAACGCGGCAATTACGCTGTTGCTAAATACTCCTTCTAAATCCATTAAAGACTCTTTACAAGAAACTTCACCCATTTCTTCAAAAATCAGAGCTTTATTGTTGTTTACTGAAATAATCTCTAAAAATCTTGGTCCAACTTTGGTGTGGACAGTAAAACTCATCTTAGGAGTTAGGTTTTTGTAGTTTATAACATGAGCTAAACAGCGTAATCCATTTCCACTAATTTCCGCCTCACCACCGTCTTGGTTAAACAGTTTCATCTCGAAGTCATAAGTTTCATCGGGCCTAAAAAGAATTAACCCGTCTCCACCAAAACCTCTATTTCTATCCAAAATTCTGACAATATCTAGCTTATTCAGTGTTAAGTCGTCTGAAACCGCAATCAAGAAATCGTTCCCAAGTCCATGTGCCTTTATAAATTCCTTAATCAATCAAGACTGCCTTTTTAAAACTTTTTATCATACTATCTACATTACTAACAACTTCGATCCAAGTGACTCTACTGTCTCTTCTAAACCACTTAATCTGTCTCCTTGCCATCCTATTCGTGCGACGAATAATTTCAACTTTTGCCTCTTCTATTGAGACCAGTCCATCTAATACAGATTTAAGCTCCATATAACCGATCGACTGACGAGCTGTCCTGGAAAGAGATCCGTACTTTGAAAACAACATTTCGACTTCATCTAAGAACCCAGCTTCCAGCTGCTTTTGAAGTCTTTGTTCAATTTTGTGCTTAAGAGGTTCATTATCCATGCTTAACCCGATAAACTTAAACTCACTCTCTGGACTCTTATCTACACCAGGGCCGAATGATGAAAACTTTTTCTTCGAACCTAAAGTGACTTCAAGTGCTCTCAATATCCTTCGAGAATTTCTTGGATCAATCTTCAATGATGCCTCCTCATCTAATTGATTAAGTTCTTTCCAAAGATTTTCAGGGCCACTTTCAACTAATCTTTCTTCCAACATTTTACGAGTATCTGGAAACAATCCAGGAAGTTCCAGGTGATCTGTAATAGCTTTTATATATAAAGCTGATCCGCCAACTAACAAGATATTTTCTTGCGATCCCACTTCTTTATCGGCAAGACATTTATAGTCATAAAGTGAGAAATCTACAGTTGGGTCGACAAGATCTGTTAAACGTAAATCAACCCCGTCAAGTTCTTGCGGAGTTGGCTTGGCAGTACCAATTGTCATATCTTTATAGACTGAAAATGCATCCCCATTTAAAAGCACTAAGTTGCCGAGCTCTTTAGCGAGACCAATAGCTAAAGAACTTTTGCCACTAGCAGTTGGTCCTACTAAGACAATCTTCAACGCACCATCTCCGATACGCTTAAGATCCGGCCACAACACTTAAATTTTGATTACTCACAATATCCAACTCTTCAAGGACAGTACCTCTTAAATAGTGAGTAGAAGATGACGTAATCTCGACAATCAGTTCAGACCCGCTACCATATAACATGAGCTTATCTGGATGCACTTCGAAATGAACTAACTTTCCTTGTCTAGTGCGACCAGTCAATACCCCTTTATCTTTTTTAGATGGACCAATAACCATGATCTCCTCGAGCTTACCCACCCTTGCCTTGTTCTTTATCCTCGCAAATCTTTCAACTACCACTCTAAGCCTTTCCATTCTTTGAGCGCAAGTATCTGGATCTACAAAGTCACTTTTTTGCTCACTGGCCAATGTTCCGTCGCGAGGAGAGAAAATAAACGTATATGCACTATCAAACTTTGCTTCAGTCATCAAATCAAGCGTTTGAGCAAAATCTTCCTCCCTCTCACCTGGATAACCTACGATAATGTCAGTAGTTACAGCTAAGTCTTCGATCTCATGTCGTGCAAAATTTAAACGTTCAAGATACTTGTCAACGCTATAACCTCTTCTCATAGCTGACAGAACTCTATCGCTACCAGATTGCACTGGAAGATGCAACTGCTCACATACCGATTTTGTCTCGGCAATTGCTAAAACTGTCTCAGCTCTTAAATCTTTTGGATGCGGGCTGGTAAATCTTACCCTTTTGATTCCAGATATCGATCCAACCTTTCTCAAAAGTTGAGCAAAAAGAGGTTTGATTCTGACTAGTTCATCTTTTTCCCGCATCTTCAAGCTTAAATCCCGCCCATAAGAGTTAACATTTTGACCTAAAAGCACTACTTCTTTTACCCCCTTGCACGCTAGCTGTTCTACTTCCTTGACAATGTCATCAATCTCTCTCGAAACCTCTTTGCCTCTAACCTTTGGAACTATACAAAATCCACATGAGTTATTACAGCCCTGTTGAATAGTTAAAAACGAACTGAAACTTTTGATGAGAGGTTCGGAAAAATCGGATAAAAACACCGTCTCTTCAGCTTCATCAGGCTCAATAATTTCAGTTATAGGTCCCGTACTCTTCAAAGAATTTAAATGTACCGGTATCTTATGAACATTATGTGTGCCTACGACGATATCAACAAACGGAGCTCTTTCCCTGACCTTAAAGCCGTCTTTTTGGGCTAAGCAGCCCGTAACAACTATTTTAACGTTCGGGTTTTCTTCTTTAACAACTTTTAAATTACCCAAATGACCGTAGAGCTTGTTGTCTGCGTTTTCTCGAACGCAACATGTGTTGATGACGTACACCTCTGGGATGATATTCTCGCCAGAGTTAACCATTCCTTCAGCAACAAGCATAGCCTCAATTCTCGCAGAATCATGTTCGTTCATCTGACAGCCGAAAGTTTTAATGTGAAATCTATTTGGGATGAAATTTGGCACTACTCTTAGAATAGATAAAAAAATGACTATTGGTGCACATGTGAGTAAAAATGGTGGCTATTTAAAAGCTCAGGACAGAGGGAGGGAGATCGGTGCTGAGTGCATTCAAATCTTTGTCCAGAGCCCAAGATCTTGGCAATCACCAGTCCGAATCGAATCTGAAGCTATCGAATTTAGGTCCGAATCGACGCTCAAATCTAAAAAAATACTCCCAATGTACGTCCATGCAAGTTATTTAATAAACTTAGCGTCCCCACAGATTGAACTTTACAAACGTTCAATAGCAGCGCTTAAAGACAACCTAAACATTTCAAACATCATTAATGCTGCTGGGTTAATCTTACATTTAGGTAGTTACAAAGATACAACAAGAAAAGACGGACTAAAACGACTTATCGCAGGCCTAAATGAAGTTACGGATTCAGTTGACACTGATGTTCCTATTCTTATTGAAAACACCGCAGGACAAGGAAATACTGTAGGAAGAGAGTTTGATGAAATATCCGGTATTTTGAGCGAACTTAACGAAGCAGACAGATTCGGAGTTTGCATAGATACACAACATCTCTTTGCTTCGGGATATACGTTTGAGAGTTTTGAAGCAGTCCATCATTTAACCTCAAAAATTAACTCAACCATTGGAATAGAAAAAGTAAAATGTTTTCATTTTAATGACTCAGTTGTTGAATCAGGTAGCCTTAGAGACCGTCACGCAAACCTAGGCGAGGGATTTATTGGTAAACAGTCACTTGCTTTAATCGCTGGTACACCTTCGTTTCGCTACCTTCCACTAATCCTTGAAGTGCCTGGCTTAAATCGAAGTGGACCAGGGAAAACTGATGTTACAACAGGAAAACGATTGCTTAAAAAGGGCATCAACCTATGGGATCTCAGGTCATTGTAACTGTGGAAACGACAGTATTCAAATACCCCTAGGATGGGAGCGTTAGTTAACCTGTTCCAACAGTTGATCTATTTAAAGTTAAAACCTCCAATCCGAAGTTCCTCCCTCAATTTCAAACCCTCCCTACTGCATGGGTTTTTTGGATTATGATTCTGAGGGTCCTGTCTACGCATACCCCAATCGGAGTGAAATGCGAGAACTTTAAACACTACATTTGTGAACCTTAATCGATTAATTAAGTTTGCATGGCTTTCTTTCTCTGTTTTCTATGCAGCATAGGCCAAATTAAAATTGGAATACTACATAATGAGATAACTATAAGATATTCCCACCAATTCAGTGCTGCTTGAATTTTAATTGTAAATTCTTTGTTCAA
>JAJYFT010000040.1 GCA_021790815.1 Actinomycetes bacterium
CAAGCAATGGTCGCTAAAGCAAAGTCTGAGTTCGGGCAGATAAACGTCTTATTTAATTGTGCTGGTGTATTTCCAGATGATGACGGTGGCGTTCTTGACACTTCAACTGAAACTTGGGACTTTGTTCAGTCAGTCAATTTAAAAGGTCTTTGGCTATCTACAAAAGCAACCATTCCTGTCATGCTCGAGTCAGGTGGTGGATCGATAGTAAACGTAGCATCTTTCGTAGCAATTGTAGGTGCTGCCACAGCACAAGTTGCTTATACGGCATCGAAGGGAGGAGTCTTAGCTTTAAGCAGAGAGATGGCGGTCGAATATGCGAGGAAGAATATTCGAGTAAACGCACTTTGCCCAGGACCTATTGAGACTCCACTTTTAGCAGAGTTGCTTAAAGATGAGAGTAGACGACAGAGGCGACTGGTTCACATCCCAATTGGAAGATTTGGACGTGCTGATGAGATAGCTAAAGCAGCACTCTTTTTGGCGAGTGATGATTCATCGTTTATGACTGGAGCTTCACTTGTAGTAGATGGTGGAATTACAGCTGCATACGTAACACCTGAGTAGTGAAAAAGGCGCTAACGTGTTGATATGCATAAAGCTTTGCCATTAACTTTAGTTGACCTTGAAAATTCAGTTGCCGCTGGTCAGATAGATACGGTTTTAGTAGTATTTCCTGACCTCCAGGGCAGACCAGTCGGGAAAAGAGTAGTAGCTCCGTTTTTTCTGGATCATGTAGCTAAACACGGTGTTGAAGCATGCGACTACTTGCTTGCAGTTGATGTCGATATGAACCCAATTCCAGGGTACAGATTTACTAACTGGGAGACAGGGTATGGGGATTTAAATGCTAGATGTGACATAAGTACTTTAAGACTAGTTCCTTGGCTAGAAAAAACTGCTTTAGTAATATGTGACGTCTTTAAGATGGATGGGTCAGAAATTGATATAGCACCTAGAACACTGTTGCGCAACCAAATTAAAAAAGCTCACGGTTTGGGCTATGAAATAAAAACCGGTACTGAACTGGAATTTTTTCTATTTAAGGATACTTACATTGATGCGGCAGACAAAAACTATAAAGATTTAAGAACGTTCTCAAATGGCGTTGAGGACTATCAAATATTTCAGACCTCAGTTGAAGAGCCAATTATTAGAGAGATACGAAATAACCTTCTTTTAGCTGGCATTCCGATTGAATTTTCAAAGGGTGAAGCTGGAAATGGTCAACACGAAATAAATGTAACTTACGACTTAGCTTTAAATTGTGCGGACAATCATATGATATTTAAAAATGGGGTCAGAGAGATTTGTGCTTTAAAATCAGTTTCTGCAACATTTATGGCAAAATGGTCAATGGAAGAAGTCGGATCTTCGTGCCACGTGCATTCAAGTGTTTGGGACCTCAAATCATCGCAATCACTTATGTATGATGAAGGTGAAACTTATACACTTTCTAAATTGGCTAAAAGCTACATAGCAGGTCAATTAGCTCTAGCACGTGAACTGTCCTGGTTTTATGCACACTATCTGAACTCGTTTAGGCGCTATGTACCCGGCTCGTGGGCACCAACAGCCGTTGCTTGGGGAATTGACAATCGAACATGTGGCTTTAGAGTTGTTGGGAAAAATAGTGGAATTAGGGTTGAAAACCGAATTCCGGGTGCAGATGTTAACCCATACCTAACTTTAGGTGCCACAATCGCAGCTGGCCTATACGGCATTGAAAAAAACTTAGAGTTGCCTCCACCTTTAGCAGGAAATGGTTACACTGCAGAGGGCGTTGACCGAATACCAAATACACTAAATGAAGCAGTAGAACTTTTAGAAAGTAGCGAAATTGTGAAGACCATATTTGGGGAAGAGGTTCATTATCACTATTTGAACACAGCTAAGCAAGAGTTTCAAGCTTCAAATAGAGTTGTTACTGACTGGGAATTAAAACGTAATTTTGAAAGGATCTAGAGATGCTTGAATTTCTACCGCGTGTTGTCCCAGAGTCACCTGGCAAACCAGAGGACAGCAACCTAGCTCATCCAATGAGAAAAGTCACTAGAGATATAGCCGTTGATGAACATATGTGGTCTGACGAGGTTTGTGAGAATGTAAAAAGCCTTTTTAACCAACTCGCACCAACTTGGTCGCAAAGAACTCATTCAATGAAGTTTGAACCTCTTGAGGACGCTTTTGAACGAGGGCTAAAGTCAATAGATCAAGACATGATTTGTCTAGAAGTTGCGTCTGGTACGGGGCTTGTAACACCACTACTGAAGAAACGATTTAAAACGGTAGTGTCATTTGACATTTCAAAGGAGATGTTAATTAATGCACCAAAAGATGGTTCAACAAAACTTCTAGCTGATTCTGCTCGCATTCCGATAAAATCAAAGACTATTGATGTTGCTGTCTTAGTCAATGCATTTCTATTTCCAAAAGAACTTTGCCGAACTTTGAAAAAGAACGGATATGTAGTATTTATAAGTACACTTAGTGATAGAACCCCTATTTACTTACCTCCTCAAGAGGTTTTTGATCTTCTTCCGGGTGACTGGGAGGGTTATTCAAGTGAAGCTGACTGGGGTTGCTGGACGGCATTGAGGCAAAAATAGATGAAGAAAGGTAAAATATGAAAAAGATTGTTGTTGATTTTGATCTGTGTGAGTCTAATGGACTTTGCATGGAGGTTATTCCTGAGATCTTTGAGGTTCGAGATGATGACTACCTATACGTTCTAAATGAGTACCCAAGTCAAAATCAGATGGAGAAGGTAGAAGAAGCAATTAGGTCATGCCCTAAACAAGCTATTTCATTGGTTGACGAAGATTGATATGGACAGTATAGGGGATAAACCAGTTCGAGTCAGATTTGCTCCGTCGCCAACTGGATATCTGCATGTTGGAGGTGCAAGAACAGCTCTATATAACTTTCTTGTTGCTAGAAAGGCAAAATTAAACGGCGATGAAAAGGCTAGTTTTATCCTTCGGATTGAAGATACGGATGCTGAACGTAATAGGCCTGAATGGACGGAAGGGATTATATCTTCGCTTAAATGGCTTGGGATAGATTGGGATGAAGGCCCATACTTTCAATCACAGAGAAGTGACCTCTACGCCAAAGCAGCTGATTTTTTATTTAATAGTGGTAATGCATATTGGTGCTCGTGTACACGTGAGGATGTGGATAGCAGGACAAAGGGGAGTGCAACGCCAGGTTACGATAGATATTGTCGAGAAAGAGGAGTAGCGAAGAGTCAAAATTCAGTTCTTCGATTTAAGGTTCCACTAAATGGAAGTACTACTGTCAATGACTTGGTACGAGGTGCAGTAAACGTAGAGAATAAAAATATTGAAGATTTTGTGATCCAAAAGTCAGATGGTTCTCCTCTATTCGTATTAGCTAATGTTGTTGACGATATTGACCTCTCGATAAATCTTGTTATTCGAGGAGAAGAACACCTCCCAAATACATTCAAAATGGCGTTAATTTTTGATGCACTCAGAGCTCTTTACAGCAATTCTGAAGCGACCGATAGTCCAACTTATGCACACTTGCCACTCTTGGTAAATGAAAAGAGACAGAAGCTTTCAAAGAGAAGAGATCGAGTAGCTGTAGAGGACTTTAAAGAGCAAGGTTTTTTGCCACAAGCAATGATTAACTATTTAGCATTGTTGGGTTGGGGCCCTGGAGACGATAGAGAGTTTATGTCATTAGATGAACTTACTGAACTATTTGAATTAGAAAAGGTGAATAAAGCACCGGCATTTTTCGATGAGAAAAAACTAAGGCATTTTAATGGAGTCTACATAAGGAACCTAAGCGACGAAGTCTTTAGTGAACTTTCGATGCCATTTTTTGATAAAGCTGGACTCAGATTTGATCTAGAAAAGTGGAAAATAATGGTTTCTGTCGTTAAAGAACGTGTAGAGACTCTCGACGACGTTCCCAAGATGGTTGACTTCCTTTTTTTAGAGTCTGTTGAGATTGACGAAAATTCTAAAGCTAAGGTGTTGAATCAAGAAAAATCTGCTGAAATTCTATTTTTAGCAAGAGAGAGTTTTGGAAAAGCCACATGGGATACAGATGTTTTAAAGAATCAAATGCTGGCGATATGTGAAAAGTTAGATCTTAAATTGGGTAAGGCGCAGGCTCCTGTTCGACTTGCTATAACTGGTCGACTTATTGGTCCTCCGCTTTTTGAAGCGTTAGTAGCACTTGGAAGAGATGCAACGATTCGTAGACTAACTTCTGCATTGGAATGGTTTAAATAGCTACAGCAGATAGTCAGGATAAATGACCAAAGTAGGGTAAAGTTTTATAAAGTTCATAAAATACTTAAAGTTTCAGGAGAAACAATGTTATTTCCGATAAAAATTATAAAGCGAGTAGTTTTTTCTCTAATTACCATCTTGATTATTTACTATGGTATTACCGTTGGTCAAGTAGTGGCTCAAGGACACACTGAACAGTATAACTCTGCTCAAGCAATAGTTGTTATGGGAACTCAAGTAAATGGAACTACCCCCTCTCCAGATCTTGCAGCAAGACTTAACCATGCTTACATTCTCTATCGGTCGGGCCTTTCAAACCTAATAATAGTAACTGGTGGTCAAGGTAAGTTGGAAGATGTTAGCGAGGCACAAGCATCTGCAACATTTCTAGAAGGCCTAGGTATACCGTCATCAAAGATAGTCATGATTTTAGGAGATGACACTTGGCAGACGTTTAGCCTGTTGTATGGATACGCAAAACCGCGCAATATTACTAATATCCTTATTGTTTCAGATCCATTTCACATGGATAGGTGTGGAGCAATGGCTACAGATTTTGGATTCACTCCGTATCTCTCACCAACGCAGCATTCTCCATACGGAGGAAGTCAAGTTTTCTGGGCCTACCTCAAAGAATCAGCTGAAGTTGCTGTTGGAAGAGTCACAGGCTATGGATTCTTAAACTGGCTTCATCAAGAAATTCTCTGATGGGAAACGTATAACCTAAATTTAGGCTAAATTTGATTACGCATCGCATTCGGGGGTGGTGTAATTGGCAACACGACAGGTTCTGGCCCTGTTGTTGAGGGTTCGAGTCCTTCCCCCCGAGCCAAACCTTGAAAGATTCAAATTTTAGGATTATTAACGCTGGCTGGTCTTCAAAAATAACTTAAGATTCTGATTTTATATCGAAGATTAACGTGGGAATTGGAGTTTGACTAATCAGGAAACATACGTTGTAGTGTTAAAAACCTTAAATTTCAGTAGATTATTATTCAAAGTAGCCGAGGATACTTTTAAACATCGAAACGTCCCATAGCAGCTAATTCGTCAGATATTTTTTAGATAATTAATCTACCTAAAAGGAGGCGAGATAGTCGCACGAAAGAGAGTAGGAATGCCATCATGCTCAGGAAAGGTGACACATGAAGAATTAAACTTAAGGGCTAAAAAGGAGATTAAACAGTGGAGAATCGTTACCCAAGAGCTCAAAAAGAACAACTCTACGATATCTTAGAAATCCTAGTTGACCGATATCAAACAGAATTTACTGTTGTAACGAGTCAGATTTCTTCAGAGAGATGGTAGGGTACAATTTCAGACCCAACTGTTGTGAGTGCGGTAATGGATCGATTAATTTACAGTGCATATAAAAGCTCAAATAAAAAAAAATCGATGCGTAAAAAATAGTCTAAAAAAGGGGTAAAGATAACGAAAGAATGAATGAAGTAAAATAAGTATAATTTATGGTATTTTGGCCTTAAGAATTCAAAAATAGGTTTGGTTACTTTCGAAATGCTAACCAGGTCTAGAGCTATTACTTTGAAATCCTGATTGACAATTACTGGAATCATCATTTTGTACAGGTATGACCACGAAGGCTCCCTTTGCATTATCAAACTGGCCTTACACTTTTATTGCCTTTATCAACACAATCTATTTGAAGCGTTCCGCCACCCGGGTTGTCGATTTATAAGTAGTTTGGTTCAAACAGATAACCGTCTAAATTATTGACCTCTCGTTGGGTGTCCTAAGTGGCTTTATATTACAATCCTCATCGATTTAAAACAAAGTAGTTTCACTGATGTCCGGTGTCACTCATGAACATTAATTGTTTAGTTCGTTATTATTTTATTTTGACCTATGAAGATTAAAAAACCAAGTTAGCAATAAGTCCGCAAAATTCGACTGATTAACTGTAGTATCCCATTACATCTACAATCAAATCTGACGAACCTAAGGCATTGTATACATTTACAGAACCGTTTGACCCCGTCATAACAATATCTAGATTTGCCACCACCTGGCTTTGATTAAAGTTTAGATCTGAAATATTGGGAGGTGGTCCTCCCGCTACAAGTGGTGTCGGAAAGACCGTAAAGAATCCTCCATTAGTTGATGCATTAACTGATGTCACGTTAATTACAACTGCTGTAGCGTTGGGCGGAATCGGCGAAACATTGCCTGCCTGCATAGTATAGGTTTCACTCTGCGTTAACGGACCGTTGTTTGAAGTCGCTCCGCTATTGCACTCGTTTAAACTAACCAAAGGTGGATTTGAAGTGCGCGTATCGCATAGCCTAAATGGAACTATCGGCGTAAATGCGCTGCCCGATGTTGAAGAGGTTGCGCCGGTATAGTAACCGTTTACATCAACTGTCACGTCGGTATTCCCGTTGAAGTTATATATAGAAATATCTCCGGAAGCTGGATCTATAGGTACAACAACACGGTTTGCAACTGATTGGTTAGCTCCAAAGTTTAAGTTGGAAGCATTGGGTGTCTGCGTAAAGGCTGGATACACTGTCAGAAATCCTCCGTTTTGAGTAGTGTCCGTGGCGGTAACGTTTAAAACAACGGCAATCGCAGAACCTGGAATAGAATCCAAGACTCCTCCGGGCCCCGATCCGGCCACATTGACATTAATAACAGAGTTGGAGCCCATAGTTCCGCTTCCGTTACTGTTGCACTGGTTCGATGAAACTCCAGGTTGAACAGACCTAGTATCACATACTCTCACCGGAGTGATTGGTATGTATCCGCCGGCGTTGGAGGTTATGCTTGGAGGTGCAAAATATCCCTCCACGTCAATTATCACGTCAGTAGATCCGGTATAGTTGTATACCGAAATTAATCCTCCGTTTCCGATTCCGACCTGAACTAGATTCGGAACGGATTGGCCAGCGCCAAAGTTAATCGTAGATGTATTCGGAAGTGCCACTCCCGTCGGATATACAGTTAAGAACCCCCCCGCTTGAGTGGCATTAGTGGCAGTAACATTTAGAACGACAGAAGTCGCATTAGATGGTATGGTGACATTCTTATGAACTCCCGTTACTCTTACGTCCAATGTGCTACCGGCTCCAAGTGCATTGGGACCGAATACATTACACTGGTTGTAATTTACATAAGGAGGGTCGGCCGCTCTGGTGTCACATATCCGGCTTGGATTTATGGGATTGTAAATAGTTTGAACATATGTGTACTGATCGACTGGGACTGTTGCAGAAATCAACCCGTTAGCAGTAACAGTGACGTTAACTGTACCCGAACCCACTGGGCTTACGGCAATAATCCGAGAAGAAGAAACCACCGTAAAACTTGTTGAAGCGTTTGAACCAAAATCTACTGCAGATACGTTCGCAAATCCCTCACCGTTAATCGTAACCTCGCTTCCACCTGAAATCGGGCCACTACTTAGAATCACCGAACTTATACTGGGTGTTGTAACTTTGTAAGTTAAAATAACGCTGGTAGTATTGGTTTCTGCAGTTGCAACACAAAAAGAAACCGATACGCAACTGATAGAAAAGTAATTGAGTGAAATATCTGAAGAAGTATAAATTATTGACCATGGAGTTGGGCTCAATGGACAGATCTTCGAACAAGGTATTCCAATAGAAGCAACGATAACTTCTTGAGTCGAATTTTGTGCTGTTGAAAAACCCAATCCCTGGCAAAAAGTCGACGCTACACAACTAACTTGTCCTATGTAGCTTATTGGTGAAGGCAGACTAGCCACCATCCACGAGGTACCGTCAAATACTGCAGTAGCTTGACCAACTGCAGAACAAAAAGTCGTCCCAACACAAGAAACTGAGTTAAATATTTGCGTGGAAACCCCGGAAATAGTTACCTGTGTCCAAGCGTTTCCGTCGTAGGAAAAATCTAGTGACGTTACCTGATTGTTGGCTAAGGAATAACCTACCGTCTGACAAAAATTGCTTGCCGTACATGAAATGCTCGTCAAATCAGAAGAGCTTGAAGCCAACTGTTGTGTCGTCCAAGCGGATCCGTTAAAAACAGACACCGTCGCACTTCCGTTATTATTACCCACTCCTACACAAAACGTGGAAGTCGCGCAAGAAATGTCATTTAAATTTATAGAACCTAAAGTAGCTTGTTGCACCCAGTTCACCCCATTGAATTCAACTGCGACCGTTGTAAATTTTCCATTACTGTTCGAAGTAGCAATTGCCATACAGAAAGAAGTCGAAACACAAGAAATTGAATCGATTTGGTCTCCGCTCACAAAGTTTTGATTAGACCACGAAGATCCGTTATAGACATAAATACTTTCAGTAAGGTTTGTTCCTTGGTAGTAGTTGTTGGCTGCAACGCAAAAACTGGAGGAGACACAGGAGACATCAGTTAAGTTTTCGTTGAATGGGACCAATGTCAAGGCAATCCAAGTCGCATTCATGTAGGCATCTGCAGATGTGCCAATTGCAATACAGACGTTAGGCGAATAACAGGTAATTGCATAATAGTTAGAAGACGAATTAGCTATGCTTTCCAAAGCCCAACTTGAACCCGAAAAGCCGAGTGCCACGGATCCGCTACCCGAATTTGCAAAACCTACGGCCTGGCAAAAGGTCGAAGATGTGCAACTTAAGCCGGAAATGTTGCCGTTAAAACCAGAAGGAAGAGTCAATGACTGAAAGCTTTGACCTCCGAATCCATAAGCCAATAAAGTCGACTGTGAAGATCCTTGGACGACCCCACTCCCAAAAACAGCGCAAAAAGTACCAGAACAAGAAACATTTTCCAATACCGTCGCACTGCTTGGAGCTGCTAAAGTATTCCAACTGTTACCATCAAAGAAAATAGCCTCCGCTATATTACTGCCTCCTTGAGATGTCAAACTATCGCCGACAGCTAAACAGAATGTTTGGCTGCTACATGACACGTCGTTAATATATTGAATCTGAGCTGGAACTACCTCTTGAATCCATGAGCTACCATCAAACAAGAGCATTGCTGCACTGGCTGAAACCGTTGTTGCGGTCGCCTGGCAGAAGTTAGCAGAAATACAGGAAATATTACCTATCGTGCCTATATCTAGAGGAAGACTCTGATCCACAGCCGTCGAGCCATTAAAGTAAAATGCCACAGGATATGTACTGTTAAAATTTTTATTGGAGGCACCCAATACCTCGCAGTCCGAAACGGTTATGCAACTTATGGAACTTAGCAGTACTTTATCCCCAACCAAATTACTGTTTGTAAGCATCGACCAGTTAGAACCTGAATTTGTTGTCATATAAATAACTGCGGTTTCGTTTTCGGTATTTCCTACTGCAAAACAGGTGCTCGAAGTCCCGATACAAGAAATAGACGTAAAGTTGCTAGCGCCGATTTGTGTAACCTGTGATGGCTGCCAAGTTGGAGTTAGCGTCGCCGCCTTCGCAGTAGTAGTGTTTACGGTGATAAGAACTGTAGTCATTCCTAAAAATATCGAAAATACTAATAAGGTATTCATGACATTCTTAAAAAGTCCTTTAAAATTTAGCTCCACGCTTACCCTCCTTTTAATTTTCGCCCGTTCACAAATTTATTATCTGCAATCTGAAAACGGTTGCTTTTTAAATTATCAAAACAGACCTAAGTTAAAACAATTTTTAACTGTATAGCACTGGCAACTTTGCTTGATCCTTAGCTAGTTGCCAACATCTACTGATATTTTTATAATACAATGCCGCAAGAGGTATTTCAAGTCACAAAAGTCTGCCAATAAATATTTGGTAGATAATATTTAGGAACAAAATCAGTTTTTTAAAACAAAAAATAGCTTCCCAATTAAAGACAATCTGAATTCCATTGCTATCAGTTACCCAAATTCAGTTATTTGTAGTTAAGTGACATTTATTTTACTAAATTAAATTGATTTACAATTATTAAGAAGCGTACTATTAATATTGACGAAAAACTGAAAGTAGCAAAATTACGACGATCGGTGACGGTTCTGACTGGCATTTAAAGGATCATACGCGTATGATGGTTCTGGTCATATGTTTTAGGAACTCGGAACAGGAAGAACTTCCTGTCTCTGACTCCTCTTAAGCAAGACTAACCAGAGATTTCAATTTGTGCGTAATATATTGTCCTTCAGCAACACGTACTCCCTGGTTGCTAGTTTCTTTTACACTAACGGGCCTGACTATCTTATGGTGCCGATAAGAATGACAATAGCTAAGGCAGCGTATTGACTTAAAGCTCAATAATTCTAATTATTCAAGACCCTATTTTGCGCTTGATCCCATTTAAATTCGGAAATACCCCCACGAAACTACTACCACGTAGAATACTTTATGAGAACGGTACTTGAAATTACCGTTTAAGATGATTCTTTCGGGAGCAACTTTTCGAAAAATAACTGAGACTGTATCGATCGAATGGAACAAAACAGATTATCTGTTCAGTACACATAAAAGCGATGGCTCGCTTTTCAAAATCAGACAAGGCTTAATCTTAGAAAACGAACACTTTGCAGAGTCAAAGAGGTTTCAGAACTTTGCCAATTAGCAAATACCAGTTTAAAAGAGTATTTTAATCTATGGAGAATGCGCGAAGATCAAGATCGTTAACAGATCGTAATCTAACATCCTTGGAGTAAAAACTCCCATACCCATGTAATAAGTGCGTTAGATTCAGTAGCAACTTCCAGAGAGTATGAAGAACTTGGTCAACTGATCGAACCCTATACGGTAGCTCCTACAAAAGTTGTAGTATCAGCAACCGTAACTGTAGGAAATCTGGTAAAAGCAAATGCCTATGCGACAGTTTTGAAGATTGTAGGAACAAAAAAATAAACTGGATGTTGGGTATTGACGGATATGAAGATTACATCTTAGAACGAGTTTGTAAAGTTGAGTTCTTTGCTGGGGGGGGTGTGGGGGTATTCCGCAGTTTTGTGTAATTTGTGAAGAAAATAGATATATGTATGTATGTAGGGAATAATGTGCATTTCCTCGAAAGCGGTAAAAATATCTTAAATATTTGGCGGCACCCTTGTGATATTTCTGATGAAGAATAAACTATCATTGAGCCACTTATTCCAATATCAAAAATTGGAGACTAAATGGTGGTTGGCCTGCAGCGGATTACAGAGAAGTTGTAAGTGAGATTGGCTATATAGTAAGAACAGGTTGTGCTTGAAGACAGTTACCGAAGGACCTTCCACCTTGGCGTACTGTATATGGTTACTTTGCTTTGTGCCAAAGAGATGGAACACTAGACAATATTCACAACAAACTTAGGTCAGAAGCAAAAATTTCAAACGGTAAGGATTCAAATCCAACTGCTGTAATAATTAATGCCCAGTCAATTAAAGGGGCTGATACTGTTGGAAGATATACCAGCCCTCAGTATCAGGATAGTTGACCAATTAGAGTTAACAACAGAGGACATATAAAGGAGATTAAACAGTGGAGACTCATTACTCAAGAGCTCAAAAAGAACAACTCTACGATATCTTAGAAATCCTAGTTGACCGATATCAAACAGAATTTACTGTTGTAACGAGTCAGATTTCTTCAGAGAGATGGTAGGGTACTATTTCAGACTCAACTGTTGTGAGTGCGGTAATGGATCGATTAATTTACAGTGCATATAAAAGCTCAAATAAAAAAAGAATCGATGCGTAAAAAATAGTCTAAAAAAGGGGTAAAGATAACGAAAGAATGAATGAAGTAAAATAAGTATAATTTATGGTATTTTGGTCTTAAGAATTCAAAAATAGGTTTGGTTACTTTTTTGTAATAGTACGCATATTTAATGTAATGTTGGCAAGCGCAAGGATCTATAGATTTCGATAATCGTAGGTTTTAGAAAATAGACTGTTGGACATAGAAGGGTCAATGAAGGAAAAGTTAGAAAAGACATTCGGCACAAATCGCAAGCAAACATCCACGTCTTCCTTTGGCACAACTCGAAGAGAAGGGCATGATTCTTCGAGATTTTATGAGCGCTTCGCCTCACCTGTAATTCAAGAAAACACTGACATAACTCGTATTGAAAGTAGTTTGGAAAATAGAATTTTCAAAGGCGATGCTCGTGATATGAGCCTGGTGCCTTCAAACTCAGTCGCATTAGTAGTTACTTCACCTCCGTACTTTGTAGGGAAAGATTATGAGATTGATCTTGGGAAAGGAGGAACACCAAAAAGTTACTTTGAATACTTAGAACTGCTGTTTGATGTTTTTGCTGAATCGAAGAGAGTTCTAGAACCCGGCGGGAAAATAGCGGTCAATGTTGCAAATTTGGGTAGAAAGCCTTATAGATCTTTATCAGGGGATGTAATTAATATTTTTCAAGAGCTTGGCTTGCTTTTGAGGGGAGAAATTATCTGGTGGAAAGGAAAAGCTGCCGGGGGTAGTTGTGCATGGGGAAGTTTTAAAAGCCCTAGTAATCCAGTATTGCGTGACGTCACAGAACGAGTAGTTGTAGCAAGTAAGGAAAGGTTTGACCGTGCATTTAATAGGCAAGAGCGTTTAGAGCTAAATCTACCAAATAAATCGAGTGTTACGAAGGAAGAGTTTATGCAGGCAACAACAGATGTTTGGGAAATCCCTCCTGAAAGTGCAAAAGTTGTTGGACATCCTGCTCCATTTCCCATTGCCCTTCCGCAAAGATTGATCGAACTGTATACCTTTCGTGACGATGTGATTTTAGACCCTTTTATGGGCTCAGGGACTACCGCATTAGCAGCAGTGATTTCAGGCCGGAGGTATATTGGATTTGAAACAGACGAGTCTTATATAGATCTTGCGAATAGCAGGTTAGAAAATATGCAAGAAAGTATTGCAAAGAGAGATAATGTAATAGAAGTTTCCAACTATGGTTCCGCCCAGACGTCAAATAAAAGGCTTGGTTATGATAGATTACAGGCTAGTGAGCCACTTATAGATGCTCTTTTGAATGGAGAGAGTTTAAGAAAAGTTTCGCAGATAGTTCTCGATGACGCAGGTTTTGTTGATATTGAGCTAGATAGCCCCATGCCTGGCACTAATATTAAGCTAACCTTCGTCGCACTTGATAGGTTGAAAAAGAAATGGCTATTTTTAGTAGTTGGTTCGTTTACTTTGGGAGTTTCAGGGTTTAGCAGTCAAGAAACGTTGTTAAGCACTGTCGGTCAGGCTGCGGTGATTTCAGGAGTAAAAGGTAAGGAAATTGAATTTAAAGACTGCCCATTAATTGTACTGATTAACGTTCAATTTGAGAAGAAAAGCCGGGGATACCGAGAACTAAATCTTGTTACGGGACCTAATAAGTTGATATTTGATGTAATAAATGTTTTGAATCCTAATGATCGCAAACGACTAAGTGAGTACGCGCGCTCAAGTTGGTAATTTAAGTTCAAGGAAGTTCGGTGAGTGGTGTAACAAATATTTCCTGCAAAGCGTAAGTTGCACATCCTCGCAAATTTGTTTTGCAAGTGGTTTCGGCGGCCAAAATGTTGGATCATACGCAATTCAAAGTTCTAGCTATAGAGCTTTGAATCACGGAATGGGAAGAACTTTTCGTTTCAAACTCCTCTTTCGTAACTCGAGCTGTCTTCAGTTTTTTCTCCAGATTTTGAACATGTCGTGTTTTGACATTTAAATAATCGGTTATTTTTCACGTGACACATCAAGTATTTACAAAAATATTGTTCTTAAATTTTTGTAATACATGGAAACTAGACTTGACTGCATGGAGAATTTTGATGAAAGTTTTACGCTGCCAGGAGCCTTAAAGCGTAGGCGAACTGACCTAGGGCAGCATCAGAGAGATGCGGCCGACACAGTTGGTGTAAGCCTAAAGAATTTTGGCGACTTGGAGCTCGTTTCTATTCCAAAGGCACAGTGTTTTCAGGACCTTTGCGATTATCTAGACGCCGAGCGCGCTCAATTCGGTCTTCAATTAAGAAGTTCGGTCTTTGAGAGAGATCATCTATTGAGTTTGCATCGACATAATTAAAATGTATCGTGGATGGGATAACTATGACCATGGCTGCATGAAGCATTGTTCTATATTCTTTTTGCATTGCTCACTTTCATTAAGCGAACTTTTGTACCATTGTAAAGTTGTTCTGCTACAAAGAGTTAGAGGTGTCATATAGATGGACGCACTTGGCAAAAACCAGGAATCATTTGACAAATTTTCTAAGGCAGTAGACTTGCCGTTGCTGATCGTCTCGGTGCTTTGGCTTCCAGTTGTTCTACTTCCGTTCGTGCTTAAGCTCTCGGCTTCGGTGACTTCTGTTTTCGATGGCATTGACTGGATTGTCTGGGCTTTGTTTGTTATTGAGTATGTTACGAAACTAATGCTCGCTCCTAATCGAGGCAAGTTTTTCAAGACACATTTGCTTGATCTTGTCATCGTCGCCGTGCCGCTTCTACGACCGTTGAGGTTGCTTAGGTTTGCTAGACTGCTTAGATTAGAGAGAGCCGTGCTTATCGCCAGCAACAGCCTAAAACGCTTTAAATCGATCATCACGCACAAAGGCTTTCATTTCGTGTTGTTTTTCGTTTTGGTGCTCGTATTTTTAAGTGCAGGGTTAGAACTTGAGTTTGAAAAAAATGCTGTTGGATCTAACATTCACAGCTTCGGTGGTGCTCTTTGGTGGGCAGCCGAAACAGTTACAACCGTAGGCTATGGCGACAAGTATCCTGTGACATCTGGCGGCAGAGGAGTTGCAGTTGTCTTGATGATTACCGGTATTGGGTTAATCGGGATCCTAACAGCAACTCTTGCTAGTTTTTTCTACGAGGAACCAAAGAAGATCGAAAAGGACCTATCCGAGAGACTCGAAACTGTCGAGCATAAGCTAGATGAGATCTTAGAAAAGCTAAATTAGCCCATAAGTGCCTTTGAGGTTACCTCGCTGCTTTTCGATCTCTAAGTTAAAAAGCGTGTGGATAGCTTTTAGTGTTATAGATAGGTCGGCATTTTTTAGGCTTGAAGCTGAAGTGACAGAATCAAGCCTTGGCAATCATCCGCGTTGCTGCAAAGTGACTCAACCGGTGAAAGTGAAATCTTTCAAAGTACCGATGAAAGTAAGTTGAGATCCTGTCCGGTCTCAACGGTAGCTCAGAATCGGGTTCATCGGAAAGCAATAATAGGTTATCGGCAGGCTTGAAGCCGAACACATTAGCAAGCTTTCGAGGATATGTCATTCTCATTTTAATTAATTTTACGGCCATATCGTCTAAAGCAATTATTAGCAGTTGATGAGTTTTAGTTTCACCTTCGATAAAGTCAGTTTTAGGAAGCCACGTTAGAGATCTGACTATCTGGAGCCATATTTGTTTTGAATCGATGTCAGATCATCTCAGAGCGCAACGCTCACCACGTCTAGCGCTGGTTAGAGTTGCACGCATGATGGCTGTAACAAGGTGAGGATAGTATACACCGTCTTATAAATCCACAGTTTGACAAGAGACGGAGCTCGGTTATCATCGAAGCGTTTTTATTGCCTTAAGCGTTAATCTTCAGCATGGATTATCCTTGATCCAGCCCCATTTATAAAATTGTTTGAACGCAAACAACAAAACTTTTATCCTGCATCTAATCGTTATGACTGACAGCGTTTTGTACCATTTCTCGACCGAAGCGCTAATCGGTTATGCACATCGAGTTTGACGAGCTGAACCGTGTCAAATTCGACCGCTAAGACGCTGTTAGGTATCCTTGTAATTTCCTGGATCCTTTTTGGCGATGTTGAATCGAGACTTTGAACGTGTTTAAGTCAAGCTTGATCGCCTTGTAAGTTGTTCCTTTGGTGCTTACGTCTTGTTTTAAGCTGACAAGTCTGGCTAGTTCCTTTTGGTTTCTCGCTTTTTGGCCTTGAAGCGTTTAGATGTTCTGATGAATTTCCAGGACAGAGGATCCTTGCCGACCTACAGCCTAAATTCTCAAACACCATTTCCGACTGATCTAATTGAGCCTCGTATAAGATAAACTTAGCAAGTGGCTATATCCGTGGGTTTTTTATCGTTGACTTAAACCAAATGGCTTAAATGTTTGCAGCCCCAACGGGATTCGAACCCGTGCCTCCACCTTGAGAGGGTGATGTCCTAGGCCACTAGACGATGGGGCCATAAATAAAGTTACTAATAACCAATAATAGTGTAACTCAAATTTTGATAGGTATTTATTCGCAGAATGTGAAAGTGGATGAAAGGATCTTTGTAATTTCTTCAAACAAAATTGGTTAATCTTTTTAGAAAGGGCAGATGTTTTGTAAGAGTTTACCATTGTAAGCGTTTAAGTCTTTCAGGAAGTATAAGTCCGAATAATTTCTGCCACAGTTTTCGATTATTTCGCTGGATTACCTCTCTAGCTTCGATTTTAAGTTTACTTTTAAAAAGTTGTTTAAACTTTCTTATGTTAGGAATAAAGTCAGGTTTCTACCATCTCTATCAGAAAGTATGAATTATGATTAAGCTTGAATCACTAAAAAGTAAAATATGGTATCAGTTAGGAAGAGTGTGAGTTTTGTTCGTAAAAAAGTTTAAGAGGTACGTTCTTTTTGCAGGTTTGTCAGGACTTGGTGTTCTAATTTATAAGGTTCTAAAGCAAGGAGAAAAAAGTAGCTCTTCACCTGGCGCAGGATTTAGAGTTCAAAGAGGAGCTTCAAGTGCTGGTCTTGCAGTAAGGACTGCTTCTAGATCTGCAGTATATGGCGCGAAGAAATTAGTGTCAAACAAAGAAGACACTTTGAAACTTGATGAGGAGTTTGCATTAAAAACTACTGAAGATGTGGTGAAAACCTTAGGTGGCATGAAGGGGGCAATGATGAAACTTGGTCAGCTTGCGAGTTTTGTAGATGATGGGCTGCCCGACTCGGTTAAAGAGATGCTAACAGAACTCCAGGCAGACGCCCCACCAATGTCGCAAGATCTCGCTCTAAAAGTGATTGAAGATGAGTTGGGTGAAAAAGTTAAAAATGTATTTAAAGATATCGACTTAACTCCAATCGCTGCCGCATCAATTGGTCAGGTCCATAGGGCCATCACTAAGGATGGTGAGGAAGTTGTTGTTAAAGTTCAATATCCTCAGATCGGTGAAACAATATTAGCTGATCTGGCTAATATTGATCTAGCTG
>JAJYFT010000041.1 GCA_021790815.1 Actinomycetes bacterium
ATTTGTCAGGTTCTTCTGTATTTTCTATAGGTAATTTCTACTTCCTGGTAAATCCGACATTAATGTAGGACGAGTAGTGCTGATGGATTGATTACTTGTGTTGACATACAAGTGTGGAACGGCCAAATTCTAGAAATCAGTCAATTCAAGTAAAACCAAGAAGCTACTTTTAAGTCATTTAATTCAAAGTGAAAGACAAAAGGTTTGAATGTCTGATGATAGATTCCAATTAGTATAAGCTTTTAGTCTAATAATCAGTTAAGGAGAAATGGTTGAGAAATATTATTCAAGAATTTGAATGTCCTAGTAGGAAACAATCGGTAGTTAGAGGTCAATTTTGTAAGTTTTGCAAAGTTATAACGTTGATGTTTTTAGCGGTTATTCTTGGTGCTTGTGGATCTACGTCAAAATCTAGCAGTTCACTTGAGGTAAGTTCTTCAACCACTACATCTAACAGCTCACTTGCGCAGGTCTATGATGGGCTTAATCTTGTTAAACTTGGATCACTAACAAATTATGTTGCAGTTCAAACGGATAATGGTCAGAACATTGGAACGTATAAGGTGCATTCACCAACAGATTGGGAAATGGTTAATGGAGGCGCTAATCCACTATATGTAAACATAAACGGATTTGAGTATACTTATGTCCCAAATTTTTCTGGATCACAAGTTACTTACTCATGGCAAAAGTCTGGATCTGCTCAACCTTATGATGAGTCTCCTTACCCAAGCTA
Source organism: Actinomycetes bacterium (assembly GCA_021790815.1). GTDB lineage: Bacteria > Actinomycetota > Acidimicrobiia > Acidimicrobiales > JABEUL01 > JAJYFT01. Next base: position 737 of record JAJYFT010000041.1, read on the forward strand.
CGTAAAAGGCCTTATCGGTCTCACCAAGGTTTCAGGAGTTAAGTTAGTCCGTGAAAGTGTGTGTACTGAAGCGGGTCTATCAGGTCACATCTGGAAGACCGTGCCATCAATTGCCGGTGCAGTTGCACCAAATATTTCTGCTTGTATAGCTGATAGTTCGGGAGTGCTATTAAGCTATGATCAAGGAACTTCATCGTCCATTTATGGAAATGTCGCAAGTTTTACTCAAACCTTTACCATTACAAGTATCGCAACTGTCCCGACGATTTCTGTACCATAAGACTTAATGAAAAGAAAGAAAAATCCAATGCCACTTACCACCATATGTTAAAACTGACAGTTTTAAACTAATGCCAGGAAAAGCGTTTTTGAAATATCAACTTGTTTTATGGGTCTCGTATCGAAATGATTACAACAAGATTCAAATTAACTGCATTTTGAGTTCATAATAGAAACGTGATTTATTTGAAAACGATACAAACAATTCAAGGACGAAAGATTTACTGAGTTTGTGCAAGTAACAAATCGACCAAGGTTTGGTTTTATCTTTATTAAGCGATGGCTAAAAATTTTGATTAGGATAAATCTTAAATACGGAGTTAATGCAGGTTTGTTGTTTTTGTTGCAATGAGGGTTTTATCCAACGCAACTATGACCGTTCACTGATTTTCCACCAAATGGTATCAGGCAGATTTTTGAGAATCAAAAAGAGATACTTAAGAATGGGAGGTAAGTATATAATGCCTGTTTTTCGCTTTTCTAATACTGTCATAAGAAGCTGGGAAGCGTCTTTAAGCTCAATAGTGAACGGTGCAGGCTTTAGGCCAGTTGTCATTGAAGTTTTTACGAAGCCAAACCGCACGATGCTAGTTTCCACGCTATATGGTTCTAACTCTTTGGCAATGCCTTGAAGGAAGTTATCGAATCCAGATTTGGCTGCCGAGTATATATAGTTATCTTTTCTAGGTCGAATTGCAGCCACTGAGGAAAGTGCAATGACACGTGATCCTCTTTGGTCCTTTAAAATTGGAAGCACTGAGGTTATGTCAATTGCTGGACCAGTAAAGTTAACCTCAATCATTTCTTGTACGCCGTTTAAACCAAGTGCGTCTATATTGGCATTCCCAAGCATTCCTGTAGCTACAAGAAGCAGATCTACCCTTGTAAATTCATTCTTGATGACGTTTGCCAACTGTTGAGCAGAGTCAAAGTTCCTCGTATCGTGAATAAATATCTGAGGTTCAATATTTAAATTTCTGAGCTCATCTCCAAATTCATCTAACTTATCTTTATTCCTGCCGACTAACAGTATTTTTTCTAATCGTCTTGATGAAAGGAGCTTAATAAACTCCTTTGCAATATCAGATGACCCTCCTAACACAACGACGTTTTGGGGCATTGAAGTAGCGTCTAACATATTTCTCCTTTAAATTAGTTTTGTGCGTAATGCAAGGTTAGAGGTAAATATTCGATTTGGATCGAGCTTATTTCGTACCGTTCTCCATTTATCGATGTCTGGATACATTTTGTGAATATGATTCGGTGACACTCTTGCGTCCTTTGCGAAGTATACACGTCCATTTGCATTCACTACTAGATCATCAAGCTGATCTAGTACTTCGGAAAGGCCAGCCTGAATCGCGATGTCTAGAGCTAATGTCCAGCCCTTCGTAGGGAATGAAAGATAACCTCCATTTTTAGGCCCAAAGCGTTTCAGCACTGCTAGGAATGAAGAAACTTCTTTCTTGGCTAGTAGCTCCACAATTTCAATAAGCTCAGCCTCTTTATTGTCTGGAACTACAAATTGATACTGAGTAAAGCCTGTTTTCCCGTATATTCTATTCCATTCGCCAATTCCATCTAGAGGATGAAAAAATGAAGCAAAATGTTCAACGCTATCAGTCTCGCCTTTTTTAGTTTTAAAGTACCACATTGTATTGAACGCCTTAATAGTCGCTTTATTAAGTGGACTTATTGGAAATTCAAAAGGTATTGAAAGTCCACTCTTAGTGTTAAAGTGACGTGCATTCTCAATCTTTGACCTATCTAAATCACCTAGCAAAGCATCGTTAGCTTGAGTGAGAACTGATCGCCCTAAAAACTGTCCTTTGCTAAGACAGTCTATCCAGGCTACCGAGTATTTATAGTTGTCATCGGTATCTTTCATTGTCTTGATTAAGGCTTCTAAATTTTGAACTCTTGTTGTGTGAACATTTACGTATGAAGTCTCAATCGGAACAAGTTTAAGTTTTACAGTTTCTATGATTCCCGTCAAACCCATTCCACCTCTTGTTGCGTTAAAATACTCTTGATTTAGTTCTTTATCTACTGTAGTTTGACCATTTTCTGTAATCAGTGTGAATGAACTTATGTGATCTGAAATAGATCCATCTATATGATGGTTCTTGCCATGTACATCAGAAGCTAAAGCACCGCCGACGGTTACGTATCGCGTACCAGGCGTCACCGGAACAAAGTATCCTTTTGGAACGAAAATTCTCATCAAGCTATCAAGCGAAACTCCTGATTCAACCAAAATTTCACCAGAGTCATAGTTTACGTCGAGAATTCGGTTTAAAAAGTTCAGATCTATAACATTTTCACCAGCCAAAAAAGCTGCATCGCCATACGATCTGCCTAAACCCCTACCTATAACGTTTTCATTATTTGCGGCAATACTGTCGACAACGCTGCGAAGTTCAGCTGAAGAAGTAGGTCGGAATATTTTTGATTGGTATTGGGGTGTTCTTCCCCAACCAGAAATATTTTCATAGTGGCCAAGCATATACACCTAACACAAAAAGAATAACCCAAACAATTCCTAAAATTTGGAGTTTGTGGTCTGTAAAAACGAGATCTTCTGGTGCCGCACCTTTCCCAGTCTCCATTGCGAGTTCCACGATCAGAATTGCCAGAACGAAAGGAATAATTGACAATTGATACCATACTGGGTCATGTCCAGCTTTAGATAGCGAAAGTGCCTCACCACGTTCAAAAGCCCATATGCAGTATGCCGTTACCATCACGCTTGCAGCTAGCAGTCTAGTCGTGCGCAGAAACTGGACTGTATAATTCTGTAAAACCTCACGATGTGAAATGGCACTTTCCCCTAATTCTGTAAGTTCCGCACTTCTTTTGCCGGAGACGATTAAAAGTGCGCCAAATGAAGCTACAAGTAAAAACCAAATTGAGAGAGGCACGTTGGTTGCAAGACCACCTGCAATTGCACGAAGAACAAAGCCGCTAGCAACTGCAGCCATTTCGACCACAGGCGTTTTTTTTAGACCTATCGAGTAACAAACGTTGATTAGCAAGTACAACTCTAAAATTACTAAAAATTTGACCCCAAGCACTCCCGCACCTAAGGTACTTGAAGCGCAAATCAAAAATATAGCTACAACTACAGCTACACTAGTGCTGACTTGTCCGCTTGCAATAGGCCGTTTTGATTTCTTTGGATGGACTCGGTCATTTGACAGGTCCATTAAGTCATTTACCATATAAGTTGCTGAGCTTAAAATTGAGAAAGCGATTACTGCCACTAAAGAGTACAAAAAATCCTTTCTCTCACTCAGAACTCCTGCTGAAAGTGGAGCAGCTAGCACTAAGACATTCTTTGTCCATTGCTTTGGGCGCATGGACTTTATAATTGGTCCCAAAATGCTTCGACTTTCCTTGAATGTTTTAAAATGTGACTGAAAAGTGGTTTGACTCATACGTCATACCCAATCTATCAGATCAATGAGTACAAAAATTGCTAGGGCACATGATTTCAGCCGGTACTGTTAGGCAAATATTTTTAAGCGGTGAATAAAATTTGACCAATTCAACTGACATAGAGGCTTTTTTTGAGCTAGATTGCGATTGTGGAAAGTTTAGGTAATAGACCCAGCCTACCTCAAAGAGGTCAAAGATTTAGAACTAAGTTGGAAGTACTTTCTTCAATACTTGAATCGCTTGCTTTTTTTGCTTCTGAAGATCCTGACGGCCTTGATGTGAAGATGCTTGATACAGTAATAAGTGAAATGACTGAAGCCTTTAGGGCCTTTAAGCCATTCAGAGACCGTCGTAAACTCACGATGTTTGGGTCAGCTAGGACTAGGCCAAGTGAACCGCTCTATCAAGTCGCTAGAGAACTCGCTGAAAAGGTCGCTCAGCAAGGCTGGATGGTAGTAACAGGCGCGGGGCCAGGAATTATGGCTGCTGGAATTGAAGGTGCTGGAAAGGAAAATTCCTTTGGGGTAAATATACGCCTTCCGCATGAGCAACAGCCGAATGCTTTTTTGGCACAGGATCCCAAACTTGTTGAGATGAGGTACTTCTTTACCAGGAAGCTAATGCTGATTAAAGAGTCCGATGGTTATGTCGTTCTTCCGGGCGGATTTGGAACTCAAGATGAGGTTTTTGAACTTCTGACTTTAATACAGACTGGGAAAGCTGAACCTGCTCCAGTAGTGTTGTTAGATGTAGATGGTGACAACTATTGGGACGAGTGGCTTAGATTCGTAAGACAGGCAGTTAGTTCAAGAGGTTATGTGTCCCCTGATGACCTAGGTTTAATAAATAGAGCAGAATCTGCAGAGAAAGCTCTCAAAATTGTGATGGACTTTTATTCTAATTATCAATCTTTGAGGTGGATTAAAGATAAGTTGGTTTTGCGGGTTAAAAGAGTTCCTAGTTCCAAGGAACTTGAAACACTCAACAGTATGTATGGTGACATCCTTGCACACGGTTTAATAACAGTTAGTGATCCTTTCAAGGTGGAAATTTTAGAGAATGATAATCTTGAATTTGGAAGAGTAGTTCTTGCATTTGACAAAAGTCACTATGGCCGACTGCATGAGTTGATACTGTCCTTGAATTCTATTAGGTGAAAGAATCGAGTTAAATCTTGATAGCATTAAGTAGCTATCTCAGAGTAGCATTTGCAATTTAGAGCGAGCATAGTAATTTAAATCGGCTATTAAGCCTCAATTTATCTCGTTGAACTTTGGAGTTCTAATGGGGAATTCCCGCCTATGCCTTGCTAATATTCCAAACGTAGTATTTGCAAGACTGAAACATACTGGCGCCAGATTATAAATTGGTATCATCTAAACTGATATAAGTAACAGTATTTATGATCTTTCTTAAAACAGTGATGTTTCGTAGAGATTGAAATCTTTAGATTAGCGTTTTCATCTACGTTACGAAATGAAGAACTGCAATAAAAAGAAGGAATATCCAGGTAGTTGTTGATGGATGTGCATCTAAATGTTGTGGGAGGCAAGGAAGTAATTTATAGAAAATCCTTTAAAAATTTATGGGTCACATTCGAATTGATTCTGTACATGTCACACCGCATTTTTAACTGCCAGAACTTGTTTAAACTGGGAATTACCGAAAAAATTTGGTGATTGTAGCACGCAGGGTCAAAATATATGTAGTCTCGAAATTGTGACTATTTATGATATTTTAGGAAGTGAAGCCAAAGAGCTTCTTGAGTTCAATTCGCCATCTGTGCCTGCATCATCTTTGATTGCCCCAGGTCCAAATTATATAGACGATGTGTTGATTTCTTCAGATCGCAGTCCTAATGTGTTAAGGAACCTGAGTACAATGTTTGGCCATGGAAGGTTATCTGGTACCGGATATCTGTCTATACTCCCGGTTGATCAAGGAATTGAGCACTCAGCTGCTGCAAGTTTCGCGAAGAACCCACAATATTTTGATCCAATAAATCTTGTTGAACTCGCTGTCGAGGCAGGATGCTCAGCAATTGCGACAACTTTAGGTGGACTTGGGATTATCTCGCGGAAGTTTGTTCATAAGATTCCTTTTATAGTCAAAGTTAATCATAATGAATTAATAACTTATCCAAATAAATTTGATCAAGTTATGTTTGCTTCGGTTAGACAGGCATTTGATCTTGGAGCTGTCGGAATCGGTGCGACTATATACTTTGGCTCAGATGAAGCAACAAGGCAGATTCAAGAAGTATCGCAAGCATTTTCGATAGCTCATGAGCTTGGAATGTTTACAGTGTTGTGGTGCTACTTAAGAAATCCGGCTTTCAAGCAAGATGGGGTCGATTACCATGTTGCAGCTGATTTAACAGGGCAGGCTAACCATATTGGAGTAACGATCGAAGCAGATATCGTAAAACAGAAGCAACCTGAAAATAATGGCGGATTCAATGCTTTAAAATTTGGTAAGACGGATAAGCTTGTATATGAGAAGTTAACCACAGATCACCCTATCGATTTGACTCGTTGGCAGGTTGTAAACTGTTATTCTGGAAGAATTGGGCTAATAAACTCGGGCGGAGAGTCAAAAGGTTCCGATGACCTGGCTCAAGCAGTCAGAACAGCAGTGATCAATAAGCGTGCCGGTGGAATGGGACTTATTGTGGGACGCAAAGCTTTTCAAAGGCCGATGAAAGACGGTATTGAGTTGCTTAATAGTGTTCAAGACGTATTTTTAGATGAAGAGGTAACAATAGCATAATGGCAGAAGATTTACATCCAATAACGGTAATTGACAGAGTTGTTTTAAGGTTTGCTGGAGATTCTGGAGATGGAATGCAGCTTACTGGTGACAGGTTTACAGAAGCTAGTGCTGTATTCGGGAACGATTTGGCAACATTTCCAAATTATCCAGCTGAAATAAGGGCTCCGGCAGGCACAATAGCCGGAGTTTCTGCATTTCAGGTTCATATATCTGACCACGATATATTGACGCCTGGTGATTCACCCAACGTTTTAGTAGCAATGAACCCAGCGGCATTGAAGGCGAACATAAGAGACATGGAGCAAAAGAGTGTGATTATAGTCAACTCTGATGCCTTTGATGAAAGAGCACTAACAAAAGCAGGATACAAGACAAATCCAATAGAAGATGGTTCATTGAAGGAATTTTCAGTCTATGAAGTCCCTATGACCTCGCTAACTCTTGAATCGTGTAAAGATACAGGAGCGAAACCTAGAGATGCCGAAAGATCAAAAAATTTCTTTGCATTGGGACTTGTTTCATGGATGTATTCGAGGCCAGAAGGCGACACGATCGAATGGATTTATAAGAAATATAAGGGAAAAGAAACGGTAATAAAAGCAAATATTGCAGCTTTCAAAGCAGGACATGCTTTTGGCGAAACAACAGAACTTTTTCCCACAAACTTTCAGGTACCTCCCGCAAGGCTTTCTAGCGGTACTTACACCAACATTACAGGGAATCAAGCTACAGCGTATGGGATCATTGCTGCATCTTACCTATCGAAAAGAAAGGTGTTTTTAGGTTCTTATCCAATTACTCCTGCCTCTGATATCCTCCATGAGCTTGCCAAGTTGCGAGAACATGGTGTAACTACTTTCCAAGCTGAAGATGAGATTGCAGGCGTTGGTGCAGCGCTTGGTGCAGCTTACGGCGGGGCACTTGCTGTTACCACCACTAGCGGACCTGGAATGGATCTAAAAGCTGAAACCATAGGTTTAGCTTTAAGTGTGGAACTTCCACTTCTGATTATAGATGTTCAAAGGGGAGGACCATCAACTGGACTTCCTACTAAAACGGAACAAGCTGACCTTTTAATGGCAATGTTTGGAAGACATGGCGAAGCGCCAATTCCAATCGTCGCAGCTTCAACATCGTCACACTGTTTCTTTGCTGTCATTGAAGCTGTAAGGATAGCCTTTGAATATAAGACACCAGTTATATTGTTGACTGATGGATACTTAGCAAACGGAGCTGAACCGTGGAAATTGCCTACAGTCGATCAACTAGAGCCAATTAATGCCCAATTTGCTACGGATTTCAATGGCGAGAATGACGGTGAAAAAGTGTTTTTGCCTTTTAAAAGAGACCCCGACACATTAGCGAGAGACGTTGCTCTACCAGGTACTCCTGGATTGGAACACCGGATTGGAGGACTTGAAAAGGCCAATCTTTCGGGAAATGTCTCCTACGATTCAGAGAATCATGGTTTGATGACGGATCTTCGAAGAAGAAAAATAGAAGGCATAAAAGTAAAAGATGCTGAAGTCGATGGTACGGGGGATAATGCTGACGTGCTAGTTGTGGGCTGGGGGTCAACCTATGGTGCAATTGCTGCAGGGGTTCGAAGAGTGAGAGCGCTAGGAAAGAATGTAGCACATCTTCATCTGGTGAACTTGAATCCCTTTCCAAGCAATCTTGGGGATATTCTAAAGAGCTACAAAACTGTGTTAGTGCCTGAAATGAACTCAGGACAATTAAGTTTTCTTATTAGGGCAAAGTTTTTAGTAGACGCAAGATCATTTAACAAAATTGAAGGCGTGCCGTTTAAGGCCGCCGAGATTGAACAGGCAATATTAAGAGAGATTGAGGTATTAGAGAAGTGACGGATACTAAAAATTTAGCTGAGACGGGCGGAGAAGCTAAAACGACAAGAAAAGATTGGACTAGCGATCAAGAAGTCAAATGGTGTCCTGGTTGTGGAGACTACTCAATTCTTGCTGCAGTTCAAATGATGATGCCTGACCTCGGGGTTAAGAGAGAGAACGTAGTTTTTATTTCAGGCATTGGTTGCTCGTCTCGATTTCCTTACTATATGAATACTTATGGTGTTCACTCTATACACGGCAGAGCACCAGCATTTGCTTCAGGGCTTTCGATAACTCGTCCAGATCTTGATATTTGGGTGGTGACTGGAGATGGTGATGCCCTTTCAATTGGTGGAAATCACATAATCCATGCAATGAGACGAAATGTTAACATGACTATATTGATGTTTAACAATCAAATCTATGGGCTAACAAAAGGCCAATACTCTCCAACTTCAGAGAAAGGGAAAGTGACCAAATCAACACCTTTCGGTTCGCTAGTTACGCCATTTAATCCAATTAGCTTGGCAATTGGTGCTGAAGCAACTTTTGTGGCTCGAACTCATGACATGGATAGAAACCACATGATTGAAACATTTAAGAGAGCCCATGATCATCGAGGAACATCATTTGTTGAAATATACCAAAACTGTAACGTTTTTAATGACGGTGCGTTTTCTGACATTTTGAGCAAAGAAAAGCGTAGTGATAATCTCATACAACTCCGTCATGGTGAAAAAATCCTTTTTGGCGAAGGGAAAGGTATTGCTTACTCTGAAACTGGAGTACGGATAGTAAATGTTGATGACGTTGGGATTGACAAAATAGTGACCCATGATGAAGCAAACAAAAATCCGTCATTGGCTTTTAGTCTTTCAAGACTTGCTGAGGGCCCCTATTCTCCAACTCCAATGGGAGTGTTTAGGTGTGTTGAAAACGCTGAATTTGGAGATAGTTTAAGAGATCAAGTTGATAATCATATCTCAAAAGAGGCGAGTCTTGATTCGCTTTTGAGGTCTGGTGCAACTTGGCAGATATAGGCTTTACTGTTTATCCAGCAATCGGATAACGAGTCCAGTCCTTGGTTTTGGAGCGAAGAATGTTGATTTTGGTGGCATTCTAAATCGCGCTTGGCAGCTGGCTTTAATTTGATCTATTGAAACAGGTTTCATTATTACAGCTGCCCTAACATTATTCTTCCCAACGGCGTTAAGGGCTCTTTCGCCAATATGCTCATAGGTAATTTGGATGTCCTCTAACCCCTCTAGGGCATGCGTAAGTATCCTGTAATCTAAATCAGAATTTGCTAATGTCTTTAATTTTTCTTTAGGTTCGATAAGCCATGCTTGATTTGAAAGGACAAATAACGACTGATGTTCTGAGTTTAAGAGTGAGTTAGGATTCTTTCTGAATTTTTCAAGAGTTGCCCCGTCGATTTTCTCCATTACGTAGTTTTTGCCAAAATGATCAAGTAGATCTTCCTCGCCTAAAGAAGTCGATATGTTTCGATGAATTGGATTGACATTTAGTTGGTCTTCGCTTAATTCGACTATATATGTCATAACAAACTGTGATTCGATATCGTTGCCTTTATCGTGTTGTATCTGGGCGTAGTTCCATGCGGTCTCGTATCTGTGGTGCCCGTCTGCTATAAGTATTTGGGCATCATCTATCCGTTTTGAAATTAACTCGATAGTATTACTGTCTTCAATTTTCCAAACTTCGTGCAAAACTGATGAATCATCTGAAACGCTAAACATAGGTGTGCTATTGGTTTTTATAAGACTCGTAAGACCTTTAGCTAGGCTAAGTCCCCAAATGGGTGAAATATTTGCTCGGGTGGCTTTTAGTAAGTCGAGGCGGTCAGTCTTTGCTTTCGGAAGTGTATTTTCATGAGGAAGTATGGACCCGTGTCCTGGTTCTTCAACCTTTAAAGCTCCTAAAATTCCTAGCGTTCTTCTTCTCTCATGATGTGAAGTTGTAAATGTCATCTGATATGCGTAATAGCACTCGATATTGTCAGTTTCCAAAATATGCTTATCTATCCATGAATCAATTAAAAATTTTGCTTCTTCATAATTATTTCGTTCGTCTGAAGTTGATATAGGAAGTTCAATTTTCATTGAATTTGCTTCATGGCGAGAGGCAATTTCATCCCGCTCATTTCTTGTAACTACGTCATATGGGGGCGATATTACGGTCTCTATTGCAATGTCACTAGTGTAATGAGTTCCCCTAAAAGGTTTAAAAATCGGCATCACTATTTGGTATCACATTTTTCGACACTTTATGAACATTTTGTTCCTTTTTTCAAAAATCTCGTTTAGCATTGACGTATGTCTATAGTTATTGATTTAGATGGGGTCATTTGGCGAGGTAGTCAGTTTATAGACGGTGTAGATATTGCTTTAGCTCATATGCGAAGGAAATTTGATCAGGTATTATATGTAACAAATAACTCAGGTCCTACATCCATCGAACTACTGAAACGCTTGCGCAAAGTCGATGTAATTGCTCAAGAATCAGACTTAATAACGTCTGCCGCAGCTGTTGTTCCGTTATTAAATGCCAAAGATGTCGTACTTGTAGTCGGAGGTGAAGGACTTAATGAGGCTGTTAATCTGAGTGGTGCAACTATCTTTAAAGATGAAAATGTGTTTTCAATAAAGGAACTTATTCCACAAATTGTCGATAAGAACGAATGGATGAAAATAACAGCGGTAGTGGCAGGAATTGCTCCGAATATTTCGTATAGGCAAATATCTTATGCAACTTTGGCCATCATGAATGGAGCAAAATTCATTGCCACAAATGATGATGCAACGTTCCCAATTGAAAATAATCTGGTGCTTCCCGGGGCAGGAATGACTGTAGCGGCGATTAAAAGTACTACTAATAAGGAACCAATCATCACGGGAAAGCCTAACGCTGCAATTATATCTTTGATTAGTCAGCGCTCTCAAAACAAAGTTGAGTTTGTTATCGGAGATAGATTATCTACTGACGGTGAGTTGGCAAAAAGACTGAACGCGAACTTCATACAAGTTTTATCTGGCGTGTCTAAGGAGCGTTCGATAGAAGCAAAATATGTTGTACGAAACATAGTTGAGTTGCTAAACATAATCTAAAAGTAAGTCTTAAATAAATTAGAAACTCCGAAAAAATTTACGCCGCATGTAAAAAACTTGAAAAATAAAAAGTTTTTTTAAAAAAAAAATAAAATTTATTTTTACTTATTTAAACTCAAAAATCAAATAAATTGTAAGCATTAGCATTGATAAGTTATTAATAATTAATAAAACAAAAAGCTTACAACCTAGTGAACATGCGGGTTCTGAGATGTTTATTGTTTCCATTTATTTAATTGTTGTTCTTTGTAGGAATAAAAAAATCAAATGGAAATAAAAATAAAGCAAACCCAAGATAAAAAAATATTACCTAAATGCTTGATATGTGCGTAAATTTTAGATAACCTCTAGCCATGGCACAAAATGAAGCTTTAAAGCGGATTCTTGAAGCAGGAATGAACTTTACACAGATTACTCGGTCACGGGCGCAAGAGATTGTTAAGGACTTAGTAAAAGAAGGCGAGATCCATAGGGATCAAGCTGCAAAAGCTGTAGAGTTAATTCTTGATCGTAGCCGTAAAAATTCAGAAGCATTGATGAGTACAGTGAGAGATGAAGTAAATAGGCAGATAGTTAAGAATGGTTTAATTAAGCGAGAAGAGGTAAATCAATTGGTTGTAAAACTAGTTAAAAAAGGTAAGGCCACAACTAAAGGTGTGGCAAAAGCAGCTAAAAAAGCAGTAGCTAAAAAAGCTCCAGCTAAAAAAGCAGTAGCAAAGAAGGCTCCGGCTAAAAAAGCAGTAGCTAAAAAAGCTCCGGCTAAAAAAGCAGTAGCTAAAAAAGCTCCAGCTAAAAAAGCAGTAGCAAAGAAGGCTCCAGCAAAGAAGGCTCCGGCAAAGAAGGCTCCAGCTAAAAAAGTAGTAGCAAAGAAGGCTCCAGCAAAGAAGGCTCCGGCTAAAAAAGCAGTAGCAAAAAAGGCTCCGGCTAAAAAAGCTACAAAGCGCTAGATTTTTAAAAAACGGTTCGGCGTCGTCTTGATCATGCGGTAGTTGCAAGGGGTCTCGTTGATTCGAGGTCGCTTGCAATCCGCTTAATTGAGAGTGGCAATGTATACGTTGGGGGTACCCCTAGAACTAAACCTGCGAGCTTAGTAAGCGATCTAGACAAGATTGAGATAAGCGGAAGCGAGGAGAGTTTTGTTAGTAGGGGTGCCTTTAAAATTAAAGCAGCTGTTGAGTATGTTGGCTTTGATCTAAGGTCAAAGGTAGCAGCTGATGTAGGAGCTTCAACTGGCGGTTTTAGTGACTACTTATTAAGGCAAGGCGTCTCTCTTGTATTGGCTGTTGATGTGGGGTTCAATCAGTTACACGAAAAAGTGCGAAATGACGAGAGAGTTATCAGTCTTGAAAAAACTAACGTCAAATCTCTGACGAGAGACAGAATAAGTCAAGTAGTTGGAGATGAGAGCTTTACTGGGTTTGATGTTATTGTGTGTGATGTTTCATTCATCTCACTTACATCAGTTCTTCCAACTATCGTGAACGAACTTTCTAAATTTGGAACGGCTCTGTTCCTTCTGGTTAAACCGCAGTTTGAAGTTGGTGTAAAGTTTGTGAGTCGTGGTAAAGGTGTCATAAGAGATCCATTGCTTTGGAAAGAAGCGCTTAAGAAAGTTTCTTTAACTCTAGAAGAGCTTTCGGTGGGTCTGTTAGATATTGTTGTGTCACCCATCAAGGGACCAAAAGGAAACGTTGAATTTATCATGTACTGTGGGGTCGGGGAAAAGAGTGAAATAAATGTGGACTCAAAATTCAATGACCTATTTTGACAGTAAGATCTAATATGTGGCAAAGATTGCTATTGTATACCCACCCAAAAGAGCTCTCGCAGAGGAACTCGCAAACTCTTTAAATGAACTATTAACTTCACATGGCAGTGAAGTACATCTTCAGCCAGATAGTGATGTTGACAAGAGTACGGACTTCATTGTATCTGTTGGAGGCGATGGAACAGTATTGTGGTCGGTTGGAATTGCCAATGAAGTACCTATTTTGGGAATCAATATGGGGCATAGAGGTTATTTGACTGAGGTTGACTCTAAAGATGCTTGGGAATCTGTTGAAAGAATGATTGCTCTAGACTTCGAGATTGATTCGCGTAATATGGTCAAGGTTGAGTTCTTGAATCGTGAAGATCTGCTCCCAATGCATGGCCTAAATGAGGTCAATATAGTTCGTTCTGCACCTGGTAAGGCAGTAAGAGTTAGAACGACCATTGATAATGACCCTTTTTTGATCTATACAGCCGATGGTATTTTGATTTCAACTGCTACAGGGTCAACAGGATATAATGCCTCGGTCGGAGGTCCAATTATTTCACCCCAGGTTGATTGTCTCGTCTTAACCCCAGTATCCCCTCATCTAAATCTTCACCATTCTGTTGTGTTGGAGCCTGAGTCAGAAATTGTTCTTGAAGTGATGGGTATACGAACAGCCTTGGCTATCGTAGACGGCGAGCGTCAGGTAAGTCTAAATCCAGGGGACTTAGTGCGATGTAAAAAATCCGAGAAAGTAACTAATTTGATCAGATTTAATGAGCATGAATCGTTTACAAAATTTTTGATTTCAAAGTTGAGTAATGGTAGCTAGTTAGGATGCTTCACGAACTTAGTGTCTGTGGCCTCGGAATTATAGATGAGGTTTCAATTGTTTTTACATCTGGATTCAACGTATTAACCGGTGAAACGGGAGCTGGGAAAACCTTAATATTAGATGCAATCAAGCTGCTTTTAGGATCTCAAGGCGGATCGACATTAATAAAAGCAGATATTTCTCAGGCGGTAATTGAGGCTAGATTTTCTGATTTAGAAGTTTCACGGATTGTTCCAAGAGATAAAAAAGGAAAATCATGGGTAAATGGTGAGCAAGTCCCTGTAGTTGCATTGAGAGGATTGCTTGAAGATGAAGTCGAGATCCATGGCCAAAATTTACATCTCAAGTTGTTGAATGAATCTACTCAAAGAGAAGTATTAGATAGATATGCTGGAGTTGATATCAAAAAACAAAAGGAGTTAGAACTAAAGTTAAAGCAAGCGAAGAATGACTTAGAAGAGCTAAAAGAGTCAACCGAAAAGTTAAGACTTGAAAAGGAGTGGTTGTTTAACGAAATTGATCGAATAGAAAAGTTGAATATAAAGTCTGCCGGTGAACTTGACGAATTAGCTGATGAGGAATCACTTTTAGATAATGCTGCAAGGGTGCAAGATACGATTGGTAAAATTTTGGACTTGATTGATGATGATGGCGGAATTTCTTATTCACAAAAACTATCTTCACATATAATTTTGCTGGAAAGGTTAGGGCTTAAAGAGGTTGAACCTTTAGCTTTGAGACTAAAGTCAGTATCGATAGAACTTGACGATATCTCGAGTGAAATCAAAAAAATGGTTGATCTATTTGCGCTTGATCCCAACCGTCTTGCATTCGTTAAGGACCGCAAAGCTAAGTTAAGCGAAATCGCAAAACGTCATGGTGGGGAACTCGGCAACGTAATTGAGTATCTTGAGATTGCAAAAGAAAGGCTTAAGGTATCTCAGGAGGCTGGGAAAAAGGAGTTCGAACTTAATAAAATAATTAAGGAACTAGAATCTAGCCTCCAGAAGGAAAATGCACTTTTGTTGAAACAGCGCAGTGAAGCTTCGAAGAAGTTATCTGTTTGTGTAGAAGAGAATTTAGCTAAGTTATCGCTTGCGGGAGCGAAATTTACAGTTGAAGTTGGAAACTCAAAAGGCACCAGTTCAAAATACGCTACTAACGGCGACGGTTCAGATGTTTCATTCTTGTTATGTGCAAACCCAGGGGAGAAACTTCAACCTATTAAAAAAGCAGCTTCAGGTGGTGAACTTTCAAGAATTATGCTCGCACTTAGGCTAGTTTTAAGTCCTTCTCTTAAGAGTACAAAAGGTGATCCGGTAATTATATTTGACGAAGTTGACGCTGGGGTGGGGGGATCTGCAGCCTTAAAGGTTGGTCAGGCCCTCTACGAGCTTTCACGATTTCGTCAAGTAATTGTTGTAACTCACCTTCCACAGGTAGCAGCGTTTGCAGATAACCATATTAATATTGAAAAGATTTCGCATGAAAATAGAACTTCTGTAAATACACAAATTTTAGATAATAATTCCAGGTTAATTGAGCTTTCTCGGATGCTTTCAGGTTTGCGTGGGAGTGAATCGGGTATTAAACACGCAGCTGAGTTGCTTGAAAGCGTGGAAAAGTTAAAAACTGGCAGGTGATTTAATAATTTGATGGATATCCGCGAATTGCTAGGTGGAATTTATATAGGATTTAAGTTGGAACTATGTTGAGGGAGAGATTTGACTGAAAAAGTTAAATATATTTTTGTAACAGGGGGCGTGTCATCGTCTTTAGGTAAAGGACTGACAGCGTCTTCAATCGGTCGACTACTTAAATCTCGTGGCCTAAAGATTACGATGTGTAAACTTGACCCATACTTGAATGTAGACCCAGGTACTATGAACCCATTTGAGCATGGTGAGGTATTTGTAACCGATGATGGTGGTGAGACAGACCTAGACCTAGGCCATTATGAACGCTTTATAGACGTGAATCTTAAAAAGGAGTGCAATGCAACTACTGGATCAATCTATTCGTCTGTAATTGCAAAAGAGCGTAGGGGTGACTATTTGGGTAAAACAGTTCAAGTGATTCCGCACATTACAGATGAGATAAAAGAGCGAATAAAAAGGTTAGGGCGAGACAATGTTGACGTTGTTATCTGTGAGGTCGGTGGAACTGTAGGGGACATTGAAATAGTACCATTTTTGGAATCCATTAGGCAGTTCAGACGCGACGTAGGCAGGGAAAACGTATGCTACGTGCATCTAACGTTAGTTCCATACTTAGCTCCGTCAGGTGAACACAAGACGAAGCCTACTCAGCACTCTGTTACTGAGCTTAGAAGCCGAGGTATTCAGCCTGACGTTATTGTTTGTCGATCAGACCAATCTCTTCCAAGCGGATTAAAAAGAAAAATTTCTCTTTTATGTGACGTTCCTATAAAGGCGGTAGTTTCAGCTGTTGATGCACCAAGTATTTATGAAATACCTCTGTC
>JAJYFT010000042.1 GCA_021790815.1 Actinomycetes bacterium
GTTGTATAGTGGACACCATCATCGGTTCGAATTGGGATACCGTCTATGACACGTGAATAAGATCCGTTCTGAGAAAGATACGACCCAAGGTCGATAATTTTAGCTCGTGCATGAGACTCATTAACTGCTTCGAGTTCTAACCGATTTAATGTGTCCACACGCGAGGGATTATCTTCTGGCCAAGTGGATGTAGGGTTTGGGCCACCAGAGTAGTAATAAGGTGAGGTTAAAATTACTACTCTTGCGCCAGTTGAAGAAAGATCATCAATTGCTTGGCGGAGATTGGTTAGGAAAAGTTGATTATAACTACTCATTCCTAGGTGTTGATACTGCCCATTTATATACCGATCCACTGTGTCCCACCTTCCAATAAAGAGCATTGCAACGCTAGGGAGAGCAGATGACACATATGATGCATAATCACTTTGCCAAGCGCTACAGGTCGAAAGTGGTGTGTCGACTTCTCCGTGGTAGATAAAAGGCCCATTTGCTACAATCCCGCAACCAATTACTTGGTCTAAATTGACCTGAATTCCATTTTCACTTTCATCAGCTAACATGCCAGAACCAAGCGAGTAAGCAGTTGAGTCTCCAGTTATTATTACAGGAGAAAATATAGATGAAGTTGGATTAGGAGGTGGCAAAATTGCAGAGGTGGTCACAGTTGTTGATCCCAGAAAGGAAGTTGAGCTGAAAGAAATGTAAGATGAAGTGTCAAGTTGGTTTGAAGATGACATAAAACAATCATTAGGTAAATTAGAAGTACAGGTTACGCTATCTCCAATCACAGAATCATTAGCTGTGACTTGTGTGAGAGAGAATGATGTTCCGCTTGTTTGTGAGGAGATCGCTTCTGGTACATTTGACGTTGAGGAACCCACAATTAAACAGTCCAGTGAATTTACACAAGTTATTTCTTGAATGCTCCCGACCGAACTTAATAGTATTGAACCAGTGAAGTTAAAATTAGGACCTGTTGAAGTTAAAAATACCGGCTGGTCAAGGTAGTTGACTCCTATTGCATCGCAAAGTAACTCAGTTGGACATGAAATTGAAGTTACGTCTACAATCCCTGAGGGGACAGTAGCTTCCACAAAGCTAGAGCCACTATTCGTCGTTGTATAAATAATGGGATTCATTTCACCGGTAATAGTATTTGCGATAATCCATCCTCCGAAGGCACAGAAATTTAATGTGGGACAACTAAGTGCATTTAAATTCACATCTCCATAGGTAAGTGATGTCATGAAATTAGGTGCTGTCCAAGTGGCTCCAGCGTTTGTGGTGTCCATAATTGGAGCACCAGGAAGGTGAGTCGTACCAACAGAAAAACACTCGGTACTTGAAGGACAAGATACTGTATTTAATCCGTCTGCGCTTGGGATAGTATCCTGAACCCACGTAATTCCTCCATCATTTGATGAAATTACTGTCGCAGAAAATTCAGCATAACCTGTTCCAACCGCATAGCACTGGGTTGAACTTGGACAAGCTACGCTATTAAGTTGAGTTACCAAAGGTGGCACAGACTCATTTGTCCATGTACTTCCACTGTCCGTGCTGCGTTCAATGAGTGGATCCTGAGTTCCAGCAGATCTTAAAACAGCTACACAAAGAGTAGTTGTCGGACAACTAAGAGACATTACTTTACCTTGTAGGCTTGATGTCAGCGTCCAAGGTGTGGCTGCTTCAGCTGAATTATTATGATGTAAAAAGGCGAAAGAGCAGGTAAATATGCACATAACGAGCACCATAAGTTTTGTTACCGGTAGAAACACTTTCATAGATAAATTCT
The DNA here is from genome assembly GCA_021790815.1 of Actinomycetes bacterium. Lineage (GTDB taxonomy): Bacteria > Actinomycetota > Acidimicrobiia > Acidimicrobiales > JABEUL01 > JAJYFT01. Next base: position 1,796 of record JAJYFT010000042.1, read on the forward strand.
TACCATTTCAATTGGATGAATTCCAGCCAGAGCGCTATATTATTTTAAGCTTCGTTGTTTTCGACTAAGTTAGGTACGAAACACCTAAAAAGTTTCAGGTCAGTTAAAGATGCGGTAATACGCCTGAGGATGGAGATTGAATTTGAATTTCGCCTTTAGTGAAGAACAAGAAGAGTTAAGAAAATCTATTAAAAGATTTTTGGATGATAAGTCACCAATTTCAGAGGTGAGACGTTTGATGGAGACTTCTGATGGTTACGAGAAATCAGTGTGGGAGCAGATGGGTTCTCAACTAGGACTTCAAGGTCTTGCTATACCTGAAGAGTTCGGTGGCAGCGGTTTTAGTTATGTTGAACTTTTAGTAGTCTTTGAGGAACTGGGACGCTCGCTTGCCTGTGTTCCATACTTCTCTACAATCGCACTGGCAGCGAATGCTCTTCTTACAACAAACGATGATGCAGCGAAGAAAGAGTATCTTCCTAAAATCGCTTCAGGTGAGTCGATTGCAACACTTGCACTAAGTGAGGATTCGGGCAGGTTTGATGAAGAATCAATTACGCTACGAGGTAAAAATAATGGAAGTGGCTATACTCTAAATGGATCGAAATGTTTTGTTATCGATGGCCACATTGCAGATTTAATTTTGGTTGCAGGTCGTACTGATAAAGGCGTTACTCTTTTTGCCGTTGAAAAGGGAGCAACTGGTTTGGAAACTATTCAGCTCTCGACAATGGATCAGACTAGAAAACAAGCGAGATTAACATTTAGTGATACCCCTGCAAGACTTATTGGTGACGAAGGTGCAGCGTGGCCCGGCCTTTCAAAGACGTTAGATCTAGCTGCTGTTGCACTTAGCGCAGAACAAGTTGGTGGAGCACAAGTTTGTCTTGATACAAGTGTTGAGTATGCAAAGAACAGAATTCAGTTTGGTCGTCCGATAGGAAGTTTTCAGGCTATAAAACATAAATGCGCTGATATGCTTTTGCAGGTTGAATCTGCACGGTCAGCATCTTACTACGGTAGTTGGATTGCAGCAGAAGATTCAGATGAGCTTCCAGTGGTTGCGTGTTTGGCAAAGGCTTACTGCTCAGAGGCATTTTTCCACTGTGCTGCAGAGAACATACAGATTCATGGCGGAATCGGCTTTACATGGGAACACGACGCTCATCTTTACTTTAAGAGAGCAAAATCTTCTGAGTTAATGCTTGGTGACCCATCATACCATCGGGAACTCTTAGCCCAAAGGCTTGGTATTTGATGGCAGATGATATTGAATCGTGGCTCAAGAAAAACTGGGATCCAGATTTAACTGTTAGAGAGTGGTGGGAAAAGCTCGGGCTTGCTGGTTGGTCAGCCCCTAATCTTCCGATTGACTCATTTGGGAAAGGTTACTCTCGTGAAGAGACAGTTCATGTTCAAAATGCGATAGCTGCACACGGTGCTTTAGGTGCCCCGGGTGGTCTAGGACTTCTCTTAGCTGCCCCAACAATTGCGGTCCATGGTACCAAAGATCAAAAAGAAGAGTACATTAGAGATATTGTGTGTGGGAAAAAAGCTTGGTGTCAGCTATTTAGTGAACCAGGTGCGGGTTCAGATTTAGCTGGATTGACGACAAGAGCAGTTCTTGATGGCGAAGAGTGGGTAATAAATGGCCAAAAAGTTTGGACTTCTGGAGGCCAGATTGCTGACCTCGGCATGCTCTTAGCTCGCAGTGACCCAGAGGTTCCAAAACATCAAGGTATCACTTATTTTGCAATTGAAATGGATCAAGAAGGCATCGAGGTAAGACCTCTAAGGGAGATGACAGGCAGAGCTATTTTCAATGAGGTATTTTTGACTGATGCTAAGATTCCAAAAGGAAACGATATTGGCGGATTAGGTGAGGGTTGGAAAGTCGCAAATTCGACACTATCTTTTGAAAGAGCTGGTCTTGGTGCAGGCGGTGGCTCACAAGCTGGTGGATTAGCTCTGCCTGGGACAAAAGCTCTAGATCTGGACAAAAGAGCAGGTGACTTTTTAACTGGAAGCGTTCGCGGGGAACCAGGCCCTTCAATGATTGCTCAGACGACAGGAATGTTAATCGAACTTGCAAAATCAAATGGGAAGGTAAACAGTCCACTTGTGAGGCAGGCTTTGGCAGAGTTGCATACTTTAAATGAGATTGCTAGATATACGAATTTAAGACAAAAAGCTCTTAAAGTGAGCGGATTAGACGTTCCTGGAATCGGAAATATTGCAAAACTTTCGATGAGTGATATTCTTAGAAAAACTCGTGACCTGGGATTAGAACTTTTAGGACCAAGGGGTACAGTTCATGCTTACGATAAAGACGCTAGAAAGGTTCTAGACGAAGTTGTTCCAAATGCTTTTGCAACAATTATCACTGAATTGTCCCTTTTTGCTCAGGGACCTTCTATCTATGGTGGAACCGATGAGATTCAACATAATATTATTGGTGAAAGAGTGTTAGGCCTTCCAAAAGAACCTAATAACGATAAAACAATGCCGTTTTCTAGCTTGCCTAAAAATGCTTGAAGACTTTCAAAAAACAACTTTCTCCTTTAATAATAAAACTCGTGATATCTATCGCAAAGGTAGCGGACCTGCGGTCATTGTAATTGAGGAGATGCCTGGGATTACCCCGAAAGTAGTTGAGTTTGCAGAAAAAGTACAAAACCTCGGATTAAGTGTAGTAATTCCACAACTTTTTGGAGATCCAGGAGCACCTCCTTCAATTGGCAGGTTTGCAAAGGCTTTTTTTCCTGCGTGTATATCTAAAGAATTTAATGTCTTGGCTCTGAAAAAGACTTCACCAATTGTTGACTGGTTGAGAGGACTTGCTCGGAGTTTGCATGACGAATGTGGGGGACATGGTGTAGGCGTAGTTGGTATGTGTTTCACTGGAGGTTTTGCTCTCGCTATGATGGCGGGCTCTCCCGTAATTGCGCCAGTAATGTCTCAGCCATCGCTTCCGTTTGCAATCTCTGCAAAAGCAAAATCTGATTTAGGGCTGAGCGATGAAGAACTAGCGGTAGTAAAAGAAAGATGTGACAAAGAAAGTTTGAGAGTCATAGGGCTTCGGTTTACAAACGATAAAGCAGTTCCAAAAGAGAGATTTAGCCGTTTAAAAGAAGAACTTGGTGATAAATTTGTGGCTATTGAGATTGATTCATCACCGAACAATGCATTTGGAAACCCTAGTACTGCTCACTCTTGTTTGACTGAGCACCTAGTTGAGGAAGAAGGCCATCCTACTCTTGATGGCCTTAATATAGTTCTTAATTTATTTAGAGAAAAGCTTGTTGATAGCTAATTTTAATTCTTTAGCTGATGCATAAGGGTCTTTTGACTCAGTTAGATACCTCACTACAACAAATCTCGAAGCGCCATGGTTGTAAAGGTTTTGCACTTTTTCCGGTGCAACTCCTCCTGTCACAAAAAATGGAAGTTTCTTCGTTCTAGTTAATGATTGAGAAAATGTTTCAGCAAATGTGAGGGCATCTAAAGATACTGGTTCCCTGCCAGGTTTGGTTGGTGTTTTTTCAACTGGACCAATTGAAAAGTAGTCAATTACATCGGGATCAATAGCTTCTATTTCAAAGTTTGAGTGAGTAGAAAGTCCAACTATCATATCCTCTTTTAAAAGGAGTTGGATATCTTTTGGGGTTATATCGTTCTGTCCGACATGAATACCGTCCGCTAAGGAAAGAAGTGCAATGTCTACTCTGTCATTTACAATGAAAGGAGTATTAAGTGAATGACACAAGTCACTAAGTAGTTTTGCCCCGCGTAAGAGATTATCATCAGAATTTGTTTTATCTCTTAGTTGAACAATGTCAACTCCACCACGGATGCACTGTTCAACAAACTCGCAGATGTCATCTCGTAAAGGAGTGCAGAGGTATAAATGCTTATCAAGTAAATCAAACTTCATCTATTTTTTTGCTTTAAGTGATCGTTTAAACTCTTTTACTAAATTAAGAGCCTCAGGTGAGTTAACATCGGCGACAGAAATGAATGTGCCTCTCTCTCCATATGGACTTGAAATTTGGGCCCAGTTTCTTGGTCTTAGGTTGAACTGCTTTCCAAGAAGAGCTATGAATATTTTTGACTTTTCCTCACCGAAACCTGGCAAGTTATTAATGTTATTAAAGATGTCTCTAGCTGAATTAGATATATCCCAAATCTCAGAAGGATTATTATGATACTTAACTGATATAATGCTACAAAGGTTGTGGGTACGTTCCGACATTAGTGCCGGGAAACGATGAAGCGCAGGGTATATTGCAAATATCTCTTTTAACCTTTCCGGGGAAATGGTGCTAATTGTTTTAGCATTAAACGCTACGTCTAGTCGCTCTTTGAGTCGCAGTGGTGCGATGAAGGCTTTTTCAACTTGGATCTGTTGATCAAGTAGCATACCAATTAGGAGTGCAAGAGGATCTCTGTTTAGCAGGTTATTGGCATCGTCATCTAATGTTGGTGTAAACATTGGGAAATTTAATTCTCTTTATCGGTCTGAAAATGGCGGTTCGCTGTTAGTGTGAATTTTTGCATGCTTTAGAAGTGTTTCGACTGAAGAGGTCATTCCGAGTCTTTCAAGGACTGCAATTGCGATTGCATACTCATCGACTTCAAAGAACCGTCTTAAATTGTCCCGAGAGTCCGACCTGCCAAAACCGTCTGTTCCCAGAGTCGAAAAACTTGCATTAATAAAAGGTCTAAGTGATTCAGGATAAGCTCTTACATAATCTGTAACTGCTACTATTGGCCCGTGGATTTGACTAGAAACCTGAGAGATAAATGACGTCTTTTTGGGTGAGGTTGGGTTTAATCTATTAAATCTTTCAACTGCTAAAGCTTCATCTCGCAGTGCTTTTATCGACGTCATTGACCATAAGTCACAATTAACATTAAAGGACTCGGCTAAAAGATCCCTTGCTTTTAAGGCACTCTGCCACATTGGTCCAGAAAACCAAATCGATGCACGTTGAGTTGATTGGGCGTTAGATTGCAAAGACTGCCTAAACTGGTAAATTCCGTTAACCATATTTTGCTTCGTTGCGTCAGTAGCTAAGGTATCCGATTGAAGTTCAGGCATTTCGTAGTTTTCATTGTAAGTTGTTATGTAGTAAAGAATGTCGCTTCTCTCTTCCAGAATATCTTTTAATCCTTGCTCAACGATTGCAGCAAGTTCATATGCAAATGCTGGATCGTATGCTTTAATTGAAGGCACACTTAAAGCACTTACGTGTGAAGATCCATCTTCGTGCTGAAGCCCTTCACCAGAATATGTAGTTCTTCCAGCAGTAGTTCCGATTAGAAAACCTCGAGATCTCATATCGCTCGCAGCCCAAATCAAATCCCCAACTCGCTGAAAACCAAACATAGAGTAAAAGAAGTAAAAAGGAACAGTCTGCACTTTGTGGACTGAGTAGCTGGTTGCACTAGATACAAATGAAGCCATTGCCCCAGCTTCAGTCAATCCCTCTTCGAGGAGCTGCCCATCAACTGCTTCGCGATAGTTCAATATTAGTTTCTTATCAACTGGATTATAGTGTTGTCCAACAGAAGAGTAAATCCCAAACTCGGCGAATAGTGGCTCAAACCCAAAACTTCTTCCTTCGTCAGCAACTATTGGAACTATATACTTTCCTATTGATTTATCTCGCATAAGGTTTCTAAGAATTCTTGCTAGCGCACTAGTAGTTGAGTACTTAAGCGTACCAGAACCTCTGTAAAATTCGTCAAACAGTGATGGCTCAGGACTTTTAAGAGTTTGAGTGTAACCACGCCTCTTTGGGAGAAAGCCACCCAACTGGCTTCGCCGTTCCATTACATATCGAGCCTCTTTTGAGGTAGGCGAAAGTACTATGTAAGGAGGGAGTTCATTTTGTAAGCTTTCATTAGAGATAAGATTGCCAAGATTCAAACGGTCACGTAATTCAATAAGATCATCATGTGTCATTGACTTTTGAGCATGTGAAGCATTCCTGCCCTCGATATGAGATCCTAAATCCCAACCTTTAACTGTCTTTGCGAGTATAACGCTGGGTTGGCCTTTTGTATTAGACGCAGCGGCATAAGCTGCATAGATCTTTTTAACGTCGTGTCCTCCGCGAGGAAGGCGTCTTAATTCATCATCGGTTAGATTTTCAACTAAGTAGCTCAGATCTTTACCAAAAAACTCATTTCGAATGACCGATCCGTCGTCAGCTGAGTAGCGTTGATAGTCACCATCTAATGTCGCCCCCATCCTATTTACAAGTAATCTATTCTTATCTCGTTCTATAAGCGGATCCCATCTAGATCCCCAGATGACTTTTATCACATTCCAACCTGCTGCCTTAAAGAGAATCTCTAAGTCTTGAATAATTTTGCCATTTCCTCTTACTGGGCCATCTAAACGTTGCAGGTTGCAGTTAACCACGAAAATTAGGTTGTCTAACGATTCCCTGGCTGCTAGATGTAAAGCTGTAGTTGCTTCGGGCTCATCTAACTCTCCGTCACCAACAAAACACCATATTTTCTGCTGTGAGGTGTCTTTGAGTCCTCTATTCTCCAGATAGCGGTTGAACTTTGCTTGATAAATTGCGAGCAGTGGACCTAGTCCCATCGATACAGTTGCAAACTGCCAAAACTCTGGCATTAGACGAGGATGAGGATAGCTTGAAAGACCAATTCCTCCTATTTCATGACGGAAGTTATTCAGGTTTTCTTCCCCTATTCTTCCTTCAAAAAATGCCCTTGCATAGATTCCAGGTGAGGAGTGTCCCTGAAAAAACACTTGGTCGCCACCACCACTGGCACTCTCACCCTTGAAAAAATGGTTGAAACCTACCTCTAAAAGTGTTGCAGCAGAGGCATACGTTGCAAGATGGCCTCCAATTCCCGGAGTCTTTAAGTTTGCACGTAGTACCATCACTGCAGAGTTCCAACGAATGATGGATCGAATTCGAGCCTCTAGACCAATATCACCTGGGTAAGGGGGCTCAGCATCAGGCTCAATGGTATTTATGTAGTCCGTAGCAAGAGTCGACAAATTGATAAATGCATCGCCAGCAAGAGTTGTAATTAACTCCTTTGCAGCGTCATCTCCTTGAAGCTTCTTAACTACTTCTAATGAGTCTCTCCACTCGTTAAGTAGTTCTGGGTCTAAGTTAGTCATCATCTTCTAGTCTAAAAGAGTTTGCTTAAGGTCTGCCAGCAGAAATAAAGCCGATCATATACATTGGTGCATATGAAACGTTTGTGCCGGGTTGAGAGGCTTGAATAATCGTTTGAGATCCATAAGGACCACTGCCTACGTACATCACAACATGATCAATTTCATTAGGATTACCATCTAAACTGAAATTATAGAATAGTAAGTCACCGGGTTGCAGTGAGTTAAGTGAAACAGGGGTTGACTCAGTATATTGGTAGTAGGCAGAGTGCAGTAGAGATATTCCAGTAGCGTCCCAGGCTTCAAGAACCAATCCAGAGCAGTCTACACCGGAAGATGACTGTCCGCCCCATACATAAGGTACGCCGAGAAATGTTTCAGCTTCAGCTACAGCTTCTTGGCCTTGTTTAGCTGTCGCTTCTACTAAACGATCACTTACTGGCGGAGGAGGATAAGTTACTGTGGTATCTGAGGTGCTAGTGGACGTACTTGTACTTTGAGTACCAGTAGTACTTTTACTTGGATCACTCGCAACTGAAGTTACAATATTTGTAACTGCAGATTGAACTGTTGATGAGGAGGGGTTAGTTGCACTTAGTACTTGAGCAACACTCAATGCATGAGCTGCCTGTGCTTGAGCCGCCTGAGCAGCTTTTTGTGAGGCTTCCTGGTTAAGTATTGCTGCTGCTTGTTGAGCTTGCTGTTGAGCTTCTTGTGCCAATGCCTGAGCAAGTGATCCTTTGACTTGAGATAAGGTTGCCTGTGCTTGGTTCTGGGCGGCTATTGCACTTTCTTTGTCAGAAGTTAATTGAGCCTGTTCAATTTTAGCTTGATTCAGATTTATTGATTTAGATTTGAGATCTTCAAGCAGAAGATTTTGCGAATTTAAAGTTGCGTTGATTGCATTATTTAGCGTTTTGTTTGCTTCCAGTGAGTAAGCTTGTCTCATTTGATTTGACGTAATGTCAGAGCCAACTATTGACGAGAGGTTGTCCAGCGGTGAGTAGAGAAGATACGCATTTATTGCTGCAGATCGCAAGTTTGATTTATCGATTGCAAGTTGGTTGCTTACAGTTGTAATTTTGGCACTGTCTTGGTTGACTAACTGCTGGTCTATATTAACTTTAATCTGTGCTTGATCAAATTGTTCACTAAGGGAGTTGATAGCGTTATTCTGTTGAACTATCTGTTGATAGAGCTGAGCTGCTTGTGCTTGAAGAGATAGTACTGAGTTTGGAGTAACGGGGTCGGCTAGAGAAGCCTTTTGGTCAGAAAATACTGCTAATAATGGAAACAAAATAAGTAGCGCAAGCACAACAGTACAAGCCTTTGTTGAAAGGCACACCTTGCATATCGCAGCACTTTTACGTTTAATAACCACTATAAACCGCTTAATTTTATTTCGCCCAGTGTATTGTGCAGCCTTCTCTTGAGAGTAGTTTACCTTATTTTCATCAAAATTTCAACTTTTTTTAGATAAATTGATTACTCTCTACAATTATTGGATACAACTGATAATTTTAACCTTGAATCACCACCGCATTTCAAAGTGATAATCTAAATTTGCAATTATCTTATTTTTTGTAGGATAAATATCGAAGTTCAAATGGGGACGTAGCCCAAATGGCAGAGGCAGGGCGCTTAAACCGCCTCCAGTGAGGGTTCGAATCCCTTCGTCCCCACGTTTGATCTGAAATAAGAAGTACTTGTTCAGATTGGAAAAGGTCACATAAGAAAAGGTCGTAGAATCTTTAAAATGGATGGAAAAAGATTGAGAGCAGTACGAGGCGCAACAACTGCTAATGAGGATTCAGAAGAGAGCATAAGAAGTGTAATAGAAGAGCTTATTTCGATGATGCTGAGCGCAAACAACATAGAAGAAGACGATGTAGTGAGTGCATTTGTGACTGCGACAAGAGATATTTCATCGTGTTTTCCTGCAAAGTTTATACGTGAGTCTGCACTTAATTCAACTCCAATACTTGGTGCAGTTGAACTTGACATTGAATCTGCACCTAAAAGATGTATCAGAGTTTTGATGCACGTTGAATCCCTGCTAAAGAAATCAGATATTAAACACGTCTACCTTCACGGCGCACAAAGTTTACGTCCGGATCTCAGTGGACTAAACGATGGTTAAGTCTAATTTCGTTTTACTAATATTTCAAGAATGGATCAGATAGGTTATGGCTTCTAGGAGTGCAACGGTTATTGGTCTAGGTTTGATCGGTTCATCGATTGCTAAATCCTTATCCGAATCTGGTTTTACGGTCTACGGTGTTGATAAGAATAGTGATACAGCTGATCTGGCTAAGGAGTTAGGTCTTATAGAAAGCATTGGATTTAACGCTGAGTCTGAGATTGTTTTTATTTCTACTCCCGTTGAAGAAGCGGTCAAAGAGGTAACGTACGCACTATCAAACTCAAATTCATCTACAGTTGTTACCGATGTAGCAGGTGTTAAGTCAAGTATTGTTTCACAGGTTTCTAGTGAGCGCTTTGTTGGTGGACACCCAATGGCTGGCAGTGAACTTTCTGGTCCGAAAGGTGCAGATTCAAGTATGTTTAAAAATGCAACCTGGGTCCTAACACCTACGTCGAAAACTTCTTCTGAGGCTTATTTGAAGGTCAGAGACATAGTTTCGAATAATCTAGGCGCAAACCCAATTAACTTGGGAGCTGACGAACACGATCAATTTGTGGCACTTGTTTCACATCTTCCACACATTGTCGCAGTGATGTTAATGGATATTGCAAGTGAAATTTCAAAAGAAGAAGCCTGGCTTTTGAGGCTTGCTGCAGGAGGTTTTCGCGATATGACTCGAATTGCTGCCGGATCACCTAATATTTGGCCCGGAGTACTAATTGAAAATAAGAAGTCAGTTGTAAATGCAGTAGACCTCTTAATTTATAGGCTTACTGCTGTTAAATCACTTTTAGAGCAGTCGAAAAGAGATAACCTTATGACGCTTTTACAAAATGCACAAGAGACTCGTTTAAAGTTACCAAAAACTTACGTTAAAGCAGAGTTTTTAAGTGAAATTCGCGTCGGAGTTAAGGATGAACCTGGCGAGTTAGTTAAGGTGCTGTCAATCGCACGGGATCTTGATATCAATATTGAAGATATTGAAATTTCTCATACACTAGAGGATGGATCTGGTGTTCTTTTAATCATCATTGACTCTTCTAAAAGTATTCTATTTATCGAATCTTTAGAAGTGAATGGGTACAAAGCAAACTTAGTAGATATTAAAGAGAAATAGTTGAAAACTATAATTGAGCCCAACAGTAGTTTAATAGGAGAGATCGAAGTCCCAGGTGATAAATCAATCTCGCACCGTGCAATAATGTTGTCAGCGCTTTGTCCTGGAGAGTCCGTAATTGATAATTTAAATTTGGGTGAAGACGTTATGAACACCTTAAAATTCATACAAGATCTAGGAACAGTCAGTGCTGTTAATGGGAATAGGTTAAATGTACAAGGTGGTTTTAGCGGTCTTCATGCACCCTCTAATTCAATTTGGGCTGGTAATTCAGGAACACTCGTTAGGCTTGGAGCCGGTATTGCAACGTATTTTCCACAAGATACGATATTTGTAGGCGACAACTCGCTTAGTAAAAGACCGATGAAACGGTTAGTCGAACCGTTATCTCAAATGGGCGCAACAATTAACGGAGATGGTAAGAATTCTACTCTTCCATTAACTGTTTCCGGAGGTCGACTTAAAGGTATTACATATGTTTTGCCAGTTCCAAGCGCTCAGGTAAAATCTGCAATCATGTTTGCGTCATTATCAGCGATTTCACCAACTGAGATAGTTGAAACAGCTATGACTCGTGTTCACTCTGAAGAACTTTTTAAATTAGTCGGAATTGACCTGGAAGTTTCAAGGAATGGTAATGAACACAGGATTTATATTGAGCCTTCGATGCCACAAATTCCGCTTGTAATTAAAGTCCCAGGAGATCCGTCTCAAGCTGCGTTTTTCTTGGTTGGTGCAGTGGTTAGCAAACAGTCAACAGTCATTGCTAAAAATCTCTATATTGGCAGAGAACGAACAGGATTTATTTCAGTGTTGGAACGAATGGGAGGGAAAGTAATGATTGAAAAGTCTCCAGAAGGTTATCTTCCTGTTGCTAAAGTTGAAGCAAGAAGTTCGAAATTAAACTCAGTCGAAGTGCTGCCAGATGAAATTCCAACTTTAATTGACGAGATACCTATTCTTGCTATTGCGGCAATGGCAGCTGAAGGAGTAAGTATTTTTAGATCTGTCTCTGAGTTGAGAATTAAAGAGAGTGACAGAGTTGAGTCTATTATTGGATTAGTGAAATCATTTGGAGGAAGAGCTAATGCAACGAACGACGATCTATATGTTACGGGAGGATTCGATAGATCAAATGACCCAGTTTATGTGGATGCAAAGTTAGACCATAGAATTGCTATGGCAGCAGCAGTTGGAAGTGTTATGACATCGCGAATAGTAGAAATTGATGGATTCGATGGAGTTGCGACCAGTTATACTAATTTTCTTGAAGATTTTAAATGCCTGAACAAAACATAATAGCTATAGATGGTCCAAGTGGATCTGGCAAGTCTACAGTAGCTAAGTTAGTTGCAGAAAAGATAGATGGCTACTCTCTCGATTCGGGTTCGTTATATAGAGCTGTCGCTTTAGGTATATATGAAAGTGAAGTTGCTGGCAAAAAATTTAACTCTGCAAAAGAATTTCTGGAACTTTTCCCTACGATAAAAGTTATTGATAACCGAATCTACATTGGGGATAGAGATGTATCAAAATTAATAAGAGATACTGAAATATCTTCGTTAACTTCGAAAATTGCGACAAACATTGAAGTTAGAGAGTATGTAAATGCCTTTATGCATAAGTATGCTTCGGAATTTCATCCATTGGTGGTTGAGGGAAGAGATATAGGAAGTGTAGTTTTCCCAGACGCCTTGCTAAAAATATTTTTGAACGCAGATTTGGAAGAGAGAGCAAAAAGACGTTCTAAGGAACTTAATGAGGCTAACGAGAATCTTGTCTTAAAAACCCTACAGGAAAGAGACGATCGCGATTCAAGAAGAAAGGAGTCACCTCTTCTAATCGCTAAAGGTGCTGTTGTGATTGACACAACAGATAGATTAATAGATGACATAGTTAACTATATTGTGAGGTTATGGTGGAAGAGTATTTAAATATAAATAGAAACGTTTTTAAGAGACTTAGAAGGTTAGCAGCTTTTTTGGCAAGAAACTTCTTTAGGCTTCAAATCGATGGATTGGAAAATGTGCCTAAAGTAGGGCCTTTTATAATATCACCCGTTCACAGGTCAAATGTTGACTTTTTTTTAACGTCAACACTAAGTGACTTGCAAGTATGTTTCATGGCAAAGGATTCTCTTTGGAAGAATAAAACTTTAGGTAAGTTTTTGAACAAGATGGGTACATTTGGAGTGAGCAGAGGTAAACCAGACAGAGAATCTTTAAAAACCTCAGAGTGGGTGCTTAATCAAAAAGATGTTTTGGTCGTTTTTCCTGAAGGCACGAGGCAACAAGGTGACAGAGTTGAAGATATTTTTGAAGGAGCTGCATTTCTTAGCATAAAATGTCAAGCACCTATCGTACCTGTTGGTATTGCCGGTTCAGAACTTGCTATGCCAAAGGGTTCTAAAATCATAAAGCCGGTTAAGATAAATATAGTAGTCGGGGAGCCTATAAGTCCGCCTAAAATTGAGAGTGGAGAGCGAGTAAAGAGATCAATGATCTCAAGCTTTACTAATGACATACAGAGAGAGCTTCAAAATGTCTATGACAAGTCTCGTGAAAAGCGCAAAGAGAGACTGGGATTGCCAGATTGAGAGTGCTTGTAACAGGTGGTTCTGGTTTTATTGGTAGAAGCCTAGTTAATAATTTTCTTGAGCTTGGTTATGAAGTAAAAGTTGCAGATTTAGTGAGACCGAAAGTCGATGTAAGTTACATCGAAGGCGATTTGAGAAACAACGAAGTTGTTTCGAAAGCATTCTTGGAGGATTTAGATGCAGTGGTTCATCTCGCGGCTTTAACACGCGTGATTGAGTCGACAATAAAACCTGTGGAATATCTATCTTCAAACGTTACAATGCTGATGAACATTCTTGAACAGATTCGATTGAAGGAGATTCCTAAGCTTGTATTTGCCTCTACAAATGCAGTAGTGGGCAACATTGGAGATAAAGTAATTAATGAAATGTTTCCGTTGAATCCGCTTTCACCCTATGGCGGCACAAAGGCAGCCGGTGAGATGCTAATAAGTAGTTACTCACACTCATTCGGATTCGACGCGACGTCACTTAGATTTACCAATGTTTACGGCATTGACATGGAATCGAAAGACTCTCTCATAGCGCGCATAATGAAAGCTATCTCTCTAAAGACACAGATTGAGGTTTACGGATCTGGGAATCAGGTTCGTGATTACGTCTATATAAGTGATGTAGTCAATGCAATATGTTTGGGTTTGGATTTAAAAGGATGCAATACATTATCAATAGGTTCAGGAGTTTCTACTAGCGTTAATGAAATTCTCAAACTTATTGAAAATATTGTTGGAAATGAGATCGATTATTTTTATGGCTCTGAAAGAGTCGGCGAAATGAAAGCGGTTAGAGTGGATATTTCGCATGCAAAAGAGTTAGGGTTTTCTCCAAACATTAATATTGAAGAAGGTTTGAAATTAGTAAGCGACTGGTGGCCTGAAAAGTAAACCGAACGGTAATGCAAATATCTTCAACATGATTAATTCGCTGATCGAAGACATTTTGCAATTGATTGAATTGCTTAGCGCTTTGAATTCTTGTAGACAAAATTAAACACCGCTGCTGAGGCTGTTGTAGTTGAAACGGGAGTGACCCTGCTGTCTAAGTTCTAGCTGTGTCTATTGCAGATACATTAAAGTAGGCGTTGCTTATGAACGCATAAATGCCAAGTTAATGTATTGCAAACGTTGTTGGCAAAATATTTCGAATGGATTGAAGAAAATGCAGTTGATGCGTTTAGACTTTAGTAGGGTAATGGAAGCAGAAATTCTAAAGCATAAATTCAGTAAGTTATGTACTTGACATCGACATTGGAGGCGTTTAGTCGACCGAAGTGGAAAGTCACATGAAGATAGTTCGTTTTTCGGATTGAACCCTTGCAGCACTCTTCGCCTAACTTATGCGTTAGAAAGCGTTAAGAAGCTTATTGAACTGTTCGAATACCGTGTATACATTGTCTCAAAAACCGGGGCACGAACGGTTTACATGTCTTGGCAATGGTTGACTAAGAACGGCTTTGTATCGCCTGAAATGATTCTTGCGAGTAATGTTCGCTTTGTGGGGAAAAGAGCTGATAAGGGTAGTGTTTGCAGAGATCTTGAAATAACTTACTTTATTGATAACAGACTTGACGTTCTACAAAACTTAAGCTCTGTTAAAAGAAAATATCTTCTTACGGCAGGAATCCGTGAAAAGAATAAGCCGAGTTTTGTTCCTCACGACATATTAATACTCCACTCGTAACTAGAAGCGGTTACACAATAGAGTGACGATATAGGAGACCTTATTGGAAGATAGCATATCTAAAACCTATGTTTAGCTCAACAGATTAGAAATTTGAGTTACAACTATGAGTTTAAAAAAGGTGGTGTTTTTTGATTTAGTTAAGTTTAGGAGTGCGTTTTAATTCTAATATAGTGTTTTGCCTTTCGAACGTAAGATTGGACCTATTCTTAAATGTGTTTGGAACTTCTTTGTTTTAAGTAGGTAGAAAACACGACTTTAGAAAAATTGTATCCATACTTCAAGGATCCGCCTTTTTTAGACTTTCCTTCTGTTCTTACCTTCATCAAGGCTGGTACTTCAGTAACCCTTAGACGGTTCTTTATTGCAGAAATAATTACTTCTGAAGACTGGTACTGGTCTTGGGTCAATTTCAAAGAATTAATAGCAGTTACATCAAAAGCTCTAAGTGGGTTTGCAGGATCTGTTACAAATTGCCCCGTCATACGAGTTATGAGCCCAGAAAAAACCTTTACGCCAAGGTTTCTAATGTTGTCAGTTGAATCCGTTGCCCCGCGAATTCTCGAGCCTAACGAAATATCGGCTTGTCCGTATATCACTGGGCTAGCAACAGGTTCAATGTCGCTAGGAGAGCATTGTCCATCCGCATCGATTGTTATTACTACGCGAGACTTAAATTGCTGTG
>JAJYFT010000137.1 GCA_021790815.1 Actinomycetes bacterium
GTTGCACAGATAGTTGATGGGGTAACAAAACTAGACAGATTGCACTTTGAATCTAGGGCAGAGCAACAAGCAGCGACAGTAAGGAAGATGATAGTTGCAATTGCTAGAGATTGGCGAGTCTTAGTTATAAAACTCTCAGATCGATTGCACAACTTAAGGACCATATCGGTAATGCCAGAGTGGAAGAGGCGAAGAACAGCGCAAGAGACGCTCGACATCTATGCGCCACTTGCACACCGTCTCGGCATGAGCGAACTTAAGTGGCAGCTCGAAGATCTTTCATTTGCGGTACTGCACCCTCTTCGTTACGAAGAGATCGAAAAAATGGTTGAGAAAAGAGCCCCTGAAAGAGAACAGTATCTTGCCCAAATTATTCCTTTAGTAGGTAGCAGGCTCAAGGAGATTGGAATTGAAGCCGAAGTTTTTGGGCGACCAAAACATCTTTTTAGTATCTATGAAAAAATGGTAGTTAGAGGAAAAGGCTTTGACGAGATAAACGATCTTGTTGGAGTAAGGATTATTACCAAAGTCGAAAGAGATTGTTGGGCAGCATTAGGTGTTATACACTCGCTTTGGAACCCAATTCCGGGAAGGTTCAAAGACTATATAAATTCGCCAAAGTTTAACCTCTATCAGTCTCTTCATACTACGGTTGTTGGCCCTGGAGGGAAATCGATTGAGATTCAAATCAGAACAGTTGATATGCATAAACGAGCTGAGTTTGGGATTGCCGCTCACTGGGGGTATAAAGAAGACAAAGAGAGTGAAACTCGTTTTTCTAAACCAGTTAAAGACGAAATAGCGTGGCTGGAAAGAATTGTTGATCTTGAACAAAATACTCCCGACCCGGTTGAATTCCTTGAATCGTTAAAGCTTGATCTAGATCTAGATGAGGTCTATGTTTTTACTCCTAAAGGAAAAGTTGTAACTCTTCCTCAAAATTCGACTCCAATCGATTTTGCCTATGCAATTCACACTGAAATTGGTCATCGCTGTGTTGGAGCGACTGTCGATGGAAGACTTGTGCCACTCGAGACAAAGCTTGTAAGCGGTCAAACGGTCGAGATTGTATCGTCAAAGACTTCTGGGTCTGGACCTTCGAGAGACTGGTTGTCAATTGCTGCATCTTCAAGAGCAAAGTCGAAGATCAGGCAGTGGTTTTCCAAAGAAAGGCGAGAAGACGCAATTGAACTCGGTAAAGAAGAACTTGCTAAAGCGGCTAGGAGAACAAGTTTACCAGTTCAGAAGCTACTAAACTCTGAAGCTTTTCAAACAGTTTTGAGTCAGCTAAATCAGCCTGACCTTGAAAGTCTCTACGTTGCAATTGGCGAGGACCATGTTTCTGCTAAAGCAGTTGTGGATAGGCTTGGAAGAGAGCTTGAAGCTGGCGAGCACGAAGAGAAGCTTCCAACTACGATATTAACAACTAAGCCTCCCTTAAAAAGGGCTGGAGTTGGGGTTTATGTAGAGGGTCTCGATGACATGATGATAAGGCTTTCTAGGTGTTGCATGCCCGTGCCAGGTGACGAAATAATCGGCTATGTTACTAGGGGACGAGGAGTAAGTGTTCACAGAACAAATTGTGCCAATGCGATTGCTCTCGCAGGAAGTGAGTTGGAGCGATTAATTGAAGTAGAGTGGGACAGTTCTGGGAGCGGTATATTTGCAGCAAGTGTGGAGGTTAGAGCACTGGATAGGTCTGGCCTTTTAGCTGATGTCACAAAAGTAATGGCGGAGCACCATGTAAATATAATTGCGGCATCAACACAGACAGGAGCTGATAGGGTTGCGTCGCTAAGGTTTGAATTCGAACTTGCAGATAGGAGCCATCTTGATTCTTTAGTAAGAGCATTAAAGAAAATTGATAGCGTTTACAATGCATTTAGAGTAGTACCTGGAGGAGATAAGTAGTGAAGTTTCAAGCACCAAAGGGCACCAAAGATGTCCTCCCAGGTGAGTCCTACAAATGGGAACAGGTAATTTTAAAGTTTAAAAATATCGTTTCTTTAGCAGGATATGGTTTGACTGTAAGCCCAATGTTTGAAGATGCAAATCTTTTTAAAAGAGGTGCTGGTGAGTCAAGTGATGTTACGAGAAAAGAGATGTATGAGTTTCAAGATAAAGGAGGTCGTTTAATTGCTCTCAGACCAGAAGGAACTGCGAGTATAGTAAGGGCCTTTATTGAACATTCTCTGCCTACACCCTTTCGCACATGGTATTTGACGCCAGCATTTAGGTATGAGAGGCACCAAAAGGCTCGTTACCGCCAACACCACCAGCTAGGGGTAGAAGTATTAGGCGCTTTAAGTCCAAGTGTGGATGTTGAAGTAATAGATCTTGCAGGTACATTTTTTGACAGTTTGGTCTTAAAGGATCGAGAATTAATTATTAATTCAATGGGAGATGAGAACTGTAGGCCGCAGTATAAAGAAAAACTTCTTAAATATTTAATCTCAAATAAAGCTTCACTCTGTGATGAGCACATTGAGCACTTTGAGCTTAATCCACTGCGAGTCTTAGATTGCAAAACTGAGTCATGCAGAAGCATCGTAAGTGGTGCACCTAAAATTGATGAAAATCTTTGTAGTGATTGTGAAGCTTATTACGGACGAGTCTTAGATGGACTTAGTCAGCTTGGAATAAAGGCTAGGAAAGACCCAACACTAGTTAGAGGTTTTGATTACTATACCAGGACAACGTTTGAATTTACGTCCCATGTTCTCTCTGGAACTCAAAATGCTATCGGAGGGGGTGGCAGGTATGACAATCTAGTTGAAAGCCTCGGGGGGCCAAAAACACCAGGAATTGGGTTTGGAATTGGAATCGAAAGAATTCTTCTTGTTATGTCCGAACTTGGGCTTGAAATGGATGAACAGAAAAGGCCAGACGTGTTTATAGTTGACCTTACGAACGGATCGCTAAACTCCGAACTTAGTCACAAGTTGCGAAGTCATGGGATAAGTACGATAATTTCAGGACAGGAGACTTCTTTGAAATCACAGTTGCGAATGGCAAATAAGTCAAATGCGAGAGTTTGTATAATCATTGGTGAAAGAGAACTTAAAGACGGAAAAGTTAGCCTTAAAGACTTAGATGCTGCAGGCGATGAGATAGTCGAGATTAATAGAGTAGAAGAATCCGTAAAAAATATTCTTAAAAATCATTGATTTGGGGAGTTTGGTTTTAAAGACCCTTATTTTCGTGGCAATATAGTTTAGAAGACTAATCGGAGAACCAATTGATTACTGCTGACAAGACAAAATATCGAACCCATTATGCACTGAGCCTTTCTGAAGCAAATATAGGCGAGGTGGTTACTGTTGCCGGTTTTGTTCAAAAAAGGAGAGAGCATGGTGAACACCTTGCTTTTATCGATTTAAGAGATTCAACTGGAGTTATTCAGTGTGTCGTAGAAGGCACTTTAGATTTACGAAGTGAGTACGTACTTTCAATTACTGGGACAGTGTTTAATAGACCTGATGGAACCGTAAATGAAAAGTTAGAAACTGGTGAGATTGAGATAAGAGAGTGCACCGTGCACGTGCATTCGAAAGCTAAGACACCTCCTTTTCAAGTTGAATCCTTAGCCGATACTGATGAAAACTTGAGGCTTAAGTACCGATATTTAGATATTAGAAGTTCACGCCTTCAAAATAACCTGAGATTGCGATCACAAATTAACCAAGCTTTGCGTGAGGCAATGTATGAACAGGGATTTGTCGAAGTTGAAACACCTCTTCTTTGGACACCAACTCCCGAAGGAGCGCGCGAATTTATAGTTCCATCAAGACTTCATCGGTCTAAATTTTATGCTCTTCCCCAAAGCCCACAACTTGCAAAACAACTCTTAATGGTTGGTGGAATTGACAGGTACTTTCAAATTGCAAGGTGTTTAAGAGATGAAGACCTGCGTGCTGATAGGCAGTTTGAGTTTAGTCAGCTGGACGTCGAAGCATCTTTTGTAGATGCAGAGGATGTAATGAGATTTATATCGTATGCAGTAGAAAAAGCCCACCAAGTTGCTTTTGGAGATAAAAAACTCAACATTCTTTCAATGACTTGGTCTGAATCCATAGAAAGGTTTGGGACTGACAAGCCGGATTTAAGGATTCCAAATGAGCTAACTAACGTCACAAAGATTTTTGAGAACTCTCACGTTAAGGCTTTGAACGCGGAGTCAGTGGTTTCTTATGTGGTGCCGAGCAGTGTTCAACTATCAAGAAGCCAGCTTGATCAACTGGTTGAAAGCGCAAAGTTACTTGGAGCAAAAGGTCTCTTATGGATGAGGGTAAAAAGAAGCGATAGTGAAATTGAAAAGCTGCATTTAGATTCTCCAATCTCAAAAGTATTAGAAAGTGATGTTGAAGCTAATCTAATCGAGGCTTTAAACTTAAGTGAAAGTGAAACTGTTCTTTTAGTCGCTGACAAGAAAATTAAATCGAATAAAATACTTGGCCAGATTAGAACAGAACTTGGGAAGATAATGCTCTCTAATATAAGTCACCGTGACGATTTGAAATTTTCATGGATTACCGAGTTTCCATTTTTTGAGAGTCTCGATCAAGAGGGAAATCCAATTCCAGCTCATCACCCCTTTACTATGCCCAACCTAGACGACATTCATCTATTTGCATCAGATCCTCTAAGTGTAAGGTCTAGTGCATATGATTTGGTTTGTAATGGATTAGAGCTTGGATCCGGTTCTATTAGAATCCATGAT
>JAJYFT010000138.1 GCA_021790815.1 Actinomycetes bacterium
AGGTGAAGCTCGGCTTTGGAAATCTGGAATTTCTGTTCAAATTAACATATCTAGTATTGATGTAGAGGCTTTAATCGGGAATCTTGCAATTGAACGCGAAAAACTCTTGAAGAAGCTACGTGAAAGTGACTTATTGGATAAGAATAAGCGCTTAAAGCTTGATCTTGTTCCGCTTAGGCTTGGTTTAATTGCGAGCAAAGGAACTCAAGGCTACCTTGATTTCCTAGGACAAATAGAAATGTCTGAATTTAATTTTGAGCTTTTGTATTTTTCAACTCCAGTGCAAGGCAGCGAGGCACCTAAAAAGATTGCTTCTGCAATTGATGAGGCTAGTAGTTGTGGCCTAAATTTAATTGTAGTAATTAGGGGAGGGGGATCAAAGGGCGACCTAAGCGCATTTGATAGCGAAGAAGTTGCATTTGCGATCGCCAATTCAAGTACTCCCGTGTGGTGTGGGATTGGTCACACGGAGGACATTTCGGTTGCTGATCTGGTATCAAATAGGTATTTCTCGACTCCTACGGCAGTAGGGAAGGAAATTGTAGCTTTAATTAAGAAGTTCGTTGACAGCATTGACAGATCTATCTCCCGAATAAGAGAGCTCAGTGAAAAACAAATTGTTTTTGAAGCGAATGGCTTGAGTAGTTCACGTGAAAGATTGGTTCGTATTATGGAATTCGAAATTGAGCGGGAAGAGCATGATGTGTTTACAAAAGCTAAGGCTATTATTAGTCAGTTCAAGCTAACATTATCATCACAAAGTTCCAGTTTGAATCAAGATCGCCAATTGCTGGGAAAGATAGTTGGTGAAAAAATTCAAAGTGAAACTTTAAACACGAGACACGTTAAAGAGCTACTTGCATTAAAAGCGAACTCTTTTCTAAATGAAAAATATCGGGACATAAATTTTTACAAGCTTTCGCTATCTGCTTTTGACCCGATAAGGCAAATGAAGAGAGGATATGCGATCGTTAGGTCAGAAGGTGGGAAGACTGTAAGATCGATTGAAGATATCGTAAATGGGCAAACGCTTACTACCCAAATAGGTAATGGCACCTTTTTAAGCGAAGTTTTGGCTATTAAATCTGAAATACATAACGGAATTGACTAAAAAGGAGTAAGTATTGACTGAAGATTCAAAAAATCTTGATACACAAGTTGGGAATATAAATGAATTGACTTATGTTGAAGCATCGGCTGAACTTGAAGAGATAATTGCTGAACTTGATAATGGCTTTGTTGATATTGACTCGTTAGCGGTGAAATTTGAAAGAGCTGTGACCATAATTGAAGAGCTCGATCGACGTATTAAAAAGACGAAAGAAAAAGTTGACAAACTTTCTCCTCGGTTGCAAGAGGTTAGGTTAGATGATGCTCAAGAGGAGATCTAAAAGCCTATCGCCTTTCCAACTGTACATTTAGTGATTTTAATCCTCTAAGAGTAATTGAGTCTCTCCTTTCAGGAAACTTGTCAACTAGAGTTATTGAGCTAAATGTCTCAATTAGTTTAGAGAATACTACGCGTCCTTCCATACGCGCCAACGATGCGCCTAAACAGTAGTGAATGCCACTAGCAAAAGAAAGCGGTGGCCCCTCATCCCTTTTTAGGTTTAAAACCTCTGGATTGGTAAAATGTGTAGGGTCATGATTTGCAGCTCCCAACAGAGTCATTGCGGGCTGACCTCGCTTAAATTCTATTCCTCCAAAGTTAAAGTTGGTTAGCGCAGTTCGCATATCAAATTGGACGGGAGAGTCAAAGCGCAAAAGTTCTTCAACCGCTAGATCAATATTCGTTAGGTCATTAAAAAGTGACTCGAACTCCCGAGGATGTTGAAGGAGTGCGTACAAGCCGTTACCTATTAAATTTGTTGTAGTTTCAAATCCAGCCATAAAAAGAAGGACTGAGGTGGAGATTAACTCTTCCAAACTAAGCCTGTCAGTTCCATCCTGAACTGATATTAAATGACTCAGTAAATCGTCGGCAGGGTCGCGTCTTCTCATCTCAATAAGATCCGTTAATAGAAGCGTAAGTGTTTCAGCCGCTTCAATTGATTTAAAGAAATCCTCTTTGGTTTGATTTGGTTCAATTAATGAAATTGCAGTTCGAATTAATGGCCTAAAAGTCTCTCTCAACTCAACAGGAACGCCAAGCAGTTCACAAATAACGGTAGCTGGGAGCTTCCAGGCAAGGCTTTCCATCACATCAACCTCACCGACAAGCGAAGAGAGAATTTCTTCCGTTAAAATCTCCACGTGTGGTTTTAACTGTTCGACCCTACGTGGTGTGAATGCCCTCGAAACAAGTGAACGCAACCTGGTGTGATCTGGGGGATTTAAGAAAAGTAAGCTTGTGCGACCTTCAAAGAATCTTGTTGCTTCTTGAAGTTCTTTCTCGCTTAAGCCAAGTGCAGCTGCCCTTTCCTGTCGTCTTGATTTAGTATCTTCTTCTTTGCCGAATCTATTGTCGCGTAAGATGCGCTGGCAATCATCGTAGCGTGAAAAGATTATGGCACCAAAAGAAGAGTTGTATACAGGGGCTTTTGAATGGAACCGTGCGTAGTAATGGTAGGGGTTAGTTCTGCCTGTTTCTGAACTAATTAGCTCAGCAAAAAGAGCTTCTATTTCAGGGTCAGGTCCATATATTTGCAGTTCATCTGCGAGATCCGTCATCTATTTAGAGTACTCTTTTTTTTCCTCCGACGCAATGTGCTTCTAACAGCACTTATAAAAGAGAGAATAAGTATCAATGCACCCGCTGTAAGCACAATCGCACTAACCGCCTTAAACGAGTCATTATTACCAGTTGACCCGGGGTTAAATTCTACAACTTGCTGGAATGTTGGGCGATTCTGCCAGACCATGTTCGGAGATGTTGCAAGTCCTATTGAGGTATAAACTATTGCGTCAAAATTTGGCATTGTAAGGCCATCTGTTTGAGAATCTTGGGTCCATGTAGCTGGATTGGGATTGTCTCCATTGACGCTTGTGAGTTGGTTGTAAATGGTGTCAAAAAGTGCCTCAACTGTGTTTTTACAAGTTGAAAGTCCGCCGTTACAAGCGTGATCATTGACTGTGCTTGAAAACGGTGATTTTTGGTAAATATTGGACGCTGCATCTAGAATCTTCAAAACGTATCCCTCCCATCCTGCGCCATAAGAGTCACCTTGATTGGTTCCGTCACCATTTGGCGTGGCAGCAAACTCTTGACTTAAAATTGAATACGAGATTGGAAGGCCTTTATAGTAATTGATTTGTGAACCTGAGAACACACCGTTAAAAATTGCCGTCACCAACTGTGGGTAGAACTGATCCCATATAACTATTGCGCTTGCATTTTGATATTGGGAAGTTTTAGAAAGTCCACCTGACGGACCGGGAAGATTATTGATTGATCCATTGTTTCCTGTTTGGAGAACTCGCATTCCTCCATCCGCATACCAAGTCTTAAGTAGTGATAAGAGAGACTTTATTTTAGAATCAGTCGATGTTGAAATAAGCCGATCTATTGTAGGGAAAAGGCTTGTAAATGACATGTCGGTAAGTCCCGCCTGTTCTACAGCTTTAATTACATTTGCTTCGCTAAGCTTATTTGAGTTTTCTTGCAAGACTTGGTTTAGTGAGTTTTGAAGGAGATCTGATCTATATACAGGCCCATGACTGTAGTCATTATCTGCCGCAGAAAACATAGGTGCAGATTGGTTATTCCAGTTTATAATTTCACCACTAACTGGATCGGTTATTTGAGGATGGTCTTGTGGCGGAAGCCACCCTTGCCATTCCGCAACTCCTGTGCCATATGTCGGCAGGTTTGGATTAAGATTTTTGGGTCTAATTGGCAAGAGACCACCTGAGTAGTAAGAGATGTTCTGAGCAGATATGTAGTACCAATTAAGCGCCCAAGGGCAACTCTCAGCTCCTATAAGCCAGCTTGCTACGGAATTAGTCTTAGGATTCATCCACCTAACAAGACCAAGTAAAGCTGTCTCTTCTTGCATATTTGATGCTCGTTGAAGAGAGATTGCAACTGGCTTTGAATTCAAGGTGGTCCAACCTTGAACCACGCCATGAACAGTCTTAAATATAATGTGATCAAGAGGGGCACTTTCCCCCGGTGCGGCTAAAGTCGTTTTGACATTGTCATAAGAGTCATAGCGAGTCATATCAAGACATTTTCCTTTGAAAATATAGTAAGTGGAAGTTGAAGAGACTTGACCTCCACTCGGGTTGCAGAGTACTTCAACTCGTTCATCTTCGTCATCAGCTCCAGATGAGGTTCCAGACCATGCAAATGTGGACGCTCGCCCAAAAAGAATGGCAAAGTTCATACCAGCAAGAGATACTCCTGCAGCGGCAATGTTTGGTCCATGAAGGTCTTCTTCCATGAGAACAGTAGGAGAGAAGTAGCCGATTTGAGGACCGAAAACTGCGATAGGGGAGCCGCCTTTTGAATATTTTGACGACACTATGACAGCATTTGAAGTTTGTTTGGGGAAAAAACTACTGCTGGCAACAATAGAAAGAATTTCGTTTGAAACCTCTTTTTTGGGAGCGTCGGAGCATCCTTGAGTAAGGTCAGATATTTGATTTAATAGTGGAGAAGAAGGGTTGTCCGGAATAGCATTGAGCTCGGGATTAAATTGAGTGGATGAATCCATGTATGGATATGGTTTTGAAACAGTGTCAAATGTGGCGGG
>JAJYFT010000139.1 GCA_021790815.1 Actinomycetes bacterium
TGTAAAATAAGCTGATGGGTCCCAATGATTTTATACTCATTGAGATACCTCGCTTTAGACCAGGTATCGTGATTGATTCCATAATAAGTACTCTCGAAGAGAAACGTCGCAACATCGATAACATAATTCGAAATGATATGGAAGAATGTTTCAAATGTTATATTGATTGGTTTTCTGATCTGGAGCAAAATCTTAGGTCTAAATTCTTTGAAAGTACGCTTATCGACTTGATTTTGGATGCTAACTATAGGCAAGTTCTGACTAGTTTTCCAGGTCAGTCAGAAGTTATTAGAAATAACCTTATATATGACGACATTGGTCGAAAGAAAATGTTGGTAGATGATATTGTTTCAGAATTCAAGCAAATTAAAAATATGCTACAGGGAAACCTCTCTAACCCTGACCAGGGACCGGATAGCAAGCCAATTATTGTAGATACAAATCTGTTAATGCACTTTCATCCTATTAATGATGAAGAGTCTTTAAAACAATAAAAACTAGGTTTTATACCGAGATTCGTAATTCATCGAGAGGTGGTCAGGGAACTTGACAGGCTAAAGTTTCAACTTAGCGGAGACAGAAAAAACAAATGCATCACAGCTTTAAAGTGGGTACATGAACAGCTAGCTGTATCAAGACAAAATAAATCTGATGGAGAAAGTATTATCTTAGTAGAACTAAACGCGCTTTCTTTTGCTAACCTAGTGTCAAATACAGCAGATGAAGTAATATTGAGGTTGGGCAACCTATTTAAATCAAGTAATTTTGAATTTATAGTAGCTACTGCTGATACAGGGCTAGCAATACTTGCAGAGATGGAAGGATTTGTTGTTAACTTTGTCCCGCAAAAATAGTGGACAATTCGGTACTTCGGTTATTTAGGGGAGTCTGGTGTCTCTGTCACCTAACTATTCACGTCTCATCAAAAATAAGTGGGGCCTAAATCCTAACTTTATGTATCAGAAAAACTCTTATAGTTGAGTATCAATAAAAACATTAAAAGTACCTTTGGCGCAACTAACGATAATGAAAATTTGGAAGCTCTATCTGGTTTAATGGGGCTATTTAGAAACTGACAGATTGCATTCATCCAAACTTATCGGAGCTAGTGTCAGGCGATCGTGTATTCGTGGTTTTGTCCTGAGTTAACTTAGGTACCTTGTCATCTTAGAGTATTATCATAGTTCTCTCCTATTAATGGATTGAGTTGTTCTTAACTGTGGCATAGCCTTATGATTAGACTTTGCTTATATCCCACTAGTTACATTACCTAAACTATTTTCCCATATTTGTAAATATTTTTAAATCTTTAATTTCTTGGCGCTTATCCGTTTGTCTACATTTTTAATTTTTCTAAAAAGATTAAGCTGCGTTGCAATATTTAATTGTGCCACAAGTTAAATCAAACCTAACTTTTCGTTATTTAACCTTAATCAACTACATTTAGATGTACTTGATGAAGGCTTATCTTCGATTCTGGGCTAACTATAATGTGACAAAAGTATTTTATAGTTTTTCAATTAAGATAATTTAACTTGAATAAAAAGAGGATGAGATCCGTCTTGGCCAGCAAGTGGCGGAGCTGAAAACCCTTCACAATTTGAATCAGTGGGGCAGCCCAAAGCATAAAACACTTGGCCCTTAATCGTAAATGAGGGTGAAATTTTTAAGGTATCTAAATTGAAACTATATATTGTGTCGCCTTTGCTAAAAACTAATCTACACATAGATTTGGCGCAAATTATACTTGGACCGTCATCCATTAATCCTCCAAGATCTGTAAGTAAATTAACATATGAAGTATCCAAAATATTACTCCAAGTCGATCCGCCATTTAATGTCTGCCAAATTGCAACTTCGGAACTATTTAATGGTGATTTTCCTGCAATTAAGCATTTATCACCAGAATAGCAATCCACGTTGCCAATATTAGATCCTCCATTTTTAGAAAAAGATGCTTGAACAGACTCCGGTAAATTAACAGGGTTCCAGTCCATTCCGCCGTCTGAGCTTGACAAAATGAATTGGTTATTATTTGGTTGGCCCAATATTACTCCTATCGCAGTTAGTAAACAGTTGCCCTGAGCGGAACAGGAATAATTGCTTAAAAAATCGTCGTTATTACTGTATGTCGAAGGTGTACTGGCTATTGAAAAATTGGCCCCACCGTCGTGTGAGACGAATAGTAAATAACTCATAGAACCAGCTGAATTGCCTGGGGAATTCACTCCTTCAAGACAGATATCAGACTTAGGAATGCAAGTCAATTTCCCCCCTTTGAAAATATTGATTTTCATGGTTTGCGTAAGTACTTTGTGTCCAAGTGAGTCCGCCGTCATTAGTGTAATACGCTGCCAGATTCAACTTATCATTTCCAGAAATTACGCATCTTACTTTAGTTACACAAGAAATACTACTTATTGAAATGTATAAATCCGAAATATGCGAGGAGATATTTCCCCAATTTTTACCAGCATCAGTAGTATATATAAAGAATTGGGTTTGAGTACCATACATTGAGATTTTGGGGTCATATTGAATAGTCTGTGTGAAGCCTAGAGCAAAACAGATATTAATTGATGGACAAGTAATCTGCTGATAAAGCGGAGATTTATTTGTTCCAAAATTAATTGTAGGCACATTTGTTCTCCAAGTGGGATTCGAATCGAGTGTAGTGGATGTAATTGTTGGCTTAGATATACTCCCATTAACATGTCCTTGAAATGAAAGTACAGCTGCACTTAATCCTATTATCACTAAGATCGCTGCAATTGGCAAAAGTACTAACATTTTAGTTCGACTTTTGTTTTTGTTTTTTTGATAGGTGATTTGATGTTGGGAGTAAAGTTAATAGACTTGGATTGTTCGATTACTTCGTTCCCTTTAAAATCTTCAATTTCCATATTAATTTACCTCACTTTTCAATTTATGACTATTTCAGTACTCTCGAACAACTATTCCAGTAACCCTCGAACACCCTGCATGAGATTATATCTAAAGCTATACGTGAAAGTTGTGTTTGGCTCATATTTGCTCTAAGAATTTTAGTTTTAAATGATTGTTAGTCGGGATCTCCTGTTCTATTGTTAATTTAGGCACTTAAATATTCTCTTATTGATATTTATAATATTGATTTCTGGGTTTTTGTATTGGTTTATTAATAACAAATTTGATCAAATTCATAAAGTTAATAATTTAACTTCACTGGTTGCAATGCCTTCAAGTCTCAGTGCACCTTTTAACATGGAGCTATATCTATTTTTTGAATTACAAAGTGCTTAGGTTAAAGTGTCTGCTTTATGATAGGGTTATAAATAATTGCGAACTTACGTTGCACACCTGTTAGAGGGGATGGAGATGAAAGAATTCGATGACGATATGTTTATTAATGGCTTTAGTAGGCGCAGATTTCTGCAACTGCTCGGGCTGGGGTCGGCAGGGGCGGTGCTCGCCGCATGTGGGTCAAGCACTTCAACTAAGCCGAATACGGCATTAAGTCTGCCGGTATTTCCACTCGGGGCTTCCAATAAGTCGAAGGGTACCGTCACGATTACCATGTGGCATTCTATGACTGCTGCTAATCTTACGACTTTGAATAACCTTGTCAATACGTACAACTCCTCTCAGTCGAAAGTTAAAGTAAATCTGCTCAACCAGGCGAGCTACACAGACACTTTCACTGCTTATCGAGCAGGCTTGGGTAGCTCTAATCTACCTGATCTTGTCCAGATCGAGACAATTAACCTACAGGAAATGATAGACAGCCAGAGTATTGTGCCAGTTGGGTCGGCTCTTCATGCTGACTCTTTGTTTGATTCCTCGGACGTGCTAGCATCGGCAATGAATTACTTCACTGTCAACGGCATTCAGTACGCGATGCCCTGGAACTGTTCAGCTCAAATCATGTATTACAATCAACAATTATTGGTGAAAGCAGGTCTAAATCCAAACAATCCACCGACGACCTTAGATGAGTACTACTCTATGTCCGCTCAAGTTCAAAAGAAAGCAGACATTCCATACGGTACTGCTATCAAACTTACCGCGTCAAACATTGAGGACTGGACCGCTAAAGCAAATGGACTGTTACTAAACCATGAGAACGGGCGGAACGGTCGTGCGACAGCAGTCGAGTTAAACGATACAACCAGTGTTAAGATCTTTTCGTTTCTTAACGAAATGTTCTCAAGCAAGGTAGGCGAGGCTACCCTCAACACAAACTACGACAACCTGCTGGCACTCGGCAACGGCTCGGCTGCAATGACGATTGATACAAGCGCTGCCCTCGGTACGGTACTCTATCTCCTTAGTGGTGGTAAATACAAAGGTGTCACACTTGGTGTAGGTCCGTTGCCAGGAATCAATGGTAATGGGGAAGGTGTCCCATATGGCGGCGCTGGGCTGTACATAGTAAAACACTCGACACCAGAAAAGCAAGACGCGGCATGGCAATTTATCAAATTTCTTCTTAAACCTAGTTCAATGGCGACATGGGCCATCGGTTCAGGCTACATTCCCATCACAAAGTCCTCTATTAAGACCTCCATAGTTCAAAATGCGTGGGCACAGACGCCTCAGTATAAAGTCGCTTACGATATAATCGCGAATACAGTTCCGAATGCTGCCACTGCAGGTGCTGTTTCGGGAGCAC
>JAJYFT010000140.1 GCA_021790815.1 Actinomycetes bacterium
TCTCCAAGACTGAGTTGACTCTCTTGACCCGTCTTCTAAGGCTATTAGATGCTTATCACCTGATTGATCGATTCCAATTATCACCAACACACACAGCTTTTGATTGTCACCTCTGATTTCTTGGTAGATGCCATCGGCATAGACATAGGCAAAGTCATAATTTGAAAGATCTCTTTTACCCCAGGTATCAAAATCTTTAATCCAAGATGATTTAAGTCTTGAAATTACATCTCTGCCTAGATTTTTAACTTCTGGTCCTAATATAGTAGAAAGTACTGAAGCGACATCTTTTTCAGAGATGCCTTTTAAATAGGCATAAGCTGCCAAGCATCAATTGACTTAGATCTTCTCAGATACTTAGGTATTAAAGTCGAATGGAAATTGACTGATTCACCGTCTTTAGAGCGAATTCTAGGAACTTCTACTGGAATATCTCCAATTGCAGTTGTAATTAATCTTTTGGGAAGGTAACCGTTTCTAATAGCAGTTTGACTGGATTCTTTCAAACTATTCAGCGTTTCGGTGACCTCTGCTTCTAAAGCTTGTACTAACAGGCTTTTTGCATGAAATCTCAATAGTTCGGTAACTGAATCTTGAACCATAAATGTGGCTTCTTCTTTTGTTATATCCTGAAAATTATTAGGTATAATAGTCATTGGGTAGTTTCTCCTTTTTTAAAGTTGCTTATAAACATTTAAACAGGAGATCCTACCTAATTTCAATTATTTGAACAAATTCAGTTGTTAGAGATTTAAACTACAAACACAACTTTTAGGTATAGCTCTGGTGACGACTATCCGTTTCCATATGCGTTGCGAGAGTTAGCGTGAGAACTTTCTTTACGTATTTCAAGGCGGCGGCATGGTGACTTTTTACATTTTCGGCAAGTAACGAACTTAGACTCACCTTATATTATTTCTGCCCATTATAAGAATTAATGAGCTTCATACTTATGAAGTAACCACCCACTAACATTACAAAGTATGAGAAATTAAACCCTATTTGGCCCAAAATACGAGATACAGCATCTGCCCCATTGTAACTAAAAATATCTCCACCCGTTTTAACAATTTCTCCGAAGGCCGTCGTGACAAAAAGTCCAGATAACCATACCAACATTTTTTTTGGTAACAGACAATTTGGCACTGTTGCAGCTTTGCCCTGATCATAATATTCAGATGGAATGCACCAGATCATAATACTAAGCGCTAGAAAAAGCAACAAGACACCTTGTCCATCAGCAAAGGCGCCCATCCACGATAATATATTTGCTAAACGTGTATTAGATGAATCAGAGGATACACCTGTCCATATGTTCAACCCAACCAATACGGAAATCAATGCACGCAGACTCGCTCCTGCAAGCACAAGCAAAATAACTTTCATTGGTAATCGATGACGATTCATACAGTTCCTATAAACGGGTATCTCGGTACACAAAATGTGCAAATATCATTAATGTAAGTCATTAGTAACGCCTCATATTAACATTCATATAGCTATATTCAATATTTACCATGTTCTAAACCAACTACAAGAACTAGGTGCTTTATATGATGTATCCCCGATATTAGGATCAGGAAGATCTGGTGACAATCCTGATGGACCTGGTCCGATCCAAGGAAGTAAACTTGGAAGCATCGGGACAGTGGGTAACGAGTGCGTAGGAATGGCACTTCCATGAATAGTTAGGCAAGCCACCGGGCTAGAACTATTTCCAGAATTAAAGTCCGTTCCAACGAATCGCGCACAAACTTTATCACCATCGTGAAATGGGCTATCTCCATTGGGTAATATCATTGCACCTCCGCCAAAGGGTGTAGACACTATGCCATTTTTATCCGTTCTCCATCCACCAACGTCATTGATGCTGCCACATTGATTAATGGTTTGAGAAAATGGACACCCCCAACTAGCTGAGAGTTCACGTTCCCCTGCCGCTCCATTTGCCCACGAGACACAAACCTCTGGAGCTTGAAACTTTACGTCACCATTAATAGTTATTTGAGCCACCGAACAACCAGTGGTATCAGCGTAACCAGACATTTTTATATCCTGGACCATATTGCTCCAACCATCAATTTGGACACATGTGCTGATGCCAAAAATAGCATGTGCCGTACTACTAGGGGTGCAACCACTTCCGCTCATCCCACTCGGATCACTGTTATTCACAGGATCACCTGTAGCATCTGCAGGATTAGACGCATATTGGTGAGAATTAGAAGATATTTCTTGTGGTTTAACTGGAATTATGTAGAAGGAGTTAGCAGCTAAAAAAGAGTTATTAGAAGAGAAGCGCTTATACGCGATATTTGAAGTCTTAGTCTCTAGAATTTTTAGACCAGTGAGTTTTTCATTCACCTATATAGTCTCTCATACATAGAGTTAGCCATGACTAATTACTCGCGTTTTAAGAGTTGAAATAAGTAGTGGGTTTTACTCAGTTGTTTCTAATGTAGCATCAGGATGAGTTGCAGTATGAAGCTTTGCTAATGGGTTATTTGAAAAGTCATGATATATATCGATGTATTTTTTGAAATCTTGAATTTATCTCATGTGACAACTCTGCCGAGAGCGAGGACCAGGAAAATCTATTCTATTATTACCCCCGTTTAAGTCCTGCCTAGTATCCATTCATTACCAGACCATTGCCAGAAAGAATTCACCCTGCCTACTGAATCTATCTCTAAGAGGGTGAACAACACAATTCTATTTAATTTGTTATCGAAAGTTGCCAAACATGAAATACCCGATGGCAACGATATACTCGACTTAATTTCTGTCCATACAGTGCCGTTAAATTTCCAGGTATCATTAAGCGGAGTTCCATTTGGATCTAACCCGCCAAAAAGAATTATATCTTTGGAGGATTCGTCTTCAAGCATGATTTCTCCATAGCGTGGTGATGGTTGAAGATCTGTAAAACTGGAAATATTTGGTTCTTTATATGGGGGCCCTAATAAATACCATCCTGTTCCATTCCAGTTCCACAATGTCTCTACAGGAGGCCGGTCAACTCCTATTGAACTCATACATAATAACACGACTTGTTTCAATATAGGATCTGTGGCATTACCTGATATATTGCAACCCGAGGGTGGATTTTGTGGTATTTCTTGAGGTAAGAACTCGCTCCAGCCAAGAGTACTGAATAGCCACGTATCTGACAAGCCATACAACACGAGATTATGACTAATTGCGTCATAGAATAAAGCTGATTCTTTCATTATTGGTGGGCTAATGCTTAGTGTTGGATCTTGCCACTGCGATCCGTCAAATATCCACGTATTTTGAGAAGCGAATTGAGGCGAGTTACCCGATCCATTAAACATTCTGTATCCTTCCACAAGAACGACATCACAAATCTCAGGATCATAAACCACTGAAGCACCGACACTCATTGGCGGTGAGGTAGCAGTTAAGATTTTGCGCCAATAGCTTTTGATGAAAACAAATGTTGTCATGTTGGTATTACCAGTCGCATTTGGTATTCTAGCAATCAGATACAAGTGATCATCGTGCTTATCGTAGATCATAAATGAATTACTAATATCTACTGAATTTGCACTTCCCAAGAACTGATTACTTACTTTTGAAGTTAAAGAATACTGGCAAGATGACTTTACAGCATCTCTCGCCGAAACTTTCGGCGCGTTAGCTCTAGGAGCAGTACACGACATTACAATCAAAGGCAGAATGCAGATTAGCATAAAAGAACTTCGCTTTGCCATAACGCTACACATATGAATTGCAAGTTGTCGACATATTAGCAATGTCGCTAAATTGTCCCATAAAATTGAAAATTTGCTTTATCTCACCGATAACATACGAAGCAACATTTCCAGCGAAGTTGCTACTAATGTCTCGCATATACCAAGAAACGCTGAGATCAGGAAAATTGAGTTGGGGTGATCCACCACCAATATTGTTTCCCCAGATTTGAACATCGGCAATAAAGCAACCTACAAAACTTCTAAAATCTGATACCGAATCACAAGCGATTCCGGTAGAGGATTCCACGTTTTGAAACTGTCTTGCCGCAGAAGTACTAGGTGCTGACATAGCTGGTCCATTGATATTGGTTTGGTAAAGATTAAACCAAGTCGTATAGAGAACTAGCCCAATATCATTCTCAAGATTGCTCGATTGTGCCGCAATCTGAATAATTGGGCTATATATTAGCGTCTGCTGGTAACCGTTTACTGGTTGAAATCCATTCGTGGCATTTTCCCATCCAGAAGCTCCACTTTGCTCTACAAACTGCGGACCAGAGGTAGACAAATGAACTCCATAGTGTTTAAAGAGTGCACTCGTGTTGTTATAAACGTCGAATTCCCCACTCGGATCCCAACTATTCACCGGATCACCTGTTGCATCTGCGGGATCCGACGCGTATTGGCATGAATTTAAATATGTTTCTTGTGGTTTAGGTGGGGTTATGTAGAAGGAATTAGCAGCTAAAAAAGAGTAATTGCAGGGAAAACGCGGATAAGCGTTATTTGAAGATGTGTTATTTAATTCTTCTTTAATTTGGGCAAGTTGCACTTTACCTATCTTGCCATAGTCTCAACTCTTTAGATGGTCTTTTAAGGAGTTTTGCTTTTAGTTTACTGGGTTTT
>JAJYFT010000005.1 GCA_021790815.1 Actinomycetes bacterium
TCCCTAATGGAGTTTCCCTTCAGCCGTCATCAAGTCCTATATTAAGACAGAGCACTCCTACAGTTTTGTCAGTAAGCAACTTAAAGAAAACTAAAGGAGTTCAGGATAACATTCGAGCTCTAAAAGTTTTAAACGACAAAGGAATCGAGATTAATTACTGGATCATTGGTGATGGCAAAAACAGGCAACATCTAGAAAACCTGGTTAAAGAACTTGGACTTTGTAATCATGTCAAGTTCTTGGGTATGGTAGAGCGAGACAAGATTACTCACTATTTAGAATCAGCTGATATTTTTTCCCTAGCGTCATTCCCAGAGACTTTTGGGATTGCTCACTTTGAAGCAGCATCAAAGAAAAAACCGATCGTCCTTGCAAAAGATAGCGGACCTGCACAGTTTTTTGTCGATAAAGAGTCCGCGCTTTTCGTAGAGTATGGAGATTTTCAAGCTATTGCACACAGTTGGTACGAAATTTTGCACAATAGATTAACCGCAAAGAGTCTTGGCGAAAACGCTTTTGAAGTTTCACGTCGATTTACATGGGATAACAATGCAAGAGAACTTATCCGTCTTGTCGAAGGTTTGAGACTTGAGAAAGAGTATGAACAAAGAAAAATATCGGTGGGCTGGTTTTTCGTTCAACGAGAACACTACACGATTGAAGCAGTTAGAGAGATGAGAAATAGATTTGGATTTAACGTTAATCCTTTCTACCAAAATTTTTTTAGTTCAATAAGTCTTTTTAAGTCTATTTTGAAACATGACTTTCAAGTTGTTCTAGTTGAAGGCTGGGCGAATCCGTACTCTGTTGGTTCAATGGCTCTACTGCATTTAACTAAGACTCCTTTTTACGTAGTTGGAGATACATTTGTTCAAGTAGCAAAATTAGGTCGCATTAAATCATCGATCAAATTCTTGGTTATGAACTACATTGTAAGAAAAGCAGAGGCACTATTTCCAGGGGGAACTCCCCAGTCAAGATACTTTGCCTCTCTTTTCAAGAAACATTCACCACAAATAACCATAGCTAAAGTATCATCAGATCTCAGTGAGTTCAAAACTCTTCAAGGCAACATTGAGGTGAAGAATACATTTAGATCTAAACACGGTATTTTACAAGATGATATTTTGGTTTTGTATGTTGGCCGTCTAGAGGTTATTAAAGGTCCGGAAACCTTAATAAAAGCTTTTGAACTTTCATCAGTAACCGTTCCTAATCTTAAGTTAATAATTATTGGAGCAGGATCACTTAAGTCAGGCCTCGAGGCAAAGTATGCAAAGAACTTAAAAATTCATTTCTTGAGCTCTTTATTTGGAAGCGAAGTCGCGCAGGCAATGGTTTCTTCGGATATATTTGTAATACCATCTAAAGTCGACCAATGGGGAATTGTTGTGAACGAAGCATTAGCCTCACAGCTACCAGTAATTGCATCAGATAAAGTTGGTTCGGTTGAAGACCTCATTGAACCATATAATGCAGGAATTACCTTTAAGTCCGGAGACTACGAAGATCTATCTGAAAAAATAACCTTACTGGCACTAGACGAGAAACTACGTTATAAACTGGCATCCAACGGTCCAAAAGCTGTTTCGAACTGGGATTTAAAAGATCGAATAAACATTATCGGAAACGAACTTCAAAGGCTACTTTATAAAAATTCTTAAGCAATCGTCTTTTATAAAGTTAATAAACTTTGCGCTGCAATTATAGTCATTATAGAAGATTCATAAACCCATTCTGGAGTTGAACTACCTGATTTTAGAAGCCTCTTAAACTCTAAAAATGCGCCTAGCTGACCTTTGTCTTGATGTTTAAATACCTCTTTTTTGCCATCAAGTTCAACTGATTTAAAATCATCGACTATTGCAGTCTTCTTCCTACCTAGGATTTCTATTCTCTCTTTTGGCGTTGATACGTGACCGTCTACCGAATAAGTAATTGTAGCTATCGAACCATCTTCATAGCTAATCATTACAGCTACGTCTTCAGCCAGTATTTTCGCATCAAAACCTGACCCAAATGCTTTAATATTTCTAGCTTTCTGACCTACAATTGCCGAACAAGTATCTATGAAGTGACAGACTTCACCAAGCAGCCTACCTCCTTCTCTCCTGTCCTTATACCAATGAGTATCCGGCACTCGATTCGAAGCCACTCTATAAGTAATCATTAAGGGGCCTCTACTGACCGTCGATCCTAAATCGCCTTCAAAATGTCTCTTCACTCTTTCAATTGCGGGTGAAAACCTCCTATTAAAACCGACAAAAAGTAGTGACTCATCACTGTCTTTTATGCTATTTAAACTTGTATCGTCTAAACAAAGAGGTTTTTCGCACCAAACATTCTTTTTGCTTTGTAGTGCTAATTCAACTATTTTAGAGTGAGAACTATGTGGGGTAGTTACAAAAATCGTATTTATTTCGCTGGCTCCAATTAACTCTGAATAGCTAGAAAATACTTTCCCACCTTCTCTATTTGCAAGCCTTTGGGCGCTAAGTCCAGTCTCTGATACAACGCCAACTATCGAGCCAAGACTAGCTTCTTTTATCTTTGGAACAATTACTGAATTTGTGTAAGCGCCAGCTCCGATGAGACCGATTTTGACATTCTGGACTTTCTTTTTTGCCGACTCAGAAACAGGATATTTGACATCACTTTCAATTTTAACAGAACTCATTTTCGATTGCGAAGCTAAGTTATCTTTGCCATAGGTAAATAGCATTCCTAGTACTTTAGGATTCTTGTTTAACTTTTCATAGGCAATTGGAGCATCGTCTATTTTAAACCGATCACTAACTAGGCCATCAAACGATACTCTCTTTGTCGATAGCAGATCCAATACTGACTCCATGTTGCGACCTTCACTGAACCTTACATAACCTAAAGGATAATCAATGCCGAACTCTTCGTAATTTCTATCATATCTCCCAGGTCCGTAGGATCTTGCTACTTTTAAGGTCAACTCCTTCATGTAAAGAGGAGTTCGATCCTGCTCTAGTGCGACATCGCCAACTATTACAATTGAACCTCTGTCTCTCAAAAGTTCAGGAGCCCGTTTTATTGGCCCATTTGACTTCCCACCCGCAGTGATAACTACGAGATCTGCCCCTCTGCCTCTAGTGTGGCTAAGTACAGCTTCAGTCGTAGAAGCACCTTCTTCTAATAGTCCGACGCATCCATAACTACTTAATAGGTCAACTTTGTCTTTATCGATATCGATTCCAACGACATTACAACCTGCTGCAAGCCCTAAACGGGCTGCAATTTGACCTATTAGTCCAAGTCCTATGATTACGAGATTAGTTCCTGCCTCAATCCCTCCTAAACGCAGACCATGTAACGATATTGAAGCTATTGTTGAAAACGCCGCATCGGCTGGGCTTACGTTTGAAGGAACCTTTGCCGTTAACAAACCTGGAACCGCTTGAAACTCAGCATGATTTGCGTAACTTGCACCACCTGTTGCAACGATGTCACCAACTGAGATTCCCTCTACATACTCTCCTACTGCTCTCACAAGTCCACAGCCAGAGTAGCCAAGTGGTAAATCGCTATCAAGTCTACTTCGAACTGTTTTTAAAGTATTAATTGGTCCATCAGACTTTGCCTTTTCAATGACTTGCCTTACTAAATCCGGTCGAGCCTTTGCTTTTGATATCAAACTTGACTGAGCTAGCTGGGTCACCATTCTTTCGGTTCCGGGAGATACGACTGTAGCTATAGTCTCAACTAACACTTGACTGGGGGAATTTATCGGGTCAGGCACTTCAACTAACCTTACATTTCCACCAGAAACACCTTGGACAACTTGTTTCATATGTTGTTTATCTTCTCCTCTTTAAAGTTATCAATAGTAACTTTAACCTTAATTGGAAGCTCACCGTTGAAAGTCCAACTCAATAGTGAACCTTGAACAACCTTTCCAAAGTCTTTTGCTAAGTAGTTTGGAATGTCTATCCCTGAATTAAATCTTACGTCTAACGCTTTATCGCACTCTACAGTACATCTAAAGGAATACTCACTAAGTACTTTTTTCTTAGCATCTAATGTGTCTGTACTTTCCTTCATGTTAGGCGATGGACTAGTCGAAGACCATCTGGGACATGGAACTTTTGCATAAAATTCACACTCATAGATTTCTACATTGTTGCTGTTTTTCGGGTTTTTGTCTTCCTTAAGGTTTCTGAGCGCAGCAATGTTGAACTGTGTGTTTCCCTGCCCTGTGTTTCCCAGCTCTGTGTTTACCGTCTCTGTGTTTACATCTTTGGAGTTATTTGCAACCTTGATCAATGAATCCATATGAAAATTTGCATCTACTTTGTGAGTACCACTGCCTTTTATTTGATCAATAACTTCAATCTTATTTGTCAATCTAGACACTATTAATTTCCGTTTGTGTACTGGACTTCCCGGTAAATGCATATATCCATCATGACTTGCAACAATTTCAATTAATTGAGACTTATTTGATATCGATAGATCAGTAACATTGGCTTTCCTCCCAGCTCTAAAAGCTCCCCAGACTTCAGTTGAATTTCTTGAATCTACTTCAACTGTGTTATGTGCTTTTGTTGATCTCTCATACTGTCTAGCTTCCCCAATTTCATAAGTCGACGTACTCGTGTCGCAAAAGACATCGAGGTCATTAAAAGAAAAAAGGATGTTAAAAGTGTCAGCATGTACGTGTGCTGGAAGCTCTTTCGGGCACGGATCTCCAACGTCAAAGAGTACTTTAAGTCCAAGTGTGTTATCAAACACGAGATACCCTGAACTCTTTTTTATTTTCTTGGCATCTCCCTGAGTTTCAAGCGTCTTATCGGCTCTCATATTTTTGCTTTGCCTTATATTGGAATTAACTAGGCCCTCAACGACTCCATCTTCAACTGGAAATGAGTCATTGACCATATATATGCCATTTCTTGTTTGCATCTTGCTGAGCCAATTTGACATATCTTCGATTGTTATATCTAGCCAAGACAGGTCAAATTTACTTGAAGTTTGAGAATTAAAAGAATTTAGTGCACTTCTTATGTCTATTAAGTCTATTAAGACCTGAATGTGGTATGAAACAGACCTCTCGTAATGAGCACCGTCGTTAAGTATCTGCTCTTTAACCGTCTTTTTTAAGATTTTAACTTCTTTTTCTAGAACTTTCCCGTTTCCAAAATAGCTGCCTATTACGATTAGAGCTTTTACATTCTTAATGAGATGATTACCTTCAACATCTCTCTCCATAAATACCTTCAGAAAAGAAAATGACTTAGTGATACTTTCTTCAAGTCGCACTTTAATTGAGTCATCCAACTCCCAGCGATTTAAAATATCTGCAAACACTACAGCTCTAAGTGAAACTACATAAGGCGACCAAACTACTTTAGTCAGAAACTCACTATTTTTACACCAAGAGTTAAAATACTCAACAAAAATATCATTTCGCTTCATTGTTGAATAAGAGCGCTCAAGATCGTAAACCCATTCAAAATAATTAATATAGAAACGGTAAAGAAGTGGTTCACTACTACATCTCCAGTTGTCAACGCCATCTACCGTTAAAATCTCCTTCGTGACTCCAACTCCAGAGATGATTCCTTTGTCAAGGTCACAGTTAGCAATTGAGGTTTTATTGATAGTTATCTCGAATGGAATAAATGATGCAAGGGAATTAGACTTTCTTAATCTTGCGCCGTACTTAAGCGCAATATTAGATGCAAGCGATTTTGGGAGAAAAATGGTGAACTTTCCTAGCCCTCTAAGTAACGCTCTATAAATTAACATCTTTAACTTCATATCAGTAGCCGTTGTTAAATAGAGTTCAGCACTATGCAGGCGGGATTTAAATGATTTCATTTTCTCGCTGATTTAATCGAAATGAACTCTCCTGTGACACCTTGTTGAAAATTGCGTGGATTATAGTTTAGCTGGTCTCTTGCTTTTTCGATTGACACGTTCTTATCCTCAGTTATCCGCTTAATCTGCTCTCCTTTGATACGAGGCTTTTTCGATATTTTTTCATAAACATTAAAGATCGGTAAAATTGCTCGTGACGGTACCTCAACTGGAATAAACTTTTTCCCAACACTATTACATACAATCTTAAAAAGCTCTTTTAAAGAAAGTGCTTCTGGGCCACCTATCTCATAAGACTGCCCAATTGCTTTTTCTCTTCCAAGTGCTTCGACCATTGCACGTGCTAGATCTTCGACATGAACAGGTTGTTGTAATGCATCTCCTCTGTCAATAGCTGGAAGAACTCCAAATGGAGATTTTAATAAGTACTTTATTAGTCTTTCGATATTTCTATCTCCAATATCGCCATAAATCATAGTTGGTCTTATTATTGTCCAATCTAGGTTAGAGATTTTAACTGCTTCCTCAGCTTTCATTCTCACTTCTTTTGACGCAGTCGGAATTTTAGTGAAAATCGAAGAAGTGGACGTAAACAGAGCTCTTTTTATCCCACTTTCATTAAGAGCTTGAACAACTGGTTCAACATGACCGAAACCCATGGACGCTAAATACATAAAAGCAGTTCTTTCTAAATTTGATGCAGAACTTAAAAGCCTACCAATATTTCCTTCGTCTAAACTGCCAGCAACTGCTACTGCACCTATGGCTTCCAAGATATTTTTTGCCACACTTGACCGAGCTAAGCCATAAACCTTCTTATCAAGTTCAGTTAGCTTTTTAACAACTCTTTGACCGGTAAAACCCGATCCACCAACAATTATTACTTCATCAAAAGTTTCCAACATAGCTAACCTAATTGACTGGTGGTACATCTCTTAAGAAATTAACAACTTCAGTGGTAAGGCTATCAAGTTCCGTTGCCACATCGTGGAACGCGTCACCACCTTTATCAAATGGATCAACTACGTCCAGGCGTAAGTCGGCCCCTAGCAGGTCACTCGTACTCCTCCCATGCCCGACTAGTTTTAGCCAATCCTCAATCGGTTCACTTTCTCTCTTTGGTCCAACAGTGTAAGCCCTCTTGACAAACTCCTTGATTGTAAAGGAACAGTTGAGTTTATCTTTATTTATTATTGCCACTTCCCTCACATGTTCTTTTGCCATTCCAAGTATCAAATCGAAATTATCCAAATCTATCGATTCAACTAAACGGGACACATGTTTCGTGATATCGATCCCGTAGCGTGACATCGCCTCAATCGCTTCACTTGGCGGAGTTCTGCCTTGTGTTATCAATCCAGCTGACGATACAGAGTAGTCAAGCTTAAATTTCTTAAACTTAGCTTTTAGGAATCCTTCTGCCATCGGAGATCTACAAATATTTCCTGTGCAAACTATTAAGATACTACTTTGATCCATATTAAAACTTACCAACAAGATCCTTTAACCTAGCACTTCTAAGCAACCTACTTGTCACTTACATTATAGGCTACAGGATTTTTATCCCAAGGATTATTATCCACTTGAACAGGCTTTTACTGCTTACAATTCATCAATACAACGCTGGTTTATCCAGTCAACACCAGTTCGATATTTTTTTAATAGGTTATGCATCGGCTTCTAATTTCGCATGTCAAAGACGGTATTCGTCTCCTATAAAAATTACCTATAGACTAAATAGCAAACCAATTTTAAACTTATTTTAGACTTATTAGATACGTTGCAAATGCCCGGTATTGTTAGAAACTTGCAGGGAGCCCTTTTGCAACCTCTTGAAATAGATAGAACAATATATACCACTCACAAAGTAGTCCAGCCGCAAGTAATAATAGGGCAAATCGGAGCTTGAGTTTTCGAAAACCTAACCTTAACAATGCATAAACAAAAAAGGCAAGTGCCCCAGGAAGTATTGATCCCTTATAACCACTTCCTGCATTACCCAACACGATTTGGCTTCCAATACCACTATTTCCACTTTTTTGCACAACTTTTTTAGGGGTAGAAGGGACTCCAGATGTCTTTGTCTCAACAGTTCCGTAATAGTGGGCAGTCACTACCAATCTTGTAGCTGCAGAGTACCGAGGATTGCATGTTGTGAGTGTTAAAATATCATTTGTTGGAGATGGATTTAACACCCAAATCGAGCTCGGGCTTCTTACGTCAATATTTGTTACCAAATACTCCAATGTTCCATTCGGAGTAGAAAGAAATATTTGACTTCCTGCTTGAACATTGTTGAGAGAGTAAAAAGGATGCAGATACGTTGTCCTGTGACCTGCAATCGCGACGTTTCCGCCGTAGCCAGGGAGGGAAGAGTTTACATAGTGTCCCGGTCCGAGTTTGAGATCGTTTGTATCTGTTCCCTGAACAACTACCATTTGAAGCCCAATGACTGGGATAGTAATTGTTGCAAGCGCCGATCCAGAAGGGGGCTGAGTTTTTGGACTTGGTGGGAGGTTGACGGGCTCAACGACAGTTTTTGAAACTTTTGTCCCAGGGATAAGTGGTGCTGGCATAAGGTTTTTAATCTCAATTTTTAATTTGTCTTGACTCGCTTGAGTAATAGATCCAGTTCCCCAAAGCATGTAGGCTAAAAACGCTAAAAACGCCAGTGAAAAAAAGATTAGAAACCGACCCACCTCACCAGAAACAATCTGAAAAAGTGATCTATCATTAGTTTTATCTCGAAAATACTTTGAAGAGTCCATAATATGCGGTTAAGTTTTGGGCCAAATTGATACAGAAATCGTATCGGACTCAATACTAGCCTGAAAAAAACATCACATTGTAATCGCGTTTTCAACACCACTGTTCACATTGCATGTATCAAAACTTGAGATCAATAATATACAGAATCAATAATTTAAATCAAATTCTACTTGACAAACATACGTGCTTATCGACTAAATTTAAGTGACTACCAAAATTATTTATGATGGTCTAGCGATGTAGTGACTTTGAGACTTTGTAGAATGCCTCAAATTTAGTTGAAATGGAGGCGAATGTCATTCAAATTCAAGCTAGTAACGGTTATGATAAATAGATTCGATTTATACTGCTAATTAAAGTTTAAGAAACAAAAGAAAGAAGTCGATTTGCAGAGTTATTTGGACAGAAATAAAGACTCACTGCGTAGTGTTGGAAAACTACCAAGAAGACGAGCAAATTCAGTCTTATTCGTTTACTCTCCCTTGGCAATTGTTTTAGTCGTAATTGTTGTACTGGTCGCAGTTTTTCCCTCAAAAGCAAAAAGTAGTTCGGAGTTTACTATTGGAAATGCAAAATTAGGAATGTACTTCGCTGAAAAACCCGGGTACACTGTAGCTGGTGTTAAATGTGCTCCAAATATCAGACAAGTTCCATGGTCAAAATATGCACCCTACTGTGAACCAAAATGGACTGGAAATAACGGGGGTACAACATCATTTGGAGTCACTAAATCAACAATAACTATCACTTATCGTGAACCTGCAAGTTCACTTTCAGGATTAGCGGCTTTATTTTTTCCTCCCCAGTTAATTGGAACTGAAGCACAGGCTCTTCAAACAATGCAGACTTACATTGATCTCTTTAACAAAAGTTACGAGCTTTATGGTCGTCGGGTCGTACTTAAAACCTTCGTTGGTAAAGGTGATGAGCTTAGTGAACTTCAAGGACAAGATTTAGAGCAAGCACAACAAGATTCTCTATCTGCCAAACAACTAGGTGCTTTTGCTGATATAAGTTTGCTCGCCTCTACCCAAATCTATGACCAAGACCTTGCTGACCAAGATATTATTGCAATCGGTGCTTTAGCACAGCCTCAAAGTTGGTTTCAATCGTACGCACCCTATGAATATTCACCAACTTCAACTTGTGATCAAGGTGCTAAAGTTGTGGCAACTGTTATAGGAAGAGAGATGGCTAACCTTCCAGCAATTTTTGCAGGGGATCCAAACTTTGTAAAAAGAGTTCGAAAGTTTGGGCTTATCTATCCTGAAAATCCTAATTACGCGGGTTGTGCTCTTGAACTAGCCAAAATTCTCAGTACCCAGTACAATTCACCAATGACTAGAGAAGTCGGGTACACAATTAATATTGCCCAGGCAACCACACAAGCAACTAACATAGTTGCTCAAATGAAATCACGAGGGGTAACTTCAGTAATATGTGCTTGCGATCCTCTTTTTCCAATTTTTCTTGCAAGTACAGCGACTCAACAAAACTACAATCCTGAGTGGTTGGCACTTGACTTTGGTGACATATTCAGTCAAAAAGTTACGCCACAGAGTCAATGGGCACACGAAATAAGCGGTGGAATTGTCATGCCGCCAAATAAAGATGAAGAAGCTTACAAAGCCTACAAACTAGAAGACCCAACCGGAACTCCAAGCCCTGAGTTTTACGATATTTATCAACCACTCTTAGAGTTTTTTGCAGGGCTCCAGGCTGCAGGTCCAGACCTCACTCCTTACACCTTTGAACATGGTATATTTAGTCTTCCACCGTCTCTTCCAAATGGAGACTACGGTGCATGGCAGTATGGAAATAATG
Source organism: Actinomycetes bacterium (assembly GCA_021790815.1). GTDB lineage: Bacteria > Actinomycetota > Acidimicrobiia > Acidimicrobiales > JABEUL01 > JAJYFT01. Next base: position 10,441 of record JAJYFT010000005.1, read on the forward strand.
TGTTTAATCCTCCAGCGGACTTTGGCATCCTGCGATGGGATCCAAATCTTGTGAGTCCTTCGGACGGATTAAAAGGAACAATGATTGCATGTGACAATGGTAAACGTTTTCCATTCTCAACTTCGGGAGCTAATCAACTTCCATTTCATAAGCAAATTAATTGTCCGAGTGTGCAAGGATGAAACAACTTTTAAAAGATCAGCCAGCTTATAGGTGGTTAACTGCCTTTATAGTTCTCATTGTTCTTTGGTTAGTTCTCAGAGAAGCAATGCCAAGTGGGATGCCTAACGGAATTATTTTCTTTGGAGCCGTCCAAGGTGGTCTGTACTCATTGACTGCAATTGGCTTAGTGCTGCTATACCGCTCACAAAAAATTGTTAACTTTTCTCAAAGCGCAATAGGCGGGATTGCGGTGAGTGTTGCAGTCGTACTAGTCGATAAGTGGCACGTATCATTCTGGATTGCCTTGATTGTCGGACTAATTTCATCTGTCATAACTGGAGCAGTTGTAGAAATCTTGATCATAAGGAGGTTTTCAAATGCTCCTCGATTAATACTAACCGTTGCAACCTTAGGAATTGCACAAGTTATCGGTGCACTTGGAGTTGCGATACCTTCCATGTTCAACCAACAATCTTTGATCTCTTTTCAAACACCTTTTACCCTAAAATTCACCATTATGCCGCTTCTTTTTACTGGAGACCACATTGTAGCGATTTCTTCAGTAGTAATTTGTCTTGCACTAGTTTGGTGGTTTCTAGATCGAACAAGGACAGGGATTGCAATTAGAGCCGCAGCTGACTCTAGAGACAGAGCTCGGTTATTAGGAATACCAGTGAAGAGACTTTCACTAATAACTTGGATGGTTGCAGCAGGACTATCCGGAGTTGCCGCGATGGTCTCAGCCCCACCAGATATGGGGAATCCACCCGATCTGGCAATTGCAGCGGGTCCAATTGTCCTATTGGCTCCTTTAGCGGCAGCAGTTTTAGGGAGAATGGAGTCTCTCCCCATCACTGCTTTGGCAGGAATTCTACTTGGGGTTTTTCAACAAACGGTTTTTTGGTCGTTCCCTCACTCAACCGTAGTCGACGTTGGTTTTTTCGTTATAATTATTGTTTCACTTCTTGTACAACCTCCACCTCATAAAAGAGGTGACTTCTCTGGACCTGGAAGTTTTGTCACAATACGTGAAGTTAGACCGCTTTCTAAAGAACTTTCAAAACTGTTTGAAGTCAGACTTCTTAAATTTGGGCTACCAATCCTGATTCTTGGTGCAGCAATAATTATCCCCCTCCATTTAAGTCAAGTTGACGTCTTGCCATTTGCATACATTGCAATATATGGCATCGTCGCAGTCTCACTCGTGATACTGGCTGGATGGTCTGGGCAGATCAGTTTAGGGCAGTTTGGTTTTGCGGGCGTTGGAGCTGCTGTAACCGCAGGATTTACAGTTCATCTTCAGACTGATCTCTTCGTTTCTCTTTTTCTTTCGGCTACATTTGGTGCTCTGACCGCAATGGTTGTTGGTATTCCTGCACTTAGAATAAGCGGTCTATTCCTAGCGGTAGCGACGATGGCTTTTGCTGTACCAGTTAATACTTATTTACTAAATGCTACTGAATTTCCTTGGCTCAACCCTGCCCACATCAATCCTCCTTATCTTTTTGGTCATTTTAATCTTCAAGATATACACGTAATATACGAATTTTCAATTATTACACTTGCTGTCTGCGTAATCGCCACCTTTAACCTGCGTCGCGGAAGAACAGGCCGTGCTTTAATTGCATTGCGCGAAAACCAACCCTCAGCTGAAGCTTACGGAATTAACCCCCTGCTAGCAAGACTTGGATCATTTGCAGTATCAGGAGCAATTGCTGGCATTGCTGGAGCTCTACTTGTGATACTTCAGCAAGGAACTAGTTTCTCAGGTTTTGACCCTGAACTATCAATTAGCGTATTTACAATTGTGGTAATTGGGGGCCTTGGATCACTTTCTGGAGCATTGTTTGGAGCTATATACGTTGGTTTAGCAAGCTACGAACTAAGTGGAGCAGGTCAGCTCCTCGCAACAGGAGCGGGGCTTTTGCTTTTGCTAATGTTTCTTCCGGAAGGTCTGGGCGGCATAATCTACCGCCTGAGAGATTTGCTGATGAAGAAAATTGCAAAGTTACACAAAATTGAAGTTCCAAACATACTTGAGCACGCAGCTTTCCACTCTATCGAAGAGAATGCAGCAACAAGTTCCTCTTTTAATGCAAGTCAAATTAATCCTGTTGAAATTAACACAACTCAAAACCAGACATCTAAAACTAACATGCAAGCTGATATTAGCCAACATGCAACTACACTTGAAGAAACTGAGATGGACATTGTTTATGAAACTCAGCATGCGGTAACGACATCCAGATCAAATTCAAATGCACTAATCTCAATAAATGGTGTCGATGCTTCCTACAGCCAAGTACAGGTACTGTTTGGAGTAAATATTGAGGTTGAAGAGAACTCGGTTAAAGCAATTTTAGGAACAAATGGAGCCGGCAAATCGACAATTCTTAGAGTTATTTCTGGGCTTATGAAACCTTCACATGGATCGATTACATACTCAGGGAAAGACGTCACCTCTCTCTCCCCAGAAGACAGAGTGAAACTTGGCCTTGTAACCGTTCCAGGTGGGCGAGGAATCTTCGCATCTCTTAGCGTGGAAGAGAACTTAAAGATGGCGATGTGGACCGTCAAAGACGACAATGAATTTATTGATTTAACGATTAACAATATTTATAAGCTATTTCCTGTTCTCAAAGACAGATTGAAATCAAAAGCATGGATGCTCTCTGGTGGGGAGCAACAGATGCTGACTTTAAGTCAGTCACTTCTTTGCAAACCAAAAGTTCTCTTAATCGATGAGCTCTCACTTGGACTTTCACCATTAATCGTAAGTCAGCTATTGGATGCTGTGCGGGAGATGATCGCGAATGGAATCACTATAGTTGTAGTTGAACAGTCTATTAACGTAGCATCTTCAATAGCCCACAACTCTGTTTTTCTCGAAAGAGGGCAGGTTCGATTTGACGGCGATACTTCGGATCTTCTAACTCGAGAAGACCTCCTGAGATCAATATTTTTGAAACCTACAATAAATTCAGACGAACCATTTGAAGCTCCACCTGGTTTCATCCAAGGACCTCTAAAAGAAGCTCGATTTGAGATTTTAAGGGTATCAAAAAGATTTGGTGGTGTAGCTGCGATAGAAGAAGTTTCACTTCAAGTCATGCCTGGAGAAATTCACGGCATTATAGGGTCAAATGGAGCTGGGAAAACGACTCTTTTTGACTTGTGCTCAGGGTTCACACTTACAGATCACGGCAACATTTATCTCGATGGAACTGATATTACTCATTTCAGCCCTTCAAAGAGAGCGCACAATGGCATAGGGCGAGTTTTCCAACATGCTGGACTGTTTCCCGCCTTAACGGTTAAAGAGACGCTAGCGTGTGCTTACGAACGGTTCATATACCCACGTGATCCAATTTCAAACATGTGCAGACTTCCACAGGTAGTGATGAATGAAAAGTTGATCAAAGAAAACACTGACTATCTTTTGGAACTTCTCCATTTAGAAAGATTTAGGGATTCGTTTATCTCTGAACTGTCAACTGGCACGAGAAGAATTGTTGAGCTTGCGTGTGCACTAGCTCATCGACCTTTAGTGCTTCTTCTGGATGAACCTTCGAGTGGTCTAGCTCAAAAAGAGTCCGAGTCACTTGGTAGTCTGTTAAATGACATTAGAAACCAAACCGGTGCATCCTTGCTCGTCATTGAACACGATGTACCTCTCGTATCTTCTATTTCCGACACAATGACTTGTCTGCACCTAGGTGAAGTTCTCACTTCGGGAAAGCCAGGCGAGGTTTTAAGTAATGAATCCGTAGTCGCATCGTATCTTGGGACAGATAACACGGCAATCTTTCGCTCAAACGCTGGATCAAATTAACTAAATTTGATTTCAGCTAGAATTATGACTTAAGTTCAACAGTATCTGTCTGTTTATAGGTAATGTAGTATTGATCATTGTTTACATCTCGACGAATGATAATTGAAATCATATGAACGTTTCCCTAATTTTTGATTTAAGACTATAATTTTATGCTTATTGTCGTTCCAACAAGTATATTTGCTGCATTTTGTTTCGCAGTCGCTGCAGTGATTCAACAGTATCGAGCTTCAAGTGAGCCAGATAGTTTAAACTTACACCCGAACCTGATCGTAAAGTTAGCAAAGCAGCCAGTTTGGCTTTTGGGAATCGTTGCAAGCATTGCAGGATTTGGATTTCAAGCTGTTGCACTATGGAAGGGTTCCCTAACTACCGTGCAGCCTCTGCTAGTTCTAGGTCTCGTTTTTGCAATTCCACTTTCAAAAGCGACAATTTACAAGAAATTACCAAATGTTCGTGAATGGCTAGCAACATTTCTAGTTACTGGTGGGATAGTTTGGTTCTTAATAGTCGCCAAGGCTAAAGGTGGGAATCCTACTGCTTCAACAAAGGACTGGATTTCTACAATTTTTATTGTTTTTCTAATTGCAATTTTTATAATATTTCTATCGCGCTTTCAAAATCCAGCTGGAAGATCAATAATGCAGGCAACAGCTGCAGGAATAGTAAACGGCCTAGCTGCAGCTTTTACAAAAGGTGTAGCCCATAACGTGGGAATACTATTCCAAGGAAAGCACTCCTACGTGTTCATTGTGACCCATGCAATATTTGAGTGGCAGCTATTCGCGCTTCTAATTGATTACTTTTTGGTACTTCTGCTTGTCCAAAGTGCATTTCAAGGCATTCAGATTGGTTGGTCACTTCCAGCTCTCACGGTTGCTAATCCATTTGCAAGTTTAACTATTGGTATCGTTGCTTTTCACGAAAGTATTGGTCTTAATGCGCTTTCAATCGGACTAGAAATTATTGGTATTGTAACAATGCTCATTGGGATGATAGTTTTAGCGATGCTTCCGCCGAATACTAAGGCTTAACTAACTTTTAAATTAAAATTGAGAGATGACAGTAGTTGTCTCAGCAAACCACATTAAAAGTGTTTGAATAAACTAATCAAAGCTCAGTAACGTGTTCATCCAAAAGTTAGATAATCTGGTTTAACATTTAAATCAATTTAAGCTTCAAGATACGATAAAAGTTTAGCTGAAAGAATGCAAGAACTTCTTGGTAGTTGCACTGACCTACTCTTGGCTTAAGAGCACTGTACTAATTAGAATTACTTCTGATTGAACTTGCCCTGGTTGAACTACTTCCAAATGATCAATCGTAGTGTGACATCTATTTATTAGCGTTTTGGAAACAGTTTAAAGGTTGACCAACTGGCAAAGTTGGGGCAAAATTAAAGCTGTACTCTTTCCCTCCATTACAAGGTTCAATGGCCCCTGGTTTTCCATTGACTTCACTGATTGTATTTGCGGCGTAGTAATCAATCTGAAAACTTGCAGCTGGTGAAAATGTACCTTGGCTAAAGTCCCACTTTCCAAACTCTCCACCTGGGAGTGATGTCGGGAGTGAGTCAAGTCCTTCTTTAAACGTCTGCGGATTTAGATCAGGTCCTGCCGCTTGCAACGCATCAAATAACATTAACATGTTTGCGTAAATTAGTGGGTATACAGGCTCTAGTTGAGTTGTAGATGTTGCTCCCATCTTATAGACATTATATGCCTCAATGTCTTGCTTTGGAGGAGTTGGTCGTGAAACGATAATCGTATGATCCATCTCTTTTTGATCCATCCCTTGCAAGAAGGCATCTATGCCTCCAGTTGGGGCACCAGTTGCTTCAGCATACCATTGTGGATAGAAGTGGTTTTGGTCTGCAAATGAAGTAAATAACTTTGGTGTGACTGGGTCACAAGCAGCACATACTACAGTATTAACGCCGTTTTCTTTGAACTGAGCTAGTATGCTCTCTTCTTGTTGGGTCAAAGTATTGAAATCAAGTGCCACTTCTTTCACAACTGCCGGGACAACATTGTACTTTGATTTTAGAAGAGTTAGCATATTGTCGGCACACTCTTGGGTTGAGCTACCCTGGGGAAATATAATTCCGAGTTTTGCAGTCTCATGAATAAATCTGGCATCTCCTGCATACATTGCAGGTTGATTAGCTATTGCCTTCCCGATTACAGCTGCATCTGCTTGCGCTGAGGTGTCACAACTTGGATAGGGTGAATACACATATGGGGAATAAGTTTGGTAGTAAGAATTGGGGAGAAAACCAAGGTTAAAAGCAACTACCTTGTTGTCTGCCAAGTACTGATCATAGATAGAAGTTGAGTCGATCATTGAAAGATCGGCAAAAGCATGGATATTATTTGCTACGTTAATTGCATCGGCCTGTGCTTTTGCATTATTTCCAGTCAGATCTTCTTGTAAGAAGTCACTTGTGCCGTTATAAGCAACAAGCTTAACTTTCCTTCCGTATAACTCAAAGTACTTGTTAAACACATTGATATAAGCTTGCATCGTCGAAATAGCCTCTTCGTTTGTTCCAATTAGTGCAGGAGGAATCAACGAATACGCAATCTGCAGGTCAGCTGAAGCTGCCGCTCTATAAGTAATTGTTATTGTGGTTGAAGTTACACCATTCGACGTAGCTCCACCATTGTTTCCAGTAAACTTTGGTTCACAAATTGGTGAGTAATGCGACCAACTAACTTGTCTTATGCCAGGGCCACACTGACTTCCATATACAGTTGCGCCGGGTTGACCCAACATATTAGCTACTGGGCTTCCTGATAAGTTAAGCCCAAGGGATGCTGAACTTGCCAGCTTGGGAGTAAGATAAAACCCAACGCCAATCAGGACCATCACAACTATAACTACAGTAATGCGTCTTGTTCCCCGCAAAGGGAAAAATGGCTGCTCTTTAACTGCCGTTTTCCCTGAGATTTCAACTTTATATCGTGCCATAATGTGACTCCTAGTGCCTCGGTGACAACTCTAAAATAGTATCGCAAATTTTTCAAGTTTGCACGTCAAATAATCGACGCTTCCCATTTCCATGGGATTTTTCCTATTCTGAAACTTTTGCTTCATTAGAAACTTTAACTAGCCTATCAAGAACTTCGAGTGCATTTCCATTGTCTATTGACTCTTTTGCTAAATCTATCCCAATCTCAATTGATTCAGCCCTATTAGCTGCATATATTGCTGCACCCGCATTTATTAAAACTACGTCTCGCTTCGGGCCTTTTTCGCCATTTAATATAGATCGAACAATTTCAGCATTATCTTTGGGGCTTCCACCAAGCAGATCTTCCATTTTTGCACTTTTAAAACCGTAATCAGATGGATCAATTTCAAAATTTGTCTCTTTTACTAGTCTCTCTCCATTTTCACCGATTTGTACCTCCGACTGGAAGACAAAAGTTGGCGAAACTGTAGAAATTTCATCTAAGCCTTCTTTTGAGTGAACAATTAAAGCTTTTTTACAACCCATCTCCATGAGAACTTGTCTCATGTGGTTTGCAACATTTATATTCGAGACTCCAAGTAAGTGAAATGCTGGCCTTGCAGGATTTGATAGAGGACCCAGTAAATTAAATACTGTTGGAATTCCCAGCTCCTTTCTTACTGGTCCCACAAAACGCATCGCTGGATGAAATTTTTGAGCCAAAAAGAATCCAATGCCAACTTCATCTAAACATTTTTTGACTCCATCAGGACCCAGATCAATTGCAACACCTAAGGCTTCTAACACATCGGCTGAACCAGAATTTGAACTTGCCGCCCGATTCCCATGTTTTGCTACTTTGACACCACTTGCTGCAACAACTATTGAAGATGTTGTTGAAATGTTAAAAGTTCCAGATCTATCCCCTCCAGTTCCACAGGTGTCAAGTAAAGCCTCATTATAATCAATCGTAATTTTCTCAGCTGCATTAAGCATTGCTTTAACAAGCCCCATTAGTTCGTGAATGGTCTCGCCTTTTGACTTAAGCGCAATTAAAAATGCTGCTATCTGAGAGTCTTTTGCTTGTCCTAAAAGCATCTGAGACATAATTGCCTCAGACTCATCCTCTGAAAGGTCGATATTATCGAGAATTCGAGAGATAAAGTAAGACCATCCTTCAAAGGTAGTTTTTGGAATGGGCTCCACTAAAATTTGTCTCCTATCCACACTCTACCGTACTTGAATTCCTCTGTTCTTGACATCCTTAATAGTGTATCCGTTAACCGCCCTAAAGTTATGAGGTCAGTTACCAATGGTCCAGTGGCCAATGTTCCAGTTCCGGAATTCCTGCTACTAGTGTTCCAGATTGCAAGAGTCGACGAGTCGAAACGAAACGGATTGTGTGTCAGGTTTATACGAATTTAAGTTAAAGCCAGCATTTTGATTAGTGCTATTTAAAACAATCTTTCCAATTTCAGTTAAAAGATTTAGTTCAATTCTTGATTTCAGTCTTCTTTGAGACGTTAATCCCACCAAAGATCTCTATCTAATACTCCTTTTGCTATAAGACCTAACTGAATCTGGCTACTTCCTTCAACTATTGTTAGCTGTTTTGCATCACGGTAGTAGAGTTCTGTCATATGATCTTCCATATATCCCGCTGCTCCAAGCATTTGAAGTGCAATATTTGAGGCCTTAACTGCCAACTCAGTCGCGTAGTACTTGGAAGCCGACAAAAATGGCACATACTCCTTGGTAAACTTCCCCTCGTCAGCATATGTCGCTGCTCTGTAGGTTAAAAGTCTTGCAGCTTCAATTTCGACTGCAAGCTTTGCAATTTCCCACTGAAGTCCTTGTTGAGTAGAGAGTGGGCGACCAAATGCTTCACGTTCTTCTAGATACTTTGTTGCATACATAAGGGCACCTTCAGCCAGTCCAATGCCTCTAGCTGCGACAATTGGGCGCATTGAGTTAAGTCCAAGCATTGCAAGTCTAAAACCGCCAACTTCACCAATCAAATTTTCACTAGGAACTTCAACATTTTCTAGAATAAGTTCACCCGTGTCAACTCCTTTGACTCCCATTTTCTTATCGAGTCTTCCAACGCTCAAGCCTTTTGAGTTCCTCTCAACTACAAATGCAGAAATGGAATCATGAGACCTACTCGATGGATTTTGCGTTTTCGCAAATACCGTGTACCAATCAGCTTGTTTTACACCCGACATCCAGCATTTCACGCCGTTTAAGATCCAATTCCCATTCTTATTCAACGAAGCAGAAGTTCTAATGCCCATGACATCACTCCCGGCCTGCGGTTCAGATAGTGCAAATGAGGCACGAGACGTTCCATTTGCAATACCAGGTAGGTAACGCTCCTTTTGTTCTTTCGAACCAGCAATCATCATCGGACCAGTTGGAAGACGAGTTAGCAAAAGCATTAAGGCAGCTGTATTTGAATACTTCGCGACCTCTTCGATAGCTACTGCGAGCCCTAAAATGCCTGCTCCTGAACCTCCATACTCCTCCGGAATGCAAAGCCCTAGTAAACCGGCATCCTTAAATGCATTAAAAAAATCATTAGGGTACTCGCCAGTATGATCAACTTCTCTAGCTCGATTTGCAATTTTATCTTGTGAGAGCTTTCTAACCGTAGCTTGAAGCATCTGCATCTCGTCTGAGAGATCAAAACTCATAAATTATTTCTCCAGTTAGAAGTTACACTGTACAAAGTGTTAAATTATAAACTTATATACCGCTTACATTGCAAATAAGTTTACTTAAGACTTAAGGTCTTAGGCAGACTTTCTTCTTTGGCGCAATATTCGACGCCTTTCACGCTCAGTAGCTCCACCCCACACACCATCTTTTTCACGGTAAGTTAGCGCGTGCTCCAAGCACAACTGCCTTACAGTACACATGGCACATATACTTTTAGCTTCCTGGGCTCCAATATCATCTTCTGGTTCGGGGTAAAAGACATCTGCGTCTAGACCTTTACAGGCAGCTTTAGCCCTCCATGCTGGGTTAATCTGGGTTGATTTCATCCTATCTTCCGTTCGTATTCCTTTAAAAATCTTATCTCAATTACTAGTTTCAGTGCAATACCAAAAACAGTTTTTTTGAAAATCTTTTCTACACAGTATTTTTAGTAGAAATATTCATTTAGGTCATAGTATCACTAATGTGTATTGATTGTCCAGACTAATGCACAAAAATTTATAACTCCAGCATATAGGGTATATATAAGTTACTTTTGGTTACATTTTAATGGGAATAACTACTTTTAGGTACTACTTCCTACTGCACTTGCTAATTTAGCTTCACTTTTTGACGAATCTGCCTTTTTCCCATTGTCGGTCTTTGTGCTATCACTTTTCCCTAAATCCCCTGGTTTATTTGAAGTATTTGCGGCGACATCTTTGGTGCTGCTATCTTTTGATCCAGCTTCTTTTGATCCTGCTTCTTTTGCAGCAACGGCGTTTGGGGCGGAAGCTGACTTCTTATCCCTGCTATCTGTTTTATAGAATCCTGAACCTTTAAAAACAATGCCGACTGAGCCAAACACTTTTTTTAAATTCGAAGATCCACACAACGTGCAAGCACTCAATGGAGGGTCAGTAAATGATTGAACTATCTCTATAGTTTCACCACAATCTTTACATTTGTATTCGTACGCAGGCATTTTAGATCCTTTTCTAATAAATCAATCAAAATCTTAACAGTTTGCAAAAGATATTACTTTTTACTTAAAGTTTAAACAAATTAAAACCAGCCACTATTTCCATGTTTCCCAATCAATTTGATTCAACATTCTGGGAAAATAGCTAATTACTCAGTAAAAGTTTGGTCTAATTATTTTGGCTATGCTTAGCAAAGGTTCATTTTGACTCTAAAACTACATTAGTAATTCATTTGTAGAACAAACTGCACTATATAGAGGTTAAGGCATTTTAAACATGAAAAATTCAAACCGAGTAAAAAAAGCAATAATTCCTGCTGCTGGTCTTGGTACTCGATTTCTGCCAGCAACTAAAGCCCAGCCTAAAGAGATGTTACCTGTGGTTGACAAGCCTGCAATACAGTACGTTGTCGAGGAAGCTGTTGCTGCTGGTCTTAAAGATCTACTGATTATAACTGGACGAGGGAAAAGAGCAATCGAAGATCACTTTGACCGATCATTTGAACTCGAGCACTATCTAGAAAGTTCAGGTAGACTCTCAGAACTTTCTAGAATACAGGAAATTGCCCAACTGGCTGATTTTCATTACGTAAGGCAAGCTTCGCCAAGAGGACTTGGTGATGCGGTATCAGCTGCTAAATCTCACGTCGGAAATGAACCTTTTGCTGTCCTTCTCGCGGACGACCTAATGGACATTAAAGAGGGCGTATTAAATTCAATGCTCCAAGCATACTCAAATGCTCCTTCAACTATCCTTGCCCTTAAAGAGGTATCAGATGAAGAGATATCACTTTACGGCTGTGTCGAAATAGATGGGGAAGACAGTTCAGGCCTTAAAATTGTGACTGGAATCGTTGAAAAGCCAGATTTAATTGATGCGCCATCCAACCTAGCTGTAATGGGTCGCTACGTTTTTACTCCATCAATTTTTGAAGCGCTTAATGAAGTAACACCTGGGAAAGGCGGTGAGATACAACTAACCGATGCAATAGATATCCAGCTTAAAAACGAACCAGTAAGAGGATTTGTCTTCTCGAAAGGGCGCTATGACATTGGAAATAAAATTGACTATCTTAGGGCTACTATTGAAATCGCACTCACAAGACCGGATATCAAGGACGAAATCCTAAAGTTTATAAAGAAGATCTCACTTTCCTAACAAACTTCGTAAAATTAGATTTTGAAAATCTGAATTATAAATTAGGCGTAAACTTCTAATATGTCTGAAACGTCTTTAACCCATCTTGATCACCTAGGAAGAGCCCAAATGGTCGATGTAACTCCAAAAGAGCCATCACATAGGCGAGCTCTCGCCAAAGGGAAAATACATATGCTACCCGAAACAACTGCAAAAGTTGCAAGTAATGCTATTGCAAAAGGTGACGTTTTAGCTGCCGCTCGAATTGCTGGAATACAAGCAGCAAAGCGATGCTCTGACCTTATCCCCCTTTGCCACCCGCTACTTGTCGGTTCAGTATCTGTAAATTTTAATCTCGGTGATGATTTCGTGGAAGTAGAAGTCCAGGTAGAGACAGTAGATCGAACGGGAGTTGAGATGGAAGCCCTGACTGCTGCGACAATTGCTTGCTTAACAATCTACGACATGTGTAAATCAGCAGACAAATCAATGACAATCGATGAGATCGCTCTATGGGAAAAAATGGGTGGAAGATCAGGCACTTGGAAACGAGAAAACAAGGTTTAACGATATCTAAAATAAAAATCTTTTAGCATCTAGCTGGAAACTTAGATTTTTCGGCCTTACACCTTAATTAACCATGCTAAAAATGGTGTTAAGGTTTAGTCGATGCGATGGCGGGTAGTTCGGCAAATGGAATGGGAGAATTTAATACCATCCACCACTTTGAGTATAGGAATGACTAGTTTTAATGAGAGGTAGGCGAGGAGTTTGACAGAGGTGTTCTCAGTTGTTGTGGTGCTAGGCATTCTATGGGCCGTTATATTCGGTCCTAGTATACTTCGCTTCATACGAGATGAGATGGACAGAAGATCTGGTGGCTCAATAGGAAGCTTCAATAAGTCCATGGGGGTACTACATAATACTAAGCAAAGACATGCAGTTCCATCTGGCAAAGGGAGGTATAGCTATGCAGACTCAAACTACTCAAGACAACCTATTCGATCTCAATATTCAAAGGAAGATCGACGTGCGATATCACATGAGATTGCACTTAAAAAGCAGAGGCTCGTTATCTTGGTCCTTGGTTTTACAACTTTATTAACCGGTTTTATTGGGATGCTACCACCACTCAGTGCTATATGGGTTTTAACAGTTTTTTCAGCTGTCCTCCTATTCATTTACATAGGAGCAGTAAAATATATATCATCAATCCAGGCAGAGAAACGTCAAAAATTAACACCTATTCAAAGACCCCGAATCCAGACTCCCATTGGCTCACCGTCTGTCGTAATTATTGAAAAGACTAAAGCAAACTAATCCCAATCAAATAGTTTCTTATATTTGATCGCCTTCTTTTACGGGTCTATAATTAGCAAGTACCCTTGCGAAGTTTATAAATGTTTTTTGACATAACATTTTCGATGTTGTCCAAATTTACTTTGTAGAATATTTTTTGACATAATGGGGGTGTAGCTCAGCTGGTAGAGCGCCACGTTCGCAACGTGGAAGTCGGCGGTTCGAGTCCGCTCACCTCCACCAAACCGTGAAAGTTATATGAATATCAGTCATAATTCACGATTTATTTAGATATAACGTGAAAATATGCAACAATTCAAGTACGCCAAAAAATTTTAGCTATTTTGCAAATATTCAATTACTAAGACTGAGATACTATAAAAATATTTCTGGCAAAGAGTCACTGCTTCAAATAATCTCTGAGACTAAAGTTGCTGAACACGTATACAACTCAAACGCCATCGAGAATTCAACTCTTACATTAGAAGAAACTGAAAAGATACTTTTACAAATTGAGTTAGATCGATTCATATCAGAACGAGAACTATTTGAAGCTAAGAATTTAGCAAGGGTTGTTGAATACACCAAGAAGGTTGCTAAACAAAATGAACTTAATCTAGGAGTAATACTACTTCTACATAAGATGCTGATTAGTAATATACATGATGATATTGCTGGTAGATTTCGAACGACAGGTGAATATGTAAAAGTTTCAAATCATGTCGCCCCTAGACCAGAGGTTATAGAGGATCTACTAACTGAGGCATTGACTGATTATTACACAAATACAAGCGATAGCTTTGCGACACGAATTGCTCGCCTTCATTTACAGTTCGAAACCATCCACCCATTTATGGATGGCAATGGAAGAATTGGCAGAGTTATTAACAACTATCTGCTTATACGTGACGGTTATGTTCCAATCAATATTAAATTTATAGATCGGCTATCGTATTCAACGCATTTAAGGAGTATGGACTTACAAATACACTTTCGATTATGGAAAGCATCGTGGCAAAGGCATTAACCAAAAGTTATCACAAACGATTAGCTTGTCTTGAAGGGAAGAACATTATAACTTTGGCTAACTTTGCCAAAACATAATATCTCCCATTCAAATCTTAAAAATAAAGCACAGCGACAAACTATTGAGGCTTTTCTGGAAAAATGTGTTTGGAAAATCGGAACTACCTAACTTTATTAATTTCGATAATTGATTTGCACAATTTAGAGGAAACAAAAAAGCGTTATATCTTCTCACCCATTGTGTGCGAAGCCTGCTGTCTAAGCATGTACTCATGCTATACGTAGATAAAATGGTTGACACTTCATAGAGTTGCTTTGCTGAGAATTATCTTACGTAACTTGCGAAGCACTCCACGGCATGTGATCGCCAGTTATTAAATAGCATACTTAATTTCAGTACCAACTGAAGTTGGTAAGTAATAGGCAGTCTGTTTGTAATATACGTGGGACGGTTTCCCATTGACGCCTAAACTCCGGTCTCTATTGCATAATTTTTAGCATTCGAGACCCCAACAAATCATACTGAATCAATAGTGAGACCGTAACGTTGGACTGTGCGCACTTTCACTAGGGGGGAATGATGTACATTAGATATGACGTCAAGACTTTTTGAAAATCTGGTGACTGCCCAATCTTCTCCAACACACGGCTGGTAAAGATTGACCATGGGCATCGAGAACAGTTGTCCATTCCCATGTGGCAGGACCATCTGGCCCTTTGAAGCTCCATGTCATTTCAAAAACTCCAGGTGCATTAACAATTTGTTTAACGCGTAAAGCAGAGGGCCATGCTGCCAAGCCTTTGGACTTGACAAAGCTACCGCATGCAGAATAGAACACTTGGAGAGCAACGCGAAACTTTTCGCGTTCGTCATCAGATAGCCTTTTATAGTCTGCCTTGAATAATTTAGTTATCTCAAATCTCATGAGTCGAGATCTGTCAAGAATTCCTCAACGTCATCAAACTTTGTTACAAGCCCGTCTGCGATAGCTTCATTTGCTTCGCGTTCCATTTTCTGCCAGCGTTCTGCCCTGTACCATGCCTGGTCTGCCGGTATCGGCACATGCGGACGTAACACGATTTCCCCTTCTCTTTCAATCATTTCAAGTTGTATACCAGGCTTATACAGACCAAAATGGCGCCTGATTGCAGTCGGGATAGTGATGAGACCTCGACTTTGCATTGTAACGAAATTTTGATTATCTACCATGAAAACAGTTTCACAGAATTACTGTATTACTGCATAACGGCCAGGAAATATCGAGTTAATTTTACTCTATGGATATCCTTTTGAGTGCTTTTCTATTAATTTAATGTCTGTCGGGACATATTACTTAAACGGTTTGAAAGCGGTCTTTAGCAGCCCACCCATACTATTTCCAACAGCGCATTATGCAGCGACTATATCGGAGTATCTAAATGGGCCTTCCTGTTTTATTGGTAACACTAACACAGTTGTTTCTTCGTAGAACACCAAGCCACAATCAATATTCTTTACTGTTTTTCGTTAAGGATAAATTCATTCCACTGCTTGTCTATCCGGTCATGGTCGTGCTCTCCTCGAAAGGTGACCACCCTATGTTTTAAATTAATTCCTTCTAACGGAACAACTCTTTCACCGCTCTGACTTCCAAAAGGTGTAAACCACCCAAAGGGTCGAGTAAACCAAATATTTGGATAACCTGGATTTGAGGGATGCTCCAATACTGCTAATCCACCATAAGAAGATATGGCAGGAGGAGATCCGTCTATCTTGCCCCATGCAACCATCCATTTTGAACTATTCGTTGGTGGATCAAATAGAAACTCTATCCCATTGTCATCCACTAAATGGCCTCCATCGAATACGTCAATAATGTCTGCAACGCGAAAAGCCGGAAATCCTGAGTCAACTACCTTCATTAGAGTAATTGGTTCTTCGACAGGAACAATTTTATAATCAATATCAAGAACCCAACCCGGTTCTTGATCAGATGGTCTGCTCACTTTAAAAGTACGATAATCTTTCGCACATACCCTTCCATCATTTGATTCCCATGTCGAAACACATGCAAACGAAGCATAAGTTTCCTTGGTAACGATAACATCAAATTCCACATGGTTAATCCTTCCAGAAGTATTATTCTCGAGCCAAAACTCAGTTCCTTTAATTTCATCTTGTCCCCACCATATCCCATGGTGGTGCAAATGATCAGCAGGTGAATCTTGAATAACCGATTTTGATAGACCAGGAACAGCTGAGTTTGGAGCTAAAAGATGTGATACGTATGGCTTCGGACCAAAGTATCGATAACGTAATACATTCCAAGGTCCATCGTATATGTCAAGAACACCATCTTTTTCTATTAGTACAATCTGAAAAGAACTCATTAAGTGTTCCTTTTCTCATAAATATTAAGTATCGCTTCATGTGCGGGTAAGACATCTGCCATTGTTGCTATTCCGCTATCAATAAATCCAGCCCTGGAACATAAAGCCTTTATAACCGAATCAATTAGATTCATCAATAGAGGAGGTGTATCGTTAGTAGTTAAAGTACCACAAAGTTCTTGTATGTTTTCGCCTATCTCAGTGTTCGCAGAATTCCAAATAAAGCTAACCGAGGTTGGATCGTTTCCTCCACCATCTAGCCGTCCAGTGACCCCATTCCCACAAACTGTAAGTGAAGTAGAGTCTCGCCCCCCATTTAAACTAACACGAACTGTAGCCAACGCGTCATTTTTAAATGTGAACATTGCAATCGCTGCACTTTCCATGTCTGATCTTTCGTCCATTTTCAAGACACCTGAACTATAAACAGGTGGCCCTAGAAGTGCAGATACTAAATCAACCATATGAATCCCAACAGATAGAAGTGCCCCAGCCCCCCAAACACTTTTACTTGATCGACCAGAGGAGAAATACTCCGCGTCCCGATACCATGCTAAGTCACCAACGAAACTAGGTGAATCACCTAAATAACCGGCTTCATACACTGCTTTTAGTTGTTGAAAAGCTCGTCCATACCTCCATTGAACAACAGGTACCGCCCTATCTAACTTAGAAGCTCTTTCCAAGTCTGCCAGTGAAACAATTACCGGCTTTTCTACTAAAGCTATTAGTGAGTGATCTTGAGCTTTAATCGCCTGATCGATGTGCATTGCTGGCGGAGTTGTTATAGAAATTAGATCTGCACCCATTTCAAATAGTTCATCTTCCGAACTAGCAGCATTACAAAGATGCGTCTGTGCGAAAACTGCGCTACGAATTGGATCAGGATCGTAGGCACCAAGAATTTCAACTCCTAGGGTCCTATAAACCATTGCATGAAGATGACCTGCTCCTCCCGCACCTAACACGACCGCTCTTAGCACGCTTTTCTCTTGATCCATCGGTGACTCCTTCATGAAGCATTTAGAAATGTATATTGAAATTTAACTTGACATTTAAGTTAAAGATTCATTACGCTTCAAACTTAATCTGATTATAGCTTAATTTTATTATTTTGCGCAAGCGCTTGCATTAATAACATTATTACGCTAAATTTGTTCCATGAAGATATCCGACGCCGATAAATCACATGTGAACCAAGCTGCTTCAAGCCTCAAACATTCAAGAGGCAAACATCAAAAACGAGCTCTTGGTGCGATTGCGCTATGTTCATTGCTTCTCTCCATTGCGCTTGGTGCATGTTCAAACAGCGTTAATTCAAGTTCTACATCAGCCTCTATAAGTGGCATGGGCGATACCAGTGGTTTAGTTTCGCCGAGTTGGTGGAAAGCTCGTCAAATAGGGTACTTAAAGTATGTGAATTCATCACCACTCGATCCAACTAACGTATATTCGATAATTGATCACATTGCTTGGTTAAAACTCGGGCACAGCAGTGCCTGGAATCCACAGGACGTTACGGTGGCAGATTTTGCACCCACATTTGCCCACATAAAAGCTGAAGATGATACAACAGACTTTGACGTTAACTTACTTTTGTTCCTTTGGACTAACTATCACAGTTCACTAAGTCCTCAGGTGCAAAGTGCTATCCAAGAGGCTCTACTTTCATTTAAGTATTGGTACACAGAGCCAACTCCAAGTGGAATTACAGACAACCAAGACTTTTGGACTGAAAATCATCAAATCATTTACTTCTCAGATCAGTATATTGCAGGACAGACATTTGAGAACTCTATTTTTTCAATCGATGGCAAAACGGGTAAAGTCCACATGCAAGAAGCTGCTTCTTTAATCAATCAATGGATGAATCTCCGAGCACACTACGGTTTTTCAGAATGGCTTTCAGATCCCTACTATACGGAAGATTTGATGGGACTACTACTGCTGGCTGACCATGCAAACGACATGACGATTGCTCGAAAAGCAGAGATGCTCTTAGACATACTATTTTTTGATATGGCAATTAATAGCCACGACAACATTTTGGCTTCTACCCACGGTCGCAGCTACGCTCAAAAAGATACCAACGGGAATCAAGAGAGCACAACCAGCATTGAACAACTAATCCTTGAAAAAGGAACCCCTAACTATCAGAGCTTGGAACAAAGTGCGCTGCTAGCTGTATCGAATCGCTACCGTCCACCTGAAGTCCTACGCAAAATTGCTAACGATCCACGAACCATTACAGTAAATGAACAGGCTGGGATTCCACTTAACGCAGTTGCCCCAATTAACAGTGCAAACAAAGTGGCACCCTATGGACTTAGCTTTACGAATCCTAATGACTTAATAGATTGGTGGGGAATGGGTGCCCAACTTACTTGGCAAGTTGGCCCGCTGAGCTTAGCAACGATTAATAAGTACAATCTGTGGAGCAACGCTACGTTTTCTCCAGCAATTCCTTTTAAGTCTGTCATTGAAAATGATAACGCTTCTCAACTTCAAAAGCTTGCTCTGTCAGTAGCAAATGAAATCGACTCTCCCCTTCTAAGCCAGGCAGCCTGGACTACTTGGCGATCCTCAGATGTCTCTCTTTCAAGTGTTCAAAATTGGAGAGTAGGACAGAGAGCTGGCCAAGTACATGTTTGGCAAGCCTCAATAAACCCAAATGCTGAAGTTTATACAAATAGCCCATCAATTCCTTTATCAAACGATGAATTTGACTCAGGTGGCGCATATTGGGCTGGTGAGGCATACTCTCCAAGTAGTGGTCAGGATAAAAATGTCGGCATATTTATGTACTCACCAGGATATACTCCTATTCCATCTCTAGGTACTTACTTCAATTATCCAGGGTTTACCCATGCTTACTTTCCAACCCAATATTTTGATCAGGTTGTGCAGTCAGGGAATTGGACGATTGGACGATCAGGAAGTGGATATATTGCTCTATGGTCATGGAGAACGCCAACTTGGAGAACAACTCCTTCCACCTCCGCATCACAACCAATGACAGCTCCATTTGACCTACAAGCTTTAGGTGGACCGGACAACGTATGGATTACCGAAGTTGGTTCTGCGTCACAGTGGCAGTCTAAAGCTGGGACAGGAGGAAACCCATTTAATGCATTTGTCAGTGCTATTGAAAGTTCAAACCCACAAGTTACCCCACTTGAATCTAACCATGTTCCATGCCCTTCCACGCCAACAATTTGCACCGGACATCAGCCTTCTGATGGCTTTAACGTTTCGTATAACTCGCCAACCATTGGTCAAATTAGCTTTGGGACCTACTCACCCTTTAAGGTGAACAACTCTCAACTTAATTTAACGCCTGGAGATAGATATAACACGCCATTCGCAGTTGTCCCATTTGGTTCTCAAGATTATAATATTCAGGACGGTGGATGGTCATTAGACCTTAACTTTAATAATTCTTCTTTGACAAGCAGTGGACCAAAGTAAGGATACTTTCTGACACGCTCTAAAAAGTAGATTTCATACTTGGCTGACTTGCACAAATTGAATCAGCCAAAAGTTGAGATACTCAACAATTCTCGACGGCTTTGTGAGTTATTAGGCTTTTAACACAGTATGTTTTAACACAGTATGTTTTAACAAGGTGCCGTTGAACCTCTCGGAATCAAGTAGGGACTTACTTTAACTAAAAGTTCCGATTCTCCATGAATTCTTTTGTCCATTAGTTCAAGTGCAACTTCACCGATCCTATTTAATGGAGCTACGATAGATGTTAAACTCGGAATCATAATTTCACCAATTGGGAGTCCATCGGACCCTACCACACTTACCTCGTTAGGAACGCCTACTCCGAATCCAGTTAAACCAACAATTACTCCTAAAGCTTGGAGATCGTTAAACGCCGCCACAGCGGTT
The DNA here is from genome assembly GCA_021790815.1 of Actinomycetes bacterium. GTDB lineage: Bacteria > Actinomycetota > Acidimicrobiia > Acidimicrobiales > JABEUL01 > JAJYFT01. The sequence continues at coordinate 30,797 of JAJYFT010000005.1, forward strand.
ACTCTTAAAGACCGTATTTCTTTTGCACAACTCTTTCCCCCTTCGAAATTAGGCTCAACCGCTTTTAGCAAAGAAATATTTAGTTCTCTTCTGCTTTTTATGAGATTACTCAGTACTTTGTTTCTAATTTTAGTCGACCAAAAAGAACGTGGACCAGAAACAACTGCGATATTTGTGTGTCCTAAAACCATCAAGTGTTCTATCGCAAGCTTTATAATTGCTTCTTGGTCAATAACTACAGATGTGTTCTTGCCACCCTCACTGTTGACAAATACAACTGGAACCCCCAAGGCAGCTTTTGCCAGTTCGTTAGGATCTGACACTGGAGCACAGACGATTATGCCATCCACGTTTCTAGCAAGGGAGATTATAGCTTCTCTTTCCTCCATTGCACTGCTGTTGCAGTCAGCAAATAGCACTAATCTTTCTGATCTTCTAGCCGTGTACTGTACTGAATGCGCTATAGCAGCAAAGAATGGATTCATGATGTCCGGTACGATGATTGCAATGGTTGCACTTTTCCCACCTGCAAGGTGTCGTGCTGCAAGATTCGGAACGTATCCTGTCTCCTCAACAGCCTTAATAACTTTTTCTCTCGTTTGTGAATTCACCAGTTCGGGACGTGACAGCACCCTAGACACAGTTCCGGGATGCACACCTGCTAAGCGTGCTACATCATTTAGCGTAACCGAATTTGCCATGCGCACTCTATAGTTTTAGCAAAGTTAAATCCGTCGCATGGAGCATCGTGATTAAAAACTGTTGCCAAATCAATTAATCTATTTTCCATCGTTCATTAAAAGACTATTACAATTTTTGCAATCGCTTGCACTTTTTAGGTAAAACCTTTCGAGAATTCAGCAATACATCGTCAACCTACTTATTTAGTGCTTGGTGAGCATTCTTCACCATCCCAGTAAGGAGTCCGAAACAGATCCAAACGCTTTTGGGACTTTATACCCTATTTTGCCAACCGCACATTACGTAAAGTATCAAGTATAACGTGATACTTATTACACGTTACTTCAAAGATAGTAATTGATTTTTAGAGTGAGAATAGAGTGAAAAAACCAAAAGATTTTATTTCAATTGCAAAACTTGCGTACCTATCAGGTGTATCGAGATCGACAATACACCACTACTTAATGGTTGGAATCGTTCCAGAGCCAATTAAGACGTCAAAAAACATGGCCTACTACGACCCAGCATCAGTCGAAATTATTAAAGTTGCGAAGGAGCTGAGATCTCGAAATATACCCATTTCGTCAGTTAAGGACATACTGCATAAGTACGGTACACAAAAAACCAATGAACTCCTCACCCAGAGTAAGGATATAACGTTGGCACTTTTAGGACCTCTCAAACCACCGCACTCTAACAAGACGGAGTCTGAATTAAGCGCCTACCCTAACATCACCCAAAGTTCATTAAAAGACTTAGAAATGTTAGGTTTAGTAAAAAGAGATGAATCAGGTCTCTTCGACAGTCTGAGCGTTGAACTTGTTGAAGTTCTTTCAAAAATGCGAGAACAAGGGATGAATGAAGATACTGGTTTTGAACCTAAAGATATGCAACTCTATATCGACGCAATAGGAAATCTGCTGGAACATGAGCTTGAATATTTCAATAAGCGACTACTCGATCAAGTGAACCCGGAAGAGTACCCGAATATCTTGCACGCTGCATTAGAGCACGCAGAAACTCTTTGTGTAGTCGTTAGAAGAAGATTACTTTTAAACATGCTCCAAAGAATGGAGAAAGAACCACAAACTCTAAACGAGTCGTATTCGGCATAGAAGGAGGATTAATGAAAATAAGATCGAGAGGCCTCGGGAAAAGAGAGCTTCACGTTGACCTACACGAATTTTCCATTGAACAAGTAGGTTACGAAGTTGTATTAAGTGGGGTCACTCACGCACCGGTAACGTGGGAGACAAATATTCGCTTCCAAGCTGAAGATATTGGTGGTCTTATAAGAGTTGCGCTTAGCCCTAAAATACTTAAGCTGGCTCTAAGGTGGGCACTGCGCATGAAAACTCCGGAAACTCAAAATGAAGAAGTGAGTTGGGAGAGAAAAAGGACTTCAACCAAACTCCATCGCATAAACGATGAGGATCAAACCGCTTTAGAAGTAAGTGTTGATAAACACTAACTACTCAAATTTAGCTACGCATTCAGTTTGGCGCAATTAATCTAAGGAGTACATATTGAAATCTGAATATGATGTTGTGATAGTAGGAGCAGGAGTGAATGGTCTCGCATGTGGAGCCTACCTAGCAAAGTGTGGACTAAGCGTTGCAATTGCTGAAGCTAGAAATGAGTGTGGTGCCTTTGCTCTAACTGAAGATCTTTTTGGGGGAGAAAATCCAACAGATACTCATGCAGCGGTATGCTTCTTGCCAATGAGCCCTGTATGGGGGGACCTAGAACTTGACAAGTTCGGGTTCGAGCTACTTACCGGAAAGTCAGGGGCTGCAGTTGTCTGGCCTGATGGAAAGAACTATGTTTACTACTACGATCTCGATCTACAGCGTCAAGAGCTAGAAAGGCTTAGCCAAAAAGATACCTTAACAACTATGAGTATGCGACAAAAACTGCTTCCTGACGCACTTGATCTTCTATGGCGCTTCTTCACGCCTCCATCGAAAGAAGGTGAGGAACAGTTTTTTAACCTTGGGAAGTATGTCGGTATATCTCCAAGTGAGATGAGAAATTTAAACGGTCTTGAACTTCTAGACAACCTATTCGAAGATGAGCACGTAAAAATGCTCTGGTTAGCCGCAGCTGACATTGGCCTTTTTGGTGATGTTGCAATGAAAGGTGAGGGTTCAGTTGCAGTAATGCTTTCTTCACTGCTCGCAACAGGAACGCCTAAAGGAGGAATGCATACACTCGTTCATGCTCTTGTAAGGTGTTTTCGTTACTACGGTGGAACACTTTTTCTCAACGCCCCAGTAGAAAAAGTTGAAAAAATAAACAACTCGGATGCTAATAGCAATTTAGTTTATCTCTCACAAGACTCGCCGTATCAGATAAAAGAGTTAAAAGCAAACGATGCAGTTGTTTTCAACGTATCTCCTCCACTTGTAAAGAATATACTCGGAGAAAAAAGATTAGCCTTAGGAGATTCCAGCCTTTTATCAAAAATAAATTCCTGGGAGTCACAAGGCCATTGTGCATTTATCTCACACTTTTTAATCAATGGCCTTCCAAACTGGGGCTCTCGTGACTGGAATCCTGATGTTGATATATCACCTTTCATACTTCGCCCGTACGACTCTTGGGAACATGCACATATTTCTCAAGAACACTATCACAGAGGTGAGACCATGGAGGTATTGGGCGACATTGCAGAGATATACAACCAAACTGGTCAAGACCGATCGCGAATGAGCTCAAACGGCCGATGCACACTCTCAGTTGAGATTGAGTACCCAGTGTCTCTCGAACAGTATGGCGGATTTAAAGCATGGGACAACAAGGATTTGATCGATCAAGTGCACGAAGCTCACTCTGACATGATGGAAAAGTTAGCCCCAGGTTTTCGCTCCCAAATAGTTAACAGCCTGTACTTTACCCCCCTTGATAACTGGAGGAGAAACCCTTCAGCTGTTTTTGGTCATGAAATTGGTGGCGACAACAGTGGACCACAGTGGTATACCGGTCGAATACCACCAAGGTCTTCTATTCCTGGTCTATATTTCTCACAAGGTATTTGGCCTGCATCGTTAACACATCTTGGGAATGGATATGTAGCAGCAGGTTGTGTTGCGGAGGATTTAGGAGTGCGTAATCAAGATTGGTGGCGGTATGCACCAATGGAGAAGTTTATAGAGGGGTTTAAATGAATACTGATGTCGACGTTCTAGTAATTGGAGCCGGACCTAATGGACTCACATGTGCCGCTTACTTAGCAAGATGTGGTTTAAAGGTGAAAGTTGTTGAAGCGAACGTTGAAAGCGGAGGGGGTCTGATGACCCAAGAGATCTCTGGCTTTAAAGTCAACAATCACGCTATCTACATGTTACTTGCTGAACAAATGCCTCCGTTCCACGACCTTGAGCTAGCTAAGTATGGAGTATCGTTTATCCGCCCAGATGCTCAGGCAGCTTTCTTATTTAACGACTCTTCCTTTGTGCTCTACTCAGACGTTGATCGTTCGACCCAGTCAATTTCGGCAATATCTCCCCAGGATGCTGAAACTTTCAAACAGCTTTACAACGACTTCAAAACTGCCTGCGATGCTTTTATTATTCCTGCCACCTACTACCCTCCAGTAGACCCACTCGAACAGATTGAGCTTCTTGAAAACTCTGGAGCAGTTGGACGATGGTTAAATGAATTAGCAGAACTCTCCCCGCGAGAAGTTATAGAAGGTTACGACTTTAAGGACGAACGGATTGAAGCTTCATTGCTCTATTTGACCAACATGTTTGGACTAGACCTTGACAGTGGGGGTATGGGATTCTTAACGCCAATCTACGTGTATCGACTTCTTCAAGCTGCGCTTGTTCGCGGTGGATCACATCAGATGGCATCGGCTCTTCGTCGAGCAATTGAACAGTATAAAGGTCAAATAGTTACCGCTCAGCACGTCAGGGAAATAATAGTAAGAGATGGTGTCGCAAAAGGGGTTAATCTCGCAAATGGAGAAACAGTTTCTGCTCGTGTAATAATAAGTTCACTCAATCCAGAACAAAACTTCCTACAGCTTATTGATTCACGAGAAGTCCCAACATCCTTAATTGAGAGTTCAACAATGTGGGAGTGGGATGAAACTAGCCTATTCGTAGCAAACTACGGAATTGTCGGTGATCCACCTAAATATCCTCTAAGCTCAGCAGCTGATAAAGCACTTAACGTTGTGATGGGAATTGAATCCAAACAAGATGTAATAGATCATTTCAACCAAGCTCAGAATGGTAAAGTCCCAACTGGCAAAATTGGTCACGGAAGTTGTCCATCGCTTTTTGACAATTTATTGGCACACAATCATCTGAAAGAGTACGGGAACTGTTCTGTTTTAAGATGGGAATGTTTAGCACCATACGATGTTGACTGGTCACATGAAAGACAACTACTTAGTGAAAGAGCCCTTATGCAGTGGTCGAACTATGCTCCTAACATTAAGAGTGCAAATGTTAGGCTCAACCTCCCATGGAGCCCTCAAGACATTGAAAGACATCTTCCGACCATGAAGCGAGGATCGATAAAACACGGAGCTTATACATCCATTCAAATGGGATATAACAGACCAAGCGATGACTGTTCGTCTTACAGAACCCCAATAGAAAACTTTTACGTTTGCGGTGCCAGCACCCATCCAGGGGGAATGGTTTTATTAGGCGGTGGCTACAACGCTGCAAACGTAGTTGCTCACGACTATAACTTTCCGGTATGGTGGGAGATTCCTAAGATGGTTAAAGAAGCGATAAACAACGGTTACCTTCCAAGGATGGAAGCCTAAACTATGACCTGGTTGGGTAAACCATTAGATACGTTTAGGAACGGAGCCTTGCAATGAAACTACCGGCTCTAGGTTCAATAGTTGGCACAGAGACAGTTAGCTCTGATCTGGTTTTCAAAGTTGACAATCCAGCTACGGGCGACACTATATGCACACTAACTTCAGCCAACGCTGAAATTGTCACCAAAGCTGTAGAATCGTCACGAGATACTTATTCAAATATCTGGAGAGAGTCATCACTTGGAAAACGACAGAAACTACTCAAATCCTTTTGTAATGTTTTAAGCGCAAACAAGGATAGGTTTGCAGAACTTGAATCTTGTGAAAATGGCGTACCTATAAATATCGTTAAACAGTTCTCAGCAAGTGCTCTTGTAAAAAACATGGAATTCTACGCATCACTGATCGATAAAGTATCAGGTGAAGTTATTTCAACTACAGCAAATAATGCACTTGACTATGTTTTATATGTCCCATTTGGGATAGCTGCAATTATTACCGCTTACAATACCCCGAGTCTATTTTTAGGTTCAAAAGCTGGACCTGCTTTATGTGCTGGAAACGTCGTCATAATAAAACCTTCACCAATGGCCAGTCTTCCCGCACTTTTATTTGGAGAATTAGCTCTGGAAGCTGGAATCCCCCCAGGAGTCATAAATGTTATTGTAGGAGATTCACACACTTCAAAACTTTTGGTATCAAATCCTGACGTGGATATTATCTCTTTTACGGGCTCAAAACAAGCAGGAGTTGAAGTAGCAACACTGGCCGGCAAAAACCTCACTCCTACAATATTAGAACTCGGTGGCAAGTCACCTAGCATCATATTCGGAGATGCTGACCTTGATGCAGCGGCTTTCTCCAGTGCTCTGGGGGCTTTTGGTTTAAGTGGACAAGCGTGTGTTGCGGCAAGCAGAATTTACGTTTCAAGAGATGTTTACGATGAATTCTTGACTAAATTTGTGTCAATAACAAAACACTTTAAGATTGGAGATCCAAGTAACCCCGAAACGGTGCTCGGACCACTTATTTCTAAAGAGCATAAACAGAGTGTCGTTAAGGCAGTGAACACATTAGTAAAACATGGTGCTCAAATAGTAACTGGCCCGGAAGATTTAACTTATGAAGGCACTTTTATGAGTCCAACAATTCTTTCCAGCGTTAATGATTCAAGTGAACTAACAGACTTGGAGATGTTTGGCCCAGTTACTACCGTACAAGCATTTGATAGCGAAGAAGAAGCTGTGGCCAAAGCTAATCGGACTTCATACGGATTAGGAGCGGCGGTTTGGACAAAGGACTTATCCAGAGCTCATAGAGTTGCTTCAAAGGTTGAAGCCGGAACTGTTTGGATAAATACATATGGAACAATCCCCCATACCGCGCCTTTTGGCGGATTCAAAGACAGCGGATATGGAAGAGAAGGAGGTAAATGGGGTTTGTATGGATTTCTTCAAAGCAAGAATATCTACATAAATTTAGCCTAATAAAAATTAAAATGAAGAGTACTTACACCTTGAAAGAATTCATAGATACATTACAAGTTAGATGTTCCAACTTTAGTAACTTCTGTATTTCGGAAAGCTCTTTTGCAATATGTCATAACTTATCTATGCCTAGTATCACGTATTTTCATACATCACCGCGTTCCTTTCATTTACATAATTTTTTGCAGGAATAAATAATGGATTTTTCGATCGACGAAAGTATTGAAGAGCTCATAGCTCAAGTTGATAAATTTAGCTCTAAGACCTTACGCCATAAGGCTCGGTTGTTTGAAAGCAATCGAAGTTGGGACCAAAACACTTTAAACACTTTTACAAGTCTAGGAATATCGGAGTTGAATTTACCGTTCCATGAAAACGGCCCATCAGAGCTTTTGGCATATTTCATTGCGCTAGAACATCTCGCAAAAGGAGACGCTGGAGGACTTCTATATGCTGACACACCTGGGCCGTACTCGTGGGCCATATCAGCACTATTAGAACATCTACCTAAAAACTTTTTTGGTGATTTGTCTAAATCACGATTTGCTGCCATCTACATTAAAGATATTAAAGATTCGTCGAATAAAGTGCTTGCTTGGGCCCCGGGTTCTGTCGATGAATGGAATGGCAGTTTGGGGTCTGCGTCAACTCTCATAGTATTCGGGAACGAATATATTTCGTACCTTGACTCTCATCATCTCAAATTTCAACAGTCAGCTCTTGATGCTTTGGATGCTTCAAACGGAGTAGAAATATCGTGGAACTCTCTGCTTGACTCCCAAACGTTTAAAATCGATGCTATTTCAAGCTACTTTATCCGAACAATGATGAGACAATGGGTTACTGCGGTAATGCTTGGGGTCAGTCAGGCTTCGATCGATTACGCAATTGACTATGGAAACGAGCGAGTTGTATTTAACAACACAGTTACGGGTCATCAAGCCAATGCATTTGAAATCGCAAAAGTGTATACTGAAATTGAAGCATCTCGACTTGCCTATCGCGCTGCTGTTTCAATGATTAAAAATCATTCCAATAGTTTAGACAATTACGACTTAAGTCAAATGATAAATCAAAACTATATAGTTGCCGGAGAAGTGTCCCTTAGCGCAACAGATCTTAGCCTCCAACTTCTTGGAGGACACGGTTATCTCAAAGATCATTTCGTTGAGAAGTGGTGGCGAGAAGTTCGAACTCTATCGATTCTTTTTGGCGGGCTTGAGCAAGCACACGAAGACGCTGGTAATGAAGCTCTTAATTACCATGATTTTTTGGTCTTTTAGAGAGGATGTACTGGACTTAAAATGTTGATTGAACTGAATAAGGAATTAAAAAAGTCTATAGAGTTGCTGCGTGAAATTGGCAAAGAGTATCTAAGGCCGCTAGGAATTGAGGCTGACAGATCCTCACAAGCAATCCCGGTCGATCATCCATTTTACAATCTTGTCGCTCAAACTGGATTTATGGCCCGAGGAATAGGATCTACTTTTGAATCAGGAAATTCTGAAAAATCAACAAACGGTAGAAGTAACAATGGTAACTCAGTAAGAAATGTGCTGATGGCTGAAGAAGGTTCTTACTGGGACCGTGGAACTCTTGTGTCTCTTCCTGGCCCAGGTCTTGGTGGTCCACCTGTCATGCAAATGGGAACAAGTCAACAAAGAGAGCGGTTTATGTCTATTTTCAAACAAAGAGACAAACCACTCTGGGCGGCATTTGCTATGACCGAGCCTGAAGCTGGTAGCGATGTTGCAAAAATAAACACTCGTGCAATCAAATCCGAAAAAGGCTGGATATTAAATGGAGAGAAAATGTTTTCATCAAACTCCAGCAGGGCTGAATGGGTTGTGGTATTCGCTACGATCGATCCTAACCTTGGAAGACGAGGGCACCGAGCTTTTGTGGTAGAAAAAGGAACTCCCGGATTTGATATTTCTAGAATTGAGCAGAAAATGGGGATCAAAGCTTACGAAACAGCAAGTTTTAAACTTGCAGACTGTGTTGTAGATTTTGATAATTTATTAGGAGGCGAAAGTTACTACAGTTCGACCTCAAAATCTGGTTTCGAAGGAGCGATGAGCACTTTCAATGCAACGAGACCAATTGTGGCAGCAATGGGTGTAGGTATAGCAAGGGCTGCATACGACATAGCGAAAGAGTTCGTGTTAAACGAAGTTCCTAAAAACTCTTCTTTGCGCCTTAGGCGCTACAGGGAGAAACTTCAAGTTATGCAGGCTAAACTAACCCACGCAAAACTTCTGTGCCTTAGAGCTGCGTGGCTTTTAGATTGCAATAAACCTAACGGTTTTGAAGCTTCCATGGCAAAACTCTACGCTCCTCCAGCATCACTATCAGTAGTAACAGAGGCATCAAACATAGTAGGTCTTGAAAATAAGGATAAAAGTATTTACTTACAAAAACTTGCAAGGGACGTCAAGGCAATTGACATTGTTGAAGGGACTCAACAGATTCAAAGAAGAGTTGTTGCAAGAAACATAATAGTAAATTAGAAAATACACTTTACGTAAATTGGTAAAACGTAGGCATAATAGATTGGAACATTTAGTACCGGTAGTCTTAAAATGCATTATTTACTAAACGCTCAAAAGGATTATCTCGACTGCTAGAGTTGGATCAAAACAATTGCACGTCTAAAAAGTTTAAATCTGCATAAGAAGCGCTAGATCCAGTCAGAGATACCTGCTATATTGGTTAGGTCAAGGTCGTAGTGGGTCAGATTGAACACTACTTACTTGGTCTGTCCACATCTGCCCATTCCAGTAGCGAAAAGCATACCTGCCAGATGGATCTCTATACCACTGTGGGATCACATTACCTGAGGCATCTAGCCATCTTATCTTCTTCAAAGCGTTCTGATTCTTAATCAGCGCCATAGAAGTCCAGACAACCCCAAAAGGAAAGCCGAACCATCCCAAAAGTAAATTATGGATTAAAACACGCTTATAAAGTTTCTCGCACTGCTCTCGACTTCCTGTAACACTAAGAACTTTTCTCTGTGTAAACAGTATTAAACTAGTCACCTGAATAACTGCAATTCGAAATGCTCGGGGTGGGGGTGCCCAACTTGCACTTTGCATAAAATCGAGGTTAGATGTTTGACCAAAACTCTCACTTAATTGATTTGCCTCGAAATTTGCTTGATCTGGTGGCTTAAGTATGTCATCGCTTTTTAATGTTGATCCGGAAACTTCGTTTTGCGCATTTTGGTTACAGCTAGTTTCAGGTGCAGGTACATTTTCTAAACCCCCATTAATGCCTAATGATACGTCTTGCAACCCGCCTTTAGAATAGAGAGTTGAAGAAGTTTCAGTATTAATTAATTCATTATTGATGATATTCCATTCGGTCATTCACTTACTCCATTCATTTCAACCATCCTTCAAGCTCTAGATAAAATTAATGTCAAATTTAAAAAATAAACTATAAGGATTAAAATCCATTTTTAAGCAGAAATTTCAGCCAACTCATTTTGAGGATCATAATCGGAGCCAGAGTTTTCATATCGTTTGACGATTCCTCTAGAAACCCATTTGTGTTCTTCAGCCCAAACTAAAACAGGTGGAAGAATAACTAATGCGCAGAACAAAGCAACAGTTACATTCATAGCAACTATTATTCCAAAACCACGAAGTAATGGCATGCTAGACGTTGCCATTACACCAATTCCTGCAATTGCAGTTAAAGCTGAAACAAGAAATGCTCTTCCAGTTCTCTGCGAAGTTATATCCATTGCTTGGCGAGGGTTTAAGCCTCTCCCGATCTCTTCAACAAACCTCAGTAGAATCAAAGAGGTGAACTCTGTACAAACTGCAACCACTAATGGACCAGCTATTGCAGTCATAGGTGAAAGCTTTAGATTGAGAGCAAAAGCTATTAGCGAAACAGCACCAACAGCAATCGTGACAGGGACTAGTGACAAAACTGCTCTCACTAGACTTCGCAACCTAACAGTCAAGAAAGCTCCAACTAGAATTATTGAAAGATAGGTCAATATTTTTCTAGAAGCCGCCAAGTTCTCAATTAGACCTACCCCAACTACTGCAATTCCTCCAGGGGCTTCGTTAACTCCAACAGGGATATTGACGATAGGTGTTCCTTGAAGTGCTTGTACCACGGGTTGAAGACCCTCTAAGGTCTCCGTTTTTGCCCGAAAGATAATGCTCATATAGGTTCCACCATTTGCAACCATTAATTTTTGAATTGCAGGTGGCGTCAGCTCATAGGCTTGCAAAACTTCTCCCGCTGTTGGAGTCATCTTTGATGCACCAGGAACGTCTATGATCTGATCCAAAAAGTTCACAAGGCCAATACCTTGAAATACGACAGTACCATACTGACTCTGTATAGTTCTACTAAGTTGACTCACATAGTTGATAGTTGTTGATGAAAAAGGTTGATCAGTTTTAACCATTACACCCATTAGATTGTCTGAACCAGTTCCGGCTCGCAAAGTTTCAATTCCTTGAATAGCTTTAGAATGTGGGTTAACCCATTGAATTGGATCTGTTTGTAGTACAAGTTTCCCTTCAACAAAAATGCCCCCGAAAAATATTAAGATACTTACAACGGAGAGGGGAATAGCTGCTTGCTTAGGGAGACTTCCTAAAAATACAACTATTCGAGAGAGAACTCCTTTCGAAAAGTCCTTTCCCTTAGTTGGTGATTTGTACTCCCTAATTCCTAATACTGCCAACGGGATTATAATGCTGCCTACACAAACGGCAACTATTCCGACTACAAGCAACTCTCCAAACTGCCTAATCATCGGAACCTTAGCGACAAGAAGTGCCGTGAAGGCAAAAACAGCATCAAAGGTGACAACTAAAAGCGCAGGTCCCAAGTTCCTTGCAGTTTCTTGAATCGGATGTGAAGATCTGGCTAAAACTACCTCTTCTTCAACTCTAGAATGCATCTGAATCGCATAGTCAATCCCAACCCCCAAAAGAACGGGCAATCCTGCAATACTAGAAAGCGTTAACGGTATTCCAAAGTACCCAGCTACCCCAAAAGCCCAAATTAATCCGATCCCAACCACAATAAATGGAAGTAGTCTCCACCTGACGCTAAATGTGAGCAACAATATGAGAATCATTATCAAAGCTGCGATTGAGCCCAGAGTAAACATGCCGCCCTTTAAGTAATCATTAATTGTTTTCAATAAAGCTGGTACACCAGTTGTATCGATTGAAACATTTTGAAACGAAGTTTGGTTGACTATCTGCTGAACAGAAGCCGCAGCATTTGACTCTTGATCTATACTTAACCCTCCTTTAAGAAAGACATAGATCAGCGCGTGCGTACTATTCGGGAAAAAAGACTTGACCGCTTCTCTGAGAGTCCCGTCCGGATTATGTGTCAACACATTGACCCAGTTTGGGTTAGTTTCAACTCGTTGATTAACTGGAACTGCAGTCATCTGCTTTAACTGAGCCTGAATGTTGGCCAAACGGGCCGCTTTACCCGACGCAGAAGGGTCGGTTTGGTAGGCATTTAAAAGTAACCCGGCTACAGCTGTATCAACTGGAGAACCGCTCTTTGAGGACAACAGGTTCTCAGAAAGGGTGTACTCATCTTGTGGTGTCGCTACGGAAAACACTGATGGATCCTTTGAAAGTTTCGCCTCAATAGATTTAAAAGCAGCCTGATTTTGAGGAGTAAAAACATTATTTATTGTAAGTGGAGAATGCATCGTTAACATAATCGCCATCGGATCTCCTCCGAAAACTTTTTCATATGCAGCGTTTTCTTGTTGGGCTATGTCGCTTTGATTCAAATAACTAGCGTTACTCGTAACAAACTTAAGGTGAACTATTCCTAATCCGAGGCTCAAAGTCACTAATAGACCTACTACCGATACTATTCCAGCCCTTTTGCCTAGGTTCAACCCAAGCCACGACCACCAGCGTCTCATTTGTCTCCTTCACAATAGGTAAGAACTTACTATAATTTGTCAACCGACCTCATTGAGTGGTCATAATTGACGAAAATGACAATAAGACGGCAGGCTATCACCAAACACCCCCTCCCTGTCCAGTCATTCTTATTTATTGTATCTGACTTGGAGTTTAACAATAAACACAAGCCCTATAAAATAGGGCTTGTGCTGGTAAAATAAATTTCAAAATGTCTAAATATTATTAAGCGGACAGTGCTAGCGCTGCCACTTCAGGTCGTGATCCTAATCTCTTAAGAGCTTCACGTTCAATTCGTCGAATTCTCCTAACTCCGACTCCAAGTTGATTTGCTACGCTTTCAAGTGATGCTGGTGGTTTACCTCTCAGCCCAAATCTTAGCTCTACAACATCTCTTTCCATTCCGATTAGTTCTATAACCGCTTTCCTAAGATCGTCCTTTGTAATTTCCATCTCAACGTCGCCTTCAAATCCCGAGTCTTCACCTGCTACTAACTCCCCTAGCGTCACGCTTCCTTCGTCCTCAGCAACTGGCTGATCAAGAGAAACGTCACTCAGACGATTCCTCTCTACTGCCCTCTGCAAAGACTGCCGGATCCACCAGGTTGCATACGTCGAGAATTTAAAACCTCTTTCCCACTCGAATTTGTCGACGGCTCGCATTAAGCCTATAGTGCCTTCCTGAACTAAATCATCAAAATCAGCCGAACCTTGATATCTCTTAGCCCAGTGAACAACCAACCTCACATTTGCGGCCACCATTGCCCGTCTCGCTTCTTCGTCACCGTTACGAATCCTTTTAGCTAGTTCAATCTGCTCATTATGGCTTAACACTCGGTGACTAGTAAGGGTAGTACCAAGCCTGTAGTTTCTTTCATCGTTTAAATCGTCTCTATTACTCACATATCCTCCAATCAGTTCTATTAGTGGTCAACAAGGTAGCTGGTTGTATAATTCCATGATTGGCAAGAAATTTTAAAAAAACGCTTGAAACCAACTAAAAATCAATATAATGTTTTGAGTTGCTGGCGCACTTTACTCTTGTGACATCTCAATCGAGCGCGATGTCGCCTGTTTGATAGCGTTCTTAACTGCATCATAGAAGCCTTCTTGATCCAATGTCTCAATCCCTTTCGCAGTCGTTCCATTTGGAGATGTAACCATCTCTCTAAGTTCTCTTGCACTCTCTTTTGACTGAGCCATTAGTGTAGCGGATCCCAAAAAAGTCTGAGTAACTAGATTTTTGGATATTTGAGGGTCTAAGCCAAGTTCAATCCCAGCTTCAATCATTGCCTGAGCTAAATAAAAAATATAAGCTGGGCCCGATCCACTAAGACCCGTAACAGCATCCAACTTTTCTTCGTCCACTATTTCAACCGCACCTAAAGCGAGAAGAATTTGCCTCCCCCACTCCAAATCTTCGTCAGTTGCATTTTCACCTTTCGCAAGAGCAGACGCAGCACTTAATACAAGCGCTGGAGTGTTTGGCATAGCTCGCAAAATTGGAACTCTACCATGGGAATATTGAATTAGCTTTTCAGTTCTAATTCCTGCCATGACTGAAAGAATCCTTTTAGGCAAGGTTTTTTGGGAAACAAATGCTTCAAGTGTTTCTTTCGCATCTTTTGGTTTAACCACAATTACTGCACCAGATGCTTCAACATAAGACTCTGAAACAAATAGCCCTTTAAAGTTATCCTTCAAAAACACTTGTCTCAAAGCATCTTTTTCAACGATTGCCACCTCTTTAGGCTTAGCCCATTCAGATTCGATCAATCCAGAAACCAAAGCTGAACCAAGGCGACCTCCTCCAACTATCATCAATTTAAATTGTAAATCATCATTCACTCTAGATTGCCTCGCTTTATTATAAGTAACATATTTTACCAACCAACATTGGACTTCTATACGTCAAAATCTACGTTCAACACTACTTAACTATTTTTAGATTTTTTATACTTATAAGAACCTTTATAGCCGATTGACATTGCGGTCGGAAAGAACTCTTCTGAATACGCGTATATCGCGCCTACAATTTCATCCAGCTTCAACTCTGTGACTCCCACAACTGGTTCACTGCCAACAAGATAAATGGCGTTCTCTAAGCCAAGAGAGAAATGGACAATGTTTAACGTCGAATTCTTCCGCAATAGATAGCTATAACATTGATTCTCTTCAACAATTGGGCCGGGCATAAATTGAGATTCAAAAAAAAGGCTCCTTTGATCCATATCAAACCAAATTGAAATAAAACTCTTTGCCTCTCCTTTAAGCCTTACAAACCATCTATCATTATCTGGTTCTCCACCCACGGCATCGACTAAATCATCGAATCTCTGCGACGATGTTTCCATCCAATTGCAAATTACCTCTCGCGCTCGATCTCTTTCAAAATCTGTCGCGACAGAAAAAGTCAAGAGCACATCACCAGAGATTTACTCATAAGCTCTTCTTGAACTCTTAAAATAGCCACTGCGGTCTCTTTCCAAGTGTACTTTGAAGCCATTTCGGCTGCTCTGTGTGCCATTGCTTCAGCCAGTTCCGGATTTGTCAAGATTCGTAATATCGCATTTGCGTAGTTCTTTGTTTCACGCGAGTCAATCAAGAATCCAGTCAAACCATCTTCGACTAGTGTGGTTAAGCCTCCAACGTTGCTTGCAACAACAGGAGTCCCACATGCGAGAGATTCAAGAGCAACAAGCCCGAATGACTCAGAATGACTAGGTACTAATGTCACATCACTTGCACGATAAAATGTCGAAAGCACGTGATGCGGTTGTGGTTCAATAAATTGCACTCGTTTTGTTAGGTCTAAGTCTTTGATCAATTGCATTGAAAGTTCGAACTCTTCTTCACCGTGCACACCGCTCTTGCCGCCTATAACGATCATATTCGCGTCTATTTGCTGAACCACCTCATGAAATGCTTGAATCCCAATCGATAGGCCCTTGAGTGGTTGAATTCGTCCAACGAAGGTGACAATATTGCTATTAACGTCATAACCAATTGCTTTTTTTGCTTGAAATTTTACACCACTTGTAAAATAAGCACGATCGATACCTAGAGGGGCAATTAGCACTTTCGACCTATCTGTAGAGTAAAGATCGACAAGTTGCTCTCTTTCCACTTCACTAGAAGCGAGAACCACGTCAGAACATTCAATCACTGAAGCTTCAGCTTTTTGCCGCCTAATTGATTCATGGGCATTAATTTCTTCAATGCTTTCTTGAGCCTTAACTCTATCTAAAGTATGGAAGGTTGAAAATAGCGGGACATCAAAAGCATGTTTCAAAACATGACCTGCAAGCCCACTTAACCAGTAATTTGCATGAATGAAATCAATTTTCTGACCTACTGCTTCCAGTTCAATTAATAGTTTTTCAACGCCATCAACAAATTCGGGTACCAGTTCCCAGAGTCTTTCTTTCGGAAATTCACCGACAGGACCAGCCTTAATGTTATATACAACTACACCCGGTTCTACATAAACCTTATCGGGTTCATTTTCCGATATTTTTCTGACAAATATGTGGCAATCTACCCCAAGGCGCGCTAAGGCACTCGTCAGTTCTTTCACATAAACGTTCATTCCCCCGCCATCTCCAACACCAGGTTGCGCTAGTGGCGATGTATGCATTGAAATTACAGCGACTCGTGTCACAATGTCTTTAGAACTCTATAAGTCAATTTCGGCTTCCAGTTCAGTTTCCACATCATCTTTACTAGATGTGTTCTGCTTTAAAAAGAGTCTGTACAGTTGCAATAACGCACTTCTCTGCTCGTCATTCAACTGAGAGTCTGCCAAAATAGCACGACCTAAATCCAATTCACTGTCTTGGCTTTCAAGGATTCCAGCCCTAAGATAAAGTGTTTCGGCTGAAATGCGCAGAGCTTTGGCTATCTGCTGAAGAATTTCAGCAGACGGATGCCGAAGTCCTCGTTCGATTTGGCTTAAGTATGGATTTGATATGCCTGCAAGCTCGGAAAGACGTCGAACCGACAGGCGGGCAGAATTTCTTTGCTCTCTTATGAAAGTGCCAAGTTCTTCGAGTCGGCTTCCATGGCTCACTTAAGCCATCCATCAGCAGAAGCCTTACCGAGTTTATATCGGCGTACAATCTCTTCCTGAATTACATCAATAGCTTCATGACATTTCCGTCTTGAGTCAGACAGTTCTCGTTCAAAGTTTGCTAAACGCTCTGTAATACGCTTTGCTTGATCAGCTTCTAAGTTGGTCAGCTCCCCAACGGACTTTCCTTCGAGTACATTGCTAACTACTGAGTTGAGTTCTTCGAACAGATCCACATCATGATCATTTCCAGTAGGCGATGACACTTGCAACCTTGATGGATCTGCAAGCGAAGCTTGAGAAAGTATTCCAGGTAACCTATTTACCAGATCATGTATATCAGCAACTGACAACTCTGCCTCTCCTCCCAGATCAGTTTTGTCGATTAAACCTGCGTGAGAAATGTCTAACCAACCCTGAGAAATTCTTCTCATTATCGATAATGAAGTTTCAATCGCCTGAAGCTCACTACGCTTAGCTCTTAGATCTTCCACTGAGTAGACGCTTAAGTCATTCCTTAGAATTTCTAAACAACGTTCTTTCACTCCTGCTAATGCTTCTGTCTCTAATCCCATTTCACTCCAAAATACGAGGTCTTATGCCTACAACTAAATACTAATATATTTCAAGTTAAAGCACTTCAATAAGTAACTTCTTATTAACTCTAAAATATTTGCCTAAACTCGACTCTTTTGCGAGTTTCGCAGTTACTTAACTCAGAAAATACCTTCAAATGCCAAGTTTTCATAAAAATACGCGTTTATCCTAGGTTGATTTAATTGGAATTGAAACCAGTAATTCCATTGCACAGCAACAGTTTAAACCTTGCAAATTAAATGGCAAAGCACAAACTGGCAATCAGCTTAATCGTCTCAAAATCTTAATCACTTTTGAGTCTAACATTTCGAGTTTTATTGAACCAAATATTCTAGAATCAGTTGATTGGCCAGGTTGATCTCCCACCAAAACTCCATAATTCCTGTCAACGACAACCAGTCTCTTAATAATTTGTCTCTTACTGGTTCTAGGATCTTTAAGAACAACAATATCGCCAGATCTCGATCTAAATGGAATTAGTTTTATCTTAAGTGTAACCACGTAATCACCATCTCTTAGAGTTGGTTCCATGCTATTTCCAGACACTTTTAGAATGTTAAACGCATACAGTTTAACTGCAGATATAGAAATTAGCGTAGATATCCACAACATTACTTTTTTTGAAAACACTCAAATTCCTACTAAAACCTTTATAAAACTATTACAAAAATCTTAGTGTAACATCTTCCCTTCCATACTAACCCACTACCTACTAACCAAGCTTTGTCGTCTAAAATTCGTTCAAGGTGTACCTCCCTTTGCTACAACCATTTCCGGTATATAGTGCGATACCGCTCTACATCGAGTGGCTCCCTACTTGCGACAAGGATTTTTAAGGCTCATTAATAAGTGTTTTGTTCGGATAACCACATGGGTGGCTTGGAAGACCCCATCGCTCTTGAGAGCCTACATTATTATGTGCCTAGTTCCCTAAAGATGCCTGGATTGGGGTTTAGAGCTAATCATCCATCACCTCGCATGCTTTATATTTTGCTTACTCACAGATTCACTTAATTTCACTCATTCCAGTGACCATACCAGCGAAAAATTACTTTAAAGTAAAGCGATTTTCTTAAAGTAATTACAAACGTCCTTTAATATTCAAGATAAAGTCACTTCGAACAAGATTTGCGTATAATCTAATTACTAATGAAAACCATTTATTAGGAGGAAAAATGTCAATTAAGCACAAACTTTTAAAATTTATTAACACTGGAACGGTAAATGCACACTGTGACTTACCATGTGGTATTTACGATCCCACACAAGCAAGAATTGAAGCTCAATCAGTGAAAGCTTGCATGGAAAAATTTAACGCTTCAGACGACGATGTTTTTCGTGGAAGAGCTGTTTCAATCAAAGAGGAGAGGTCAGAGCTTGTAAAACATCATTTGTGGGTGCTTTGGACTGACTATTTTAAGCCAGAGCATAAAGATAAATTCCCTGAACTGCACGATCTTTTCTGGAGGGCAACCAAATCTGCTGGTGAGGCCAAAAAAACAAATGATACTGCCGTAGCCGATAAGCTTCTTGATGAAATAGCAGAGATTGACAGAATTTTCTGGGAGACCAAGAAAGGCTAACTGCCTGAAGAAGACTCGTCTTCTGATTCTCCAACATTGACGACGGTATTTGTAACTTCGGTAACATCTGCCAGAGTATCTCTATGAGCAGGGATGCCGATACCATTTGGGATTTCGGTAGGGAAAGGGGCATTTACAACAACAGGTACGGTGCCGTGTTCATTACATGCGTCTCGTAGCGGATTCGTGAGCATGGCATCCTTGTTGATAGCAGCACTACACAGGACACAAATACCATAAGTTGACTTGTTCATCCTCTCCAAAGCTTTTTCGATATCATCAAGTTTTTTGGAATATTCAATTGTATCCATTACCTAAACTCTAGAACTTTTCGCAATAATTAAGTTAAAAATAGATAATTTTTATTTACACGTGATAAAAAAGTGTGTATAATCACTGGTAGTGGTTGTCACGTATATTGGAGTAGTTTTTTATGCCGATTTCTTAAGAAATACGGTATTTAGTTCCGATATTTGACAAAAGAGATATTATAGATTTTATACAATCGACCGCCTCTGGGAGGTTTAATTATGGCCCAATTTGCAGCAAATAGAAAAGGTTACGATCCTGACCAAGTAGATCAGTTCATAGCTTCTCAGACAAAACAGCTCCAAGATGCTGTCGCGCGAGCAGCTTCTGCTGAGTCACAATTAGCTCAGACATCTCAGAATCTGGCTGAGTTACAAAAACGTCTGGACGACCTTGAAACTACCTTTTTACACACTGGTCAGCAACCGGTTGTAAGCGATACTCAAGAAGAACATCTTGAACTGCCAGAAACTGCGTCTACAATAGGTGAGCAAGTTCAACACATCATTTCTGAAGCGTGGGAATCGGCTAAGAGCATCAAGGCTGCTGCAGAGGAAGAAATGAAAGAGCGTAAAGCTGAAGCAGAAAATAAGGTCGCTCAGCTATCAGCAGAGGCAGCTAAGCTTCAGAACACAATTGAACAGGCACAAAATCAAGCCGACATGAAAGTTGCTGAAGCGATGAGAGAGTTAGAGTCAACTTTAGCTGCAAAGCGTGAGGCCCAAGAGGTTGAATTTGCAAGAAAGAAAGCTGATCTCGACCAACTTGAGTCCAATCGGGAACAAGAGCTCAAACTTCGAATTGAAGATCGTCAAGCTCAAGCTGAAAGTGAACACAGGGAGCGCATGGAAGCGTTTGCGGTACAACAACGTGAAGAGCAAGCTAAAATCGCTGCTTTAAATGCTGAAAGAGAACATGTTTTAGCTGATCTGCAAAAACTGCAAGATGCTTTGCGCCAGGCAGTAGGGAAAATAGATATACCTGACTTTGCTGCGCACGCTTCTCCCTCAGAACCTGCTCCTCCAGCTGAAAATAGTGATGCCCAACGTCAATCACCAAAAATAGCACCTATGGGTGCATCGAGTGTGCCTTTTGAAGAGTCAGTCGATTCTGGCGCTGGAGGTGGAAGTGGCGAAGTCATTATGGTTCCTACGATTGCTGGATTTGTAGCAGTTCCAGTTGACTCTAATCCGGACTCGAATATTACAACCTAAGGCCAAGATTTGCTTGGTTACTCCAGTTCAGGTACCTGCCTTATAGTAAAAAGACAACTTTAAGTATCCTCACGGATTAACTAAGATCATGATTTGTGAGTAGCGAGGCTTTTATAAAACGTTCAAGAGCAGAAGTCTTTTTTCGCTGCCTCCACGATGCTAAGCTTTCAAAAGAATTACAAATTCTAAGTTAGAAACTTTGTTTTTCTGCTCTGTCCAACTACATCTAACCAACTATTTTATTTCACTACCTGCCCATCCAATTTGGCACATAATGAATTCCTTATTGGTACCAACCAATTACGTCAGCTATCACGTCAGCACTACCTAAATAATTGTACAAATTAATTTGACCATTAGACCCTAGCTTAACTACAACAAGATTCGCTGTCGTCTGACCACTACTCCAATTTAAGTCAGAAGTAGTATTCCGAATCTGACCTGTTGGCCAAACAGTCAAATAACCTCCGTTAGAATTTGTGTTAGTAACAGTTACGTTTAAGACAACTGCAGTTGCATTTGCTGGAACACCACCAACGCCTCCGACTTGGACTGAAAGGACGGTGCCAGATGCAAATGTACTATTTTCATAAGGCACTCCGCTGTTTGATCTTGTGTCGAGCACTCGGGCAGGCGTAATACCAGAGAACTGCGTAATAAGTGTTCCGCTTCCACCAGGAGCAGAAAACCATCCTCCTACGTCAACAATGACATCTACACTTCCAATGGAATTGTAGATTGATACCATTCCAGTAGAACCAACAGGCACTACAACTCTATTAGGACTAGTTTGCCCAGGAACCCAGTTTAAGTTAGAAGCCAATGGCCTAGAAGTTCCATCAGGCCAAACAGTCAAGTAACTCGTTGCAGTTGCATTCGTTTCTGTAACGTTAAGAACTACTGCCGAAACTCCTGATGACGGCACACCACCTTTACCGTCCACTTGAATACTTAAGGTTGAACCTGCACCGAGTGTACTCCCAGAGTAAGGCATCGACATATTTGGACGAGTGTCACATATCCTACTAGGCGAAAGAGGATTATAAAGTCCTTCACCACTTGGTGCTGATCCAACATAGCCTTCAACGTCAACGATTATATCTGTAGTTCCAAGGGAATTATATATTGAAATCATCCCAGAGCTAGGAAGTGCAACCTGAACTAGATTCGGAACTGTTTGTCCGGGAGCAAAGTTAACATTTGAGGCAAGAGGCGGGTTTGTCCCACTTGGGAAAACTGTTAGATAAGATACCTGAGTTGGATTGGTTACCGTCACATTTAAAATAACAGCGTCAGCTCCAGATGATGGTACTCCTACAGAAGCTGTTCCATTCGGGTTAGTTCCAGAGACGTTTATAGTTAGCTTCATTCCTTGTGTAATAGGCTTTCCATTGCACTGCCCATTAGTCCCAGTTAGGTTATTAGGTGTTCTTGAATCACAGATTCTATAGGGAGAAAGTGGGTTATAAGGATAAGGCGTAGTTGGTGCTGAGGGTATTATTGGCACGGAAGCTGGCGAGGCGACTGAAGCTCCATCACAGTTAATCGCAGATACAGTAAATGTGTAAGTTTGGCCATTAGTTAGGCCGTAACTGTTGCCGTGAGGGCACTAATAGAAACAGTTTTTACCAATGTCGTTCCAGAATATACATTTATTTGATAGCTGGAGACTGAACAAGCACCTTGAGAACTCGGAAATTGCCAAGACAAATTTGCGGAAGCATTAGACGGAGTTGCCGTAACACTTTGCGGTGCGCTCGGAAGGATATTCAAATCATTATAGATAAACACGTTTCCATTTCCATCATCACCAGCAATACAAAAAGCAATAGATGGACACGCGCCGGCTACTACCGCGTTTCCCGTTGTATCAACACTTTGTGGGCTTGACCAAACACCATTCGAATACATTACAACGTAACCAAAGTATGAAGACCCTCCTGAAGTATTAATGGTTGCAAGACAAAAGCTCGAACTTGGACAGGAAATAGTAGAAAGCGAAGAATAATCTGGAACTATTAACGTTGGCGTAGTCCAAGATAATCCATTAAATGATAAGGCATTCCCACCCTGGTCAATAGCCATACAAAAATTGGGAACTGGGCAGGATATACTAGCAACAGAGTAATTATTGCCCCCAGAAGTGTCAACCAACTTGCCTGAGCCAAAACTTGAACCGTTATAAGTAAAAACATATCCATTCACGTCACCCGCAACACATAAATTCGAGCTCGGACACGAAACCGCCTTAACATTTGTGCTTGGATCAAAAGCTACAGCAGTTGACCAAACAGATCCATTATAAGTAAATGCATTTCCGTTACTATCAACTGCCATACAAAAATTCTGACTGGGACATGACACTGAATTTAAAGATAACGCACCAGGTGTCGAAGCGCCAGTTCCAGTTATTAGCACCGGAGCACTCCTTAATCCATTCGTGCCGCTTACAGCATAGCCTTGGCTGTCTACGGCCACACATGAAGTAGTATTTAAGATGCAAGATATGGAATTAATTTGATTTCCATTACCGTTGACTTCATTGTCGATCTGAACTCCACTTGACCAAGTCGATCCATTATATGTAAACGTAGTTCCACTTCCATCAACTGCAAGACAGTATGTTTGCGAGGAACATGACATTGATGTAAAGGCTGGGTTATAACTTGAATCAATATAATCTGCTGCCGACCATGTACCAGCGGCCACTGCTGGCGAAGGACTAAATACGACAACTCCAAAACCTAAAATACATGTCAATAAAACCAATAACACCCTGAATTGAAATTTCATGGTTTCTCCTCCTTTAGCAATCACATTTCATTCCGAAATATCCATATAAGGCGTCGGACTCCAAAACTCCTTCGCAGACCCTATCTCATGCCATTCGTATCCTATTAGCCATATAAGTATTAATAAATACGGCTCTTCTGGCATATCTGTGGGTATTCTCACCTGCCAGGTAATTCTATGGATTAATTAACTCGTATGGAGAGTAAGGTTTCGCATACTGTTTCTTTAGTTGCAGGTCGTATTTATTCAACAATGTTAGCAACAAACAAGTAAGACATCAAATTGTTAAGTAGGTATGTGTTATTTCTAATTGAATTTAAATCATTGTTTCTTCCTGAGATAGTGTCGTGACAGGTTTGACAGTAGTGTTAGACACTTCGCCATTCTCGTATTCGCGTATTTTAAACGCATGTCAGCTTTTCGCGGATAGGTGCCCCACACTATATACGCCCATTTGCACAAATGTGCATGGTGCATAGTTAAATCGGGGATCTTATCTGCCAGTTTCGGCCGTCTCAAACCTGTCACGAGATCTTTTTGTCCGTTGCAACCATCTCTGCCCATAGAAAGCCTGCTAGCTCTCTTGCAACAGCTGTAATTGCAACATTGGTATTTGTCTTGTCGGTAACTAATTTCCAGTACGACAACTAAGGCGTTTCTGAGCATTATATGAACGCTCTATAGTTTTAATACTTGCTCCTTCTTGACGTTTTTGAAGTCCTATTCCCACATATGGGTGATGTCTGTAATTCCAAGATGACTCTATTAGTTGAGTTCTTACGTGATGATTACCGCAATGTGTTATATGTTGGTAATGCAATAAAATCAACTCATTTGTTCCAAACACCTTTGCAAAAGTCGGAGCAAAATCAAACAAACCACTTGACCAATTACCTATAGCTAGTTAAACTTATTAATGCGACAACAGGCCTGACAATTACCGCATTGGTGCTCTAACGCCAGTATCGCCAATTTGAACAACAATTTGCACAAGCGCCAGCTACAAAAATAGCATCTGAAGTGCGTCTGGTTTTAGGGGTCAAGTCTATGAAAGGATTATGCGCAAATGAGCAATACCATCCAAGTTAGATTGAATAAAACATCTGAGAGAGTACCTGGGCCTAATTTGAGTCCGTCTATGTTCATCAAGCTACTTTTTTTAATTTCAGTTGTGCTTTTGTCTACTGCCACAATGATCTACATCACAGGTGTACAACCAGCCAGTGCGACAAATTTAACCTGGTCAGCCCCCACTAAAATCATTCCTAACGCTGGCGGTGGCGATCTTCACTCCGTGTCGTGTCCTACAGCCACCTTCTGTATGGCAGTTGATAATAGTGGCTATGCACTTAACTTTAACAGGAGTACTTGGTCAAGGCCAGTTAATGTTGATGAAAGTGGCTATGCACTCAGCTCAGTGTCGTGTCCTACAGCCACCTTCTGTATGGCAGTTGATAATAGTGGCTATGCACTTAACTTTAACGGGGGTACTTGGTCAAGCCCAGTTAAGGTTGATGATGGTGTCTATGCACTCAGCTCAGTGTCGTGTCCTACAGCCACCTTCTGTATGGCAGTAGATAATAGCGGCAATGCACTTAACTTTAACGGAAGTACTTGGTCAAGCCCAGTCCGTATTGATGGGAACAATGGTCTTCATTCAGTCTCGTGTCCTTCAGCCACCTTCTGTATGGCAGTAGATAATAGCGGCTATGCACTTAACTTTAACGGCAGTACTTGGTCAAGCCCAGTCCGTATTGATGGGAACAATGGTCTTCAGTCAGTCTCGTGTCCTACAGCCACCTTCTGTATGGCAGTAGATAATAGCGGCAATGCACTTAACTTTAACGGGAGTACTTGGTCAAGCCCAGTTAATGTTGATGGGAACAATGGTCTTCACTCGGTGTCGTGTCCTACAGCCACCTTCTGTATGGCAGTAGATAATAGCGGCAATGCACTTAACTTTAACGGAAGTACTTGGTCAACAGTTGTTGGTGTTGACGTTTATAACCCTTTCAACTCAGTGTCGTGTCCTACAACCACCTTCTGTATGGCAGTAGATAATAGCGGCTATGCACTTAACTTTAACGGCAGTACTTGGTCAAGCCCAGTCCGTATTGATGGGACCAACTATCTTACCTCAGTGTCGTGTCTTACAGTTACCTTCTGTATGGCAGTAGATCAAAATGGAAACGCACTAACATATAACGGAAGTACTTGGTCAACACCTGTCAATATTGATGGGACTAACTATCTCGATTCAGTGTCGTGCCCTACAGTTACCTTCTGTATGGCAGTAGATCAAAATGGAAACGCACTTAACTTTAACGGAAGTACTTGGTCAAGCCCAGTTTATGTTGATGGAAATACATATCTCGATTCAGTGTCGTGCCCTACAGTTACCTTCTGTATGGCAGTAGATCAAAATGGAAACGCACTTAACTTTAACGGAAGTACTTGGTCAAGCCCAGTTAATGTTGATAATAGTGGCTATGTACTTACCTCAGTGTCGTGTCCTTCAGCCACCTTTTGCGAAGCAGTTGATGGATCGGGCTATGTAGTTACTTCTAATGGGAGTACTTGGTCAACGCCATTCAGTATTAGTCAAATAAACTGGCTCGAATCAGTGTCGTGTCCTACAACCACCTTCTGTATGGCAGTTGATAATTATGGCAACGCACTTTCCTATAACGGGATTACTTGGTCAACCCCGGTTAATGTTGATGAGGCTAACGATCTCGCCTCAGTATCTTGTCCTACAACCACCTTCTGTATGGCAGTTGATAATTATGGCAACGCACTTACCTATGGAGGTCCCATACAAGGAAGCCCAGTAGTAACAGGAATTACTCCTTCATCAGGACCAACAACTGGTGGAACAAGTGTGACAATCACAGGATCTAACTTTAGTGGTGCAACAGCTGTTGACTTTGGATCAAACCCTGCCACTAGCTTTACTATTAATTCAAGTACCTCTATTACTGCCACATCACCTGCTGGATCTGGCAAGGTAGATATTACAGTTACTACTTCTTCTGGGGTATCTAGCGTTGTTAGTGCCGACGCTTT